>NZ_QHJY01000292.1 GCF_003185805.1 Caulobacter sp. D5
TAGAGCATCAGACTACGAATCTGAGGGTCGGACGTTCGAATCGTTCCGGGCGCGCCATTTCTCCAAAATCATGAAACTGCCTGCCGCCGGTCGATCTGTCGTCCGCGTCAGCGCCCGGCCAGCGCCGCTTCCAGGCAGCGGATCAGACTGTCGCCGCTGAAGGGTTTCTTCAGGAAGCAGGCGGCGCCGAGGGCCAGGCCGCGGGCGCGGGCGCGGGCGTCGTCGAAGGCGGTGATCAGGATGACGGGGGTGGCCAGG
This sequence comes from Caulobacter sp. D5, assembly GCF_003185805.1. Taxonomy (GTDB): domain Bacteria; phylum Pseudomonadota; class Alphaproteobacteria; order Caulobacterales; family Caulobacteraceae; genus Caulobacter. Next base: position 259 of record NZ_QHJY01000292.1, read on the forward strand.
CCGCGTTCGCCCAGGGCCAGCTGTAGGTCGAAGCCTGAGAGGCCGGGCATCTGGACGTCGCTGATCAGGCAGTCGGCGCCGGACGAGGCCTCTGAGGCCAGGAAGGCGGCGGCCGAGGCGAAGGTGGCGACGCGGTGGCCCAGCGAGCGGATCAGGGCCTCCAGGGAAGCCCGGACGGCTTCGTCGTCGTCGACCACGGCAATCAACGGGGCTTGCGACACCTACTCGTCCCTTCCGGCTCGTCCCTTCCGGTCCCGCCGGGAGCGGGCGGACAGGCGAAGGGCGGCGGGTGGGATCTATCTGCCCCAGACCGGCCGGCGGCGGAATCATACTCGGGTGTATGGCGTCATGTCGCAGGGGCGACGCCGAGCAGCTCGGCCATGCGTACGAACTCCAGCATCGAACGCGCCTCCATCTTCCGCATGGCCGAGCCGCGGTGGATCTTCACCGTGATCTCGGAGAGCCCGATCTCGAAGGCGATCTGCTTGTTCATCAGGCCGGCGGCGACCATGGCCATGACCTGGCGCTCGCGGGCGGTGAGGGTGTCGTAGCGGCGGCGGGCCTCGTCGAGCCCGGAGCGCTCGGCGCGCTGGGCCTGGTCGCGGCCGATGGCGGCGGTCACCGCGTCGAGCATGTCCTGGTCGCGGAAGGGCTTGGCCAGGAAATCGACGGCGCCGGCCTTCATGCCGCGCACGGTCATCGGGATGTCGCCGTGGCCGGTCATCAGCACCACCGGCATGCGGATGTCGGCGGCGTTGAGCTGGGCCTGGAAGTCGAGGCCGCTGACGCCGGGGAGCCGTACGTCCAAGACGAGGCATCCCGCGTCGTGCGCATGTCCGGAGCGAAAGAAGTCCTGGGCGTTGCCGAACAGGCGCGTCTCCAGCCCGACCGAGCGGAACAGGCTGTCCAGGGCTTCGCGTATGGCCCCGTCGTCGTCGACAATGTGCACCGTCGGAACCGACATGAGGGCGATAGCTGGACCAACCACTGCGCGCCGTCAATAAAGGGGCGCAACCTTCGGTGATCTCGATGCGCGACCACCCCGACGTCTTGAACGTTTCGACCGAATCCCTGCTCGGCCTGTTGGACACGGCCCGCGAGCCGATCCTGGTGCGCGACCTGGAGGGGCGGATCCTGTTCTGGAACCAGGGGTGCGAGACGCTGTACGGCCACAGCCGCGAGGCGGCCCGCCACGCCCATGCGCCGCAGTTGCTGGAGACGGTGTTCCCGGCCCCGCTGGAGGAGATCAACGCCCGCCTGCTGGCGCAGGGCGCCTGGCGGGGCGAGGTGACCCGACGGCTGGCCGACGGCCGCAAGGGGGTGATCGATCTGCGCTGGTCGCTGCGCCGCGACGCCTCGGGCGCGCCGGTCGAAATCCTGGAGACCGGCCGCGACGTCACCGAGGCCCGCAAGGCCGAGGAGGCCCTGCGGCGCAGCGAATACCGCTTCCGCAACGTCTTCCACGCCATGAGCGTGTCGTTCTGGGAGCTGGATTTCTCGGCCCTGGCCGGAATGTTCGGCGCCCTGCGCGCCAGGGGCGTGACCAGCCTGCGGGCCCACATTGCCGAGAACCCGCGCTTCGTGCGGCAGATGATGGAGGCCAGCCAGGTCGTCGACGTCAACGAGAAGTCGCTGCAGCTGTTCGAGGCCACGCGCGAGCAGCTGCTGGGTCCGGTCGACCGCTTCTGGCCGCCGTGCAGCGAGCACGTCTTCGCCGCCAGCGTGATCGCCGCCCTGGAGAAGAAGCCGCACTACGAAAGCGAGGCGCGCTTTCGCACCTATGACGGCCGCGAGTTCGACGGCCTGTTCACCTGCTGCTATCCGCGCGAATACCTGCCGCAGGGGGCGACCCTGGTCGGCGTCATCGACATCACCGACCGCCTGCGCGCCCAGGAGGACCTGCAGAGGGTGCAGGCCGAGCTGGCCCATGCGGCGCGGATCTCGACCCTGGGCGAGCTGACCGCCTCGATCGCCCACGAGGTCAACCAGCCGCTGTCGGCCATCGTCACCAACGGCGAGGCGGGCCTGCGCGGGCTGAAGCGCGAGACGCCGGACCTGGAGGAGGTGCGCCGGGCCTTCGACCGGATGATCGGCGAGGCCAACCGCGCCTCGGGCGTGATCGGCCGCATCCGCACCATGGCCGTCAAGGGCGAGCCGGAGACGACGCGGCTGGCGCTCGGCGCGCTGGTCGAGGACGCCGTGCTGCTGGTGCGGCGCGAGCTGACGGCCAATGGGGTGGCCCTGCGGGTGCAGGTTCCCGCCGACCTGCCGGAGGTGGACGGCGACCGGGTCCAGCTGCAGCAGGTGCTGGTCAACCTGATGGTCAACGCCGTGCAGGCGATGGCCGAGGGCCTGGAGGACGAGGCGGAGCGCGTGCTGACCGTGCGTGGGGCCGTGGAGCGGCAAGGGGAGGGCGAGGCGGTGGTGCTGTCGGTGGCCGACACCGGGCCGGGCGTGGCGTCCGAGCGCCTGCCGCAGCTGTTCAACGCCTTCTACACCACCAAGTCCGGCGGGATGGGCATGGGGCTGTCGATCTGCAAGACCATCGCCGAGGCCCATGGCGGGACGATCGTCGTGACGTCGCAGACCGGAGAGGGCGCGCGGTTCGAGCTTCGACTGCCCGTGGCGGCCGCGCCGCAAGAGGTCGATTGATGAATTTTGCTCATCGAGCCGTGAAAAGCTGAGCGGCTAATTTTACGATCGCGCGCGCGCTAGATTGGCCTCGCAAGATCCCTCGCGGGTCTTCCTCCCCCCAAAAGCCAATCGGAATATCCTGCACATGGCCATCAAAGCCTATGGCGCCTTCGCCGCCGACAAGCCGTTGGAAGCGATGGACATCACCCGCCGCGCCGTCGGCGCGCACGACGTCCAGATCGAGATCGCCTATTGCGGCGTCTGCCACTCCGACCTGCACACCGTGCGTTCGGAATGGGCCGGCACCCTGTTCCCCTGCGTGCCCGGCCACGAGATCGTCGGCCGCGTCTCGGCCGTCGGCGGTTCGGTCAGCCGCTTCAAGGAAGGCGACGTGGTCGGCGTCGGCTGCATGGTCGACAGCTGCAAGCACTGCCACTCGTGCGACGATGGTCTGGAGCAGTTCTGCGAGAACGGCTTCGTGGGCACCTACAACGGCCCGACCGCAGACGCCCCCGGCCACACCCTGGGCGGCTATTCGCAGCAGATCGTCGTCAACGACGGCTTCGTGCTGAAGATCAGCCACCCCGAGGAGCAGCTGGCCGCCGTGGCCCCGCTGCTGTGCGCCGGCATCACCACCTGGTCGCCGCTGCGCCACTGGAACGTCGGTCCCGGCAAGAAGGTCGGCGTCGTCGGCATCGGGGGCCTGGGCCACATGGGCGTCAAGCTGGCTCATGCTTTGGGCGCGCACGTCGTGGCCTTCACCACCTCGGAAGCCAAGCGCCAGGACGCCCTGGACCTGGGCGCCGACGAGGTCGTGGTGTCGCGCAACGCCGATGAGATGGCCGCCCACGCCAACTCGTTCGACTTCATTCTCAACACCGTCTCGGTCAGCCACAGCCTCGACGCCTTCACCGCCCTGCTGAAGCGCGACGGGACCCTGTGCCTGGTCGGCGTGCCGGAACACGCTCACCCGAGCCCGGACGTCGCCGCCCTGATCTTCAAGCGCCGGTCGATCGCCGGCTCGCTGATCGGCGGCATCGCCGAGACCCAGGAGATGCTCGATTTCTGCGCCGAGCACGGCATCGTCTCCGACATCGAGATGATCAGGATCCAGGAGATCGAGACCGCCTACGAGCGCATGCAGAAGAGCGACGTGAAGTACCGCTTCGTGATCGACAGCGCCTCGCTGGCCGAGGGCTGACGGGCGGGGTCCGCGCGGCGTCGAAAGCCGCGCGGACCCACCTCGCAAGGTAGCGATCCCATACCTGGGTATGAGCCCGCCAAACCCAGGGACTGCGACGATAAGCGCGGGTGCGATGGCGACCTGCGTCGCGGTCGCAGAACAATGATCCTCGAAAACGAAGGGGCCCGTCGGGGCGCCCGCAGTCAGGGATCGAAACCATGTCCTTCCTCGCCCCGTCATCCTTCTCCGACGCCGCCCCCTCCACCGGCCTGATGGCCGCGCGGGAACTGGCGGGCGAGCCCCGCAGCTTCGCCGACCTGCGCGAGGTGCTCGGCGCCCTGGAACGGTCGCTGGAGCGTTCGGCCGAACCGGAGGCCGCCACGGCCCGGGCCCTGATCGCCAAGGCCTCGGCCCTTGTCGTCGGCGTTGGCGTCGTCGGCGTCGCCGCGCCGAGCGTTGCACCCCTGGCCGCGCAGGCCGTGCAGGGCGGCCTGGCCCCCTGGCAGGCCCGCAAGCTGCGCAAGCACATCGACGAGGGCCTGGAGGGCGATCTCAGCACGGCGGCCCTGGGCGCCCTGGTGGCGCTCAGCCCCAGCTATTTTGGCCGGGCCTTCAAGGTCACCTTCGGCCAGACGCCGCACGCCTATGTCACCCGCCGGCGGCTGGAGGCGGCCCAGCACATGATGCTGACCACCCGCGAGCCGCTGAGCCAGATCGCCTATCTGTGCGGCTTCGCCGACCAGTCGCACCTGTGCCGGCTGTTCCGCCGCGCCATGGGCGCCGCGCCCCAGGCCTGGCGCCGGGCTCACCGCCTGGCGGCCTGAATCGTTCTCCGCCAAGCGACCGTTCCCGCTGCACGCCGCGCGCGAGCCGCCGATCCGCGCGACACCTCTCTCGGGAGACTTCCAGGAGAAACGGCCATGGCGAAGTGGTTGAAGAGCGGTGCGGACGCGGGCGTTGTGGCGGCGGCGGACCGT
>NZ_QHJY01000293.1 GCF_003185805.1 Caulobacter sp. D5
CACGCCGGCGTCGAGGCTGTCTTGCAGCTTGCCGACGAAGGTCAGGTGGGTGTCCAGGCCGGTCGAGCTGGTGCCCAGCGAGGCCAGCTTGTTGGTCGTCGTCTGCAGGGCCGTGTCGATGGTCGCAATCATCGTCTTGGCCGCAGCGGCGTCCGCGAAGGTGGTGCCGGTGCTCAGGCCGATACCAGCCAGCGACAGGGTCTTGGAGTTCACCGTGATGGCGGTGCCGTCCGAGTTGGCCAGGAAGCTGAGCTTCGTGGTCGAACCGTCGATGATGCTGGCGCCGTTGAACTTGGCGTTGCTCACGGCCTTGGTGATCTGGTCGCGCAGCGAAGTGAAGTCAGACTTCAGGGCGTTGAACGAGGCAGTGTTCAGCGAGGTGTCGGAAGCGGCCAGGGCCTTTTCCTTCATCTTGCCGAGCAGGTCCGTGACGGTGTCGCCGGCGGCCAGAGCGACGTCGATCGTGGATTGACCGCGTTGCAGCGAGTCCTTCACGGCGTTCATCGAGGAGGCGGTGGCCGACTGGTTCTTGGCGGTGGCCCAGATAGCGCCATTGTCTTTGGCGCTGCCGATCTTCTTGCCGGTGTTGATACGCTGTTGCGTAACGGCGAGATCGCTGTTGGTCGAGTTCAGGTTTTGCAGGGCGATCATCGCGCCCGAGTTCGTGTTGATGCTGTTCAGCGCCATAACGAATATGTTCCTATTTCAGGTTGTCCGACGTCATTTTGACTGCCGGGAGCGTTTTGCTCGCTGAACTAGGAAGCAACTACCGGGCCAATCCTGCCCACCCATGCGAAATTTTTAAGTCGTTGAAATTACTGCGTTATATGTTCGTTTAGGACGTTGCCGCCCGGCAATTCCTGCCGACTTGAGGCGCCATCCGGCAAAATGTGCCGGGCAGGTTTCAGCAGATGCGACCGTTTTGCCCACCCGAAAATCGACCGCCGGTCGCCGGAAATGCGGGACCGGAAAAAGAAAACGCCGGGCGGTCTTCGACCGCCCGGCGCTTGTCGCCGCCTTGGCGCTTCTTCGATCAGCCCTTGAACAGGGACAGGATCGACTGGGGCGCCTGGTTGGCGATGGACAGTGCCTGCACGCCCAGTTGCTGCTTGGTTTGCAGCGACTGCAGCTTGGCGCTTTCCTTGGCCATGTCCGCATCGACCAGATTGCCGACACCGGCGTCCAGGCTGTCCTGCAGCTTGCCCATGAAGGTCAAGTGCATGTCCAGGCCGACCGAGTTGGTGCCGAGCGAAGCCAGCTTGTTCGTCGTCGTGGTCAGAGCCGTGTCGATGGTGGAGATCATCGTCTTGGCCGCCGCGGCGGTCGTGAAGGTCGTCGCCGCCGACAGACCGATGCCCGTGAGGGACAGGGTCCGCGAGGTGACAGTGAACGCCGAGCCCGTTTCGTTCGCCAGGAACTGCAGCTTGGTGGTCGAACCGTCCACGACGCTGGCTCCGTTGAACTTGGCGTTCGTCACGGCCTTGGTGATCTGGTCACGCAGGGACGTGAAGTCAGCCTGAAGGGCGTTGAACGAGGCGGTGTTGAGCGAGGTGTCGGAAGCGGCCAGAGCCTTTTCCTTCATCTTGCCCAGCAGATCGGTGACGGTGTCGCCTGCAGCCAGAGCAACATCGATCGTCGATTGGCCGCGCTGGAGAGAATCCTTCACGGCGTTCAACGAGCTCGACGTCGCGCTCTGCATTTCAGCCATCGACCAGATCGCGCCGTTGTCCTTAGCGCTCGAGATCTTCTTGCCGGTGTTGATGCGTTGCTGGGTGGTGGTCAGCTCCGAGTTGGTGGCGTTCAGGTTCTGCAGCGCGATCATCGCGCCGGCATTGGTGTTGATGGAGTTGGCGATCATAGGAACCTACCATTTTGGTGGAGAGCCCCGGCGTTTTGCCGGTCGGGCGTTTTGCCCGCGGGAACCATCGCAAACGGCGGGCCAGTTCAGGCCAAATCGCAACACCTTGAAATATAAGGGAATTGAAAAATATCAGGCCGGAAACGAAACCGCCCGGCGAATGCAACATTCGCCGGGCGGCAGGTTTTTCCGAAGGGAGCAGGCAATCGGCGCCGAGCGGCGCCGCAGCACGATCAGGTCAGGCCGCTTCGGCCCGAGCGGCCAGGCCCTGCATGATCATGCGGTTGATCTCGATCAGAGGCTCGAACTCCTCTTCCTTGCGCATGACCAGGCTCGAGTGCCGACTGACCCAGAGGCTCAGCGAGATGATGCTCGCGCGCAGCTCCTTGGGCATGGTGTTCTCCGGCAGCGAGCAGTCGGTGGCGAGCGCCGACCAGACACGACGGTTCCAGTCCAGAGCGTGGATACGCTTCTGGATGTCGCCATCCTCGGCTTCCGAAGCCTCCATGAGGGCCCGAGTCACCTGTCCGAACAGACGGTACTCGACCTCTCGCGGATTCTCAGTCCTGGTCGCCGCCTGTTGGTAGGCCCGAAGAGACATTCCCCAACCTCTCGTCTTCGTAATCGATCAGCTTACGGCTCAGCATGAGCGCCTTGTAGTATTCACGCGCCATGACGTGTTTCGAGATCGCGATGCAATCGGCCAGAACGGCCGCGTTGCGCACCACGCCCATGAACTCGGTCAGGCGGGTGGCGAACTCGTCGTAGTATTTCTCGGCGCCGGCCTCTTCCAGGTACATCATCATGACCGGGAAGTAGATCCGACGCGAGGGCGTGGTGACCTGGTCGGGCTGCATGATGTCCTTCTCACGCAGCACCGAGGCCTTGTTCTGGAGGACCAGCACGCCGCGACGATCGCCGTTCTGCACGACCGCCCCGTTCAACACGAATTTCTCGCCGGGCTTCAGCGACAGCTTCAAAGGCACTTTTGGCCGCTCCTTTCCATCGCTGCGCCCGTCCGCCGTGATGGCGGTTCGCCGGAATGGCGTTCAATCGGGACCCTAGGTCGCCGTGGGTTAACGCCTTGTTGCCGCCGACGCGACCGTAAGTCGCAGCTTAGGACTCAATTAAGCATACTCGCCCAGAGGATGAAGTCATCCAATCGCCCAAGGTGGTCGCATGTCCCGCAATCTCGGCTTCGGAATCTCGGCCGCCGCCCTCGCCGCCGCCGAAGAAGCGGCCGGTGAAGGCGTCCACCTGGGCCTGCGCGCCGAACAGCTGGGCGATTCCGCCTCGTCCGATTCGATCGCCCGCCTGAATCTCGAAGCCCGCGCCGTCCGCGACCACGAAAGCGTGAAGCTGCTCAACCGCGCCATCGTCGCCGTGCAGCAAGGCGACTACGCCCGCGCCGAAAAGAACGCCCTCAAGGCCCTGAAGAAGAACGAGCGCACGGGCGTGGCCTGGCACGTCCTGGCCGTGGCCCGCGAGAAGCTGGGCGACTTCGCCTCTTCCATGCAGTGCTACGAGGCCGCGCTGCAGCTCCTGCCCAGCCAGGGCCAGGTGGCCGGCGACCTGGGCCGCCTGGCCTTCCGCCTGGAAATGCCCGACATCGCCGCCAAGCTCTTCATGCATTACCTGAACGAGCGGCCCGGCGACCTCGAAGGCGTCAACAACCTGGCCTGCGCCCTGCGCGACCTGAACCAGGAATCGGCGGCGATCGACGTCCTCAAGCCCGCCATCCAGGCCAATCCGGAAGTTCCCGCGCTGTGGAACACCCTGGGCACGGTGATGTGCAGCATGGGCGAGGGCGCCACCGCCCTCACCTTCTTCGACGAGGCCCTGCGCCTGTCGCCCAACTTCGGCAAGGGCCACCACAACCGCGCCTTCGCCCGGCTCGACCTGGGCGACGTCGAAGGCGCCCGCGCCGACTGCGAGGCCGGCATCGCCGCCGCCGAGTCGACCGAAGACCTGGCCACCATGCGATTCGCCCATTCGACCATCCTGCTGGCCCTGGGCCGCGTGGCCGAGGGCTGGGAGGCCTACCGGGCGCGCCTCGACCCCGAACTGCCCGGCGCGCCGCACTATCCGATGCCCGTCCGCGCCTGGGAGCCCGGCGAGGACCTGGCCGGCAAGCGCCTGCTGGTCCTGGCCGAACAGGGCCTGGGCGACGAGGTGATGTTCGCCAACACCCTGCCCGACGTCATCGAGGCCCTCGGCCCCGACGGCGCCCTGTCGGTGGTGGTCGAGCGCCGCCTCGCGCCGCTGTTCGAGCGCTCGTTTCCGCAGGCCCAGGTCAGCGTCCACCGCACGGTGGCCTATCAGGGCCGCACCTATCGCAACGCGCCCTTCATCGAGGACTGGTCGAAGATCGACCGCTGGGTCCCGATGGCCTCGCTGCTGAAGACCTTCCGCCCGACCGCCGAGGCCTTCCCCGCCCGCGAACGCTTCCTGACGCCCGATCCCGAACGCGTCACCCACTGGAAAAAGGTGCTGGAAAGCGCCCCGCCCGGACCCAAGGTCGGCCTGTTGTGGAAGAGCCTGCGCCTGAACGCCGAGCGCGCCCGCCAGTTCTCGCCGTTCGAGCTGTGGGAACCCGTCCTGAAGACGCCCGGCATCTCGTTCGTGAACCTGCAGTACGGCGACTGCGACGAGGAGATCGCCTACGCCCGCGATCACCTGGGCGTCGAGATCTGGACCCCGCCCGGCATCGACCTGAAGCAGGACCTCGACGACGTCGCCGCCCTCTCCTGCGCGCTGGACCTGACGCTGGGCTTCGCCAACGCCACCATCAACCTGGCCGGGGCCTGCGGCGCGCCGGTCTGGCTGCTGACCGGCGCGGCCGCCTGGACGCGCCTGGGGACCGACCACTATCCCTGGTACCCGCAGGCCCGCTGCTTCATCGCGCCGAACTACGACGACTGGCGGCCGATCATGGCGCAGGTGTCGCAAGCCCTTGGCGAGTTCGCCGGCTGAGGTTCAGGAACGACGGGCGCCGGGGCGGGTTTGACTCCCTGACGGGCGGCGATCGCGCCGCTCCTTGAGGAGACCCGCCATGCCCCCGGAAACCGATTTCGAGCCGCAGGACGTCGCCGAGGTCCTGGACGAGACCAACCTCACCGAAGACGGCGAGGACATCGCCAATTTCGACGACATCGAAGACGTCTACGACGTCACCCAGGCCGAGGACGACGCCTCGGAAGACGAGGACGAGGACCTCGACCTCCTCGACGACGACGAACTCGTGGACATCGACGACGAACTGGAAGCCGGCCGCGACGACGAGGGCCTGGACGTCGAGCGCGAGCCGCTGGATCCGGTCGGCGGCGGCCTGTCGGACGAAGACCAGATCTCCGACGACAGCGAGGAACCGTCCGACTACGAGTCGACGCGCCTGGCCGACGACGACATCGAGGCCCTGGGCTACGACAAGCGCGGCTAGGGCCGCGAAGGCGGGTCGGGTCCGCGATCAAAACATTCTAGCCGCGCGTCAAAGGCGGCGCATAATTCCGCTCCGCCAGGAGACCTCCCATGTCCGATCCCAAACCCGAAGCCCCTGCCCCGGAAGATGCGGAAAACCTCGACGAACAGCTCGAGGAAGGCCTGGAAGAGAGCTTCCCGGCCAGTGATCCGCCGTCGGTGGCCCGCCGTCATCGCCAACCGCCGCAGAACCCGGCTTGATCCGGAAGACCGATGCTCTGTAGGTTAGACTGACGTTTTGAACACTTGTTCGATGCGCGCCCGACGCAACGGGCGCGCCGTCAGGAATACCAGATGAGCCAGCGCTTCGAAGGCACCGCCGACTACGTCGCCACCGAGGACCTCAAGGTCGCCGTCAACGCCGCCGTGGCGCTGGAACGCCCGCTGCTGATCAAGGGCGAGCCCGGCACCGGCAAGACCGTGCTGGCCTATGAAGTGGCCAAGGCGATGAACGCCCCGCTGCTGACCTGGCACATCAAGTCGACGACCAAGGCCCAGCAGGGCCTCTACGAGTACGACGCCGTCACCCGCCTGCGCGACAGCCAGCTGGGCGACGAGCGCGTCAAGGACGTCAGGAACTACATCAAGAAGGGCAAGCTCTGGGAGGCGTTCGAGAGCGGGCAGCGCCCGGTGCTGCTGATCGACGAGATCGACAAGGCCGACATCGAATTCCCGAACGACCTCCTGCAGGAGCTCGATCGCATGGAGTTCTTCGTCTACGAGACCGGCGAGACCATCAAGGCCAAGGTGCGGCCGGTGATGATCATCACCTCCAACAACGAAAAGGAGCTGCCGGACGCCTTCCTGCGCCGCTGCTTCTTCCACTACATCCGCTTCCCCGAGGAGCAGACGATGCAGGCCATCGTCGACGTGCACTTCCCGGGCATCAAGCAGAAGCTGGTCTCCGAGGCGCTGCGCATCTTCTACGACATGCGCAAGGTGCCGGGCCTGAAGAAGAAGCCGTCGACCTCCGAGTTGCTCGATTGGCTGAAGCTGCTGCTGGTCGAGGACATCGACGAGACCGTGCTGCGCGAGAAGGATCCGACCAAGCTGATCCCGCCCCTGCACGGCGCGCTTCTGAAGAACGAGCAGGACGTGCACCTCTTCGAGCGCCTGGCCTTCCTGGCCCGCCGCGAAGGCAGCGCCCGGCCAGGGCAATAGGGTTCCGACGCCGATAAGGCGCAGTTACCGCGATTTCATTGGACGCGGATCGCCGACCCGCACACTTTCGCGCCGAACGCGAAGGACCCTTTCTATGCGCCTCATCCTCGTCCTGGCCGCCAGCGCCGCGGCCCTGGCCGCCTGCTCTCCGGTGGTGTCGGTGAAGACCGACAAGCACGAGCGCGCGGTCCACAGGAAGGAGCCCCTGCGGGCCATCTCGCGGCTGGACTGCCCTGAAAAGCAGGGCGGCCTGACGCGCGTCTCGGTCGCCGCCGACGGCCGCTCGTGCCAGTACGCCGGCGACCAGGCCGAGGTCAGCCTGCGGCTGGTCGACTTCCAGAACAACGACGCCGAAACCGCCCTCGCTCCGATCGAGGCCGAGCTCAAGACCCTGATGCCGCAGCTGAAGGCGGCGGCTACGCCGACCCCGCCCGGCGGCAAGAACACCGCCCACATCAAGCTGCCCGGCCTCAGCATCGACGCCCGCGACGAGGGCGCCGACATCCGCATCGGCGGCATGACCATCAACGCCAACGACGGCGAGGCCCAGGTGCGGGTCACCAAGAACGTCACCGAAAGCGGCGGCGGCAAGACCACCAAGGTCGAGGAGCGCAAGGACGGCGGCCACGAGAGCCGCACGGTCCAGGTCAGCTCCAGCGACGACGGGGACGGCGACGTCTCGATCCACGCCAACGACGACGGCGCGGTGATCCAGCAGCGCCGCAAGGCCAAGGACGGCGTCCGCGCCACCCTGGTGCTGGCCAGCGACAAGGCCCCGACCGGCTATCACCTGGCCGGCTACGAAGCCCGCGGCCCGCAAGGCGGCCCCCTGGCCGTGGCCGTGGTCAAGGCCAAGCGCCGCGACAGCGAGGACGGCGACCTGTTCAAGGCCATGAAGGCGCTCGTGCGCCACAACGTGGGGGGCTAGCCAAGATGCTCCCCCTGAAGGGGGAGCTGTCGCGGAGCGACTGAGGGGGAAGTCGGAGCGGCGTATCAGCAGCTCCTTCCCCCTCCGGCCCTTCGGGTCACCTCCCCCTTCAGGGGGAGGGTCTCGGATGTCAAATCGGCGTCACTTCCATGACCTTGTAGGTCAGCGGCCGGCCGTCCTCGTCGGTGACGGTGACGTACTCGCCGACCGCGAAGCGGTGCTGGCCCAGGCGATGCACGGGCTCGTCATCGATCTGGTCGTCCTCGTCATAGTCGAAGAACCAGCGCTCGCCGCGGCGGGCCAGGCGGCCGTCGGCGGCGTCCTCGTCGGGGGCGAAACGGCGGACGGCGCAGTCCTTCCTGGCCTTGGCGTACTCGGCCTCGTCCAGGTGGCCGTCGTCGGTCAGCGGCGCGGTCAGGGCGTAGCCGCGATGGTCGTCGCCGCCGGCGAACTCGGTGCCCGGATTGCGGGCCAGGCGCATGACGATGCGCGACAGGGACATGGACTGCCTCCTTCTTCTTGGTTGGCTTCTTGGTTGAAAACTCAATGCGACAGGAAGAGCGACGGCCCGTCGGCGTTCAGCACGCTGCGGGTCGTGCCGCCGAAGATGAACTCCTGCAGGCGCGGGTGGCCGAAGGCGCCGGCGACCAGCACCTGCGCCCCCTCCTCGCGCGCGGCTTCCAGCAGGAGCTTGGCCGCGTCATGCGCGCCCTCCAGCACCCGCACCTGGGCGGTGACCCCGCGGGCGGCCAGGAAGTCGACCATCCGGGCCAGCTCGAAGCTGCGCGACGAGGCCGCCGGTGCCCCGGCCACCACCACCCGCGAAGCCTTCTGCAACAGCGGCAGGGCCGTGCGCAGAGCGCGGCTGGCCTCCTTGCCGCCGTCCCAGGCCACCAGCACCGTGCCGCCCACCTTCAGCCCGGGACGGGCCACGACCACGGGCCGCTGCTCGTCGGCGATCATCTGCTGGAACGCTTCCGCAAGAGGACCCTTGCCACGCGCGGCCGCGTCGTCGAACACGATCACGTCCGACAGTCGGCACTCCATGGCCAGGCCCGCCCACACCGGCGATTCCAGCGTGGTGACCCGGGCGCGCGGATAGCCGATCGAGGCGACCAGGGCTTCGACCGCATGCGCGCCCTCGACGGCGGCCTCCTTCAGGCTTTCGAGCGCGGTGACCTGCACCCCGCCCATGAACCCCTCGCCCATCCACGGCATCAGGTCGGCCACGTCGGCCGGCGCGTGGATCGCGGCCAGTTCGGCGTCAAAGCCGGCGGCCAGTTCGGCCGCGGCCCGCAGGACGCCTTCATCGGACTTGGCCCCGGCCAGCGGCGCCATGATTCTCGCCCAGCTCATGATCCATCCTCCAAATCGCCGGCGCGCGGCGGACACGAAAACCAATTCCGACGCCCTGCCGCGACGCGCCTTTGCGCGCTTTCTGACAAAACGCATTTCCACAGGCGTCGGCCCGGGCCATCATTGATCTTCATCAAGCGATGCGGCACTCAAACCACCTTCACCGTAAGGAACGATCTCGTGGCCAAAGGGCTGCATAAGGGCCAGCCGAGAGCGTGGCAGCGGATGCTTTCGGGCCGCAGGCTGGACCTGCTGGACCCGTCGCCGATGGATATCGAGATCGAGGACATCGCCCACGGCCTGGCGCGGGTGGCCCGCTGGAACGGCCAGACGATCGGCGACCACGGGTTCTCGGTGGCCCAGCACAGCCTGGTGGTCGAGGAGATCGCCGCCCACATCAAGCCCGACCTGGAGCCGCGCTGGCGCCTGGCGGCCCTGCTGCACGACGCCTCCGAATACGTGATCGGCGACATGATCAGCCCGTTCAAGGCGGCGCTGGGCGTGTCGTACAAGGACTTCGAGGCCCGGCTGGAGGACGCCATCCACATCCGCTTCGGCCTGCCGGTGAAGACCCCGGCCCCGATCAAGAAGCTGATCAAGCAGGCCGACCGCGCCTGCGCCTTCTTCGAGGCCACCCAGCTGGCCGGGTTCGAGCACGCCGAATCCCTGTCGATCTTCGGCGCCCCGCCCGCCGGCTACGACCTGAAGATCGTTCCCCAGCCCCCGTTCGAAGCCCAGGCCCGCTACGTCCAGCGCTTCCACGTGCTGTCGAAGGCGGCCGGCTACGAATCCTCGCCCAGCGCGGCGTTCGAGACCGAATGAGCGGCGGCTCTTCCAGCTCCGCCGTCGTCATCGGCCTGTCGGCCGTGGTCGTGGCCGTGCGCGACGGCGAGGTCGTGGTCCTGACCGTGCGGCCGCACGACGCCGTCACCGACATCGCCTCGCCCCTGCCCGGCCTGCCGTTCGGCCCGTTCGACCCCGAGGGCCACCGCACCTTCGAGCTGGCCCTGCGCGCCTTCGTCACCGAGCAGACCCGCTTTCAGCTGGGCTATGTCGAGCAGCTCTACACCTTCGGCGACAAGGGCCGCGACGCCCCGCGCGCCGAGGTCGGGGCCGGCGCGGCCCGCGTCGTGTCGATCGGCTATCTGGGCCTGACGCCCAAGGCCACCGACACCCAGGCCCCCGACACCGTCTGGGCCCCATGGACCCGGTTCTTCCCCTGGGAGGACTGGCGCGCCGGCCGTCCCGCCCTGCTCGACGAGGCCATCGCGCCTGCCCTGCGCCGCTGGGCCGGCGACGACGCCGACCGCCTCTCCCGCGCCCGCCTGGCCTTCGCCCTGGACGGCGCGCCCTGGAACGAGGAACGGGTGCTGGAGCGCTACGAGCTGCTCTACGAGGCGGGCCTGGCCCCCGAGGCCGCGCGCGACCGGGCCCGCGCCGACGGCCATGACCCGGCCGAGCCCGAGGCCCTGTCGGCGGCCCTGGGCGAGCCGATGATCTCCGACCACCGGCGGATCCTGGCCACCGGGCTTTCCCGCCTGCGCGGCAAGATCAAGTACCGCCCGGTGGTGTTCGAGCTGACGCCGGCCGAGTTCACCCTCTCGACCCTGCAGCGCACCGTCGAGGCCATAGCCGGCGTGCCGCTGCACAAGCAGAACTTCCGCCGCGTGGTCGAGCGCGAGGACCTGGTCGAGGGCCTGGGCCGCCTGGACAGCGAAACCGGCGGCCGCCCGGCGGAGCTGTTCCGGTTCAGGCGCGAGATCCTGGGCGCGCGGCAGGCCGGCGGGCTGTCGCTGCCGCTGCTGCGGGAATGATCCTCGCTGCGGGCGGTTGACGCCCACCGCAACCTGCGGCCGACTGCGGTCATGAAGATCGACATCCGCATCCTGGCCGCGGTCGGCGCCGCCGTGATCCTGCTCGGCACGGGCCTGGGCCTGGTGGCCTACGTGTTCCACGACGCCGCCGACGAGGCGGTCGAAGACCGGGGCGACGACCAACTGGCCATTTCCGGCGGCAAGATCGCCATCCAGAACCGCTTCCCCGAAGCCACGGCCGTGGTCTTCGGCAAGGTCTTCACCCACCAGGACGGCGACGTCGTCTCGGTCTGCGGCCAGGTCGACATCCAGCAGGAACAGGACAGCTTCGACGGCCCCGAGCGGTTCATCTGGTCGGACGGCGCCCTGATGGTCGAGGAGGCCGACGGCAGCGACGCGGTGAACGCCAAGTGGGCGGATGTTTGTGAGTAGAAGATGCTCCCCCTGAAGGGGGAGCTGTCGCGAAGCGACTGAGGGGGAAGTGGGTGCTGAATTTCAGCGGCCACTTCCCCCTCCGGCCCTCTGGGCCACCTCCCCCTTCAGGGGGAGGATCTATCGGTTCAGCCCGCCACCTGCCCGAAATCCGCCACCTGGCCCATGGCCGCGCGGACGGCGGCGAGGGTCTTGAGGCGGTTGTCGCGGTGCTCGGGGTCGTTGACGAAGACGCCGTCGAGATAGGCGTCGACCGGACCGCGCAGCTCGGCCAGCTGGGCCATGGCGCCGGTGAAGTCTTCCTTGGCCAGGGCGTCCTTCAGCGGGCGGTCCAGCAGGCGCAGGGCCTGGTAGAGCCCCACCTCGGCGGCGCTGTCGGCGGCCGGCTCCTCAGGCGTACCTTCCGGCAGCGGGCCCTTCTTCTCCTCGGCCTTGAGGATGTTGGAGGCGCGCTTGTAGCCGGCCAGCAGGTTCTTGCCGTCGTCGGTCTTCAGGAAGCCGTCCAGGGCCTCGACCCGCGCGACGATCCGCACCAAGTCGTCGTCGCCCAGAGCGAACACGGCGTCGACCAGGTCGTGACGCTTGCCTTGGTCCTTAAACGTGACCTTCAAGCGATCGACCAAGAACGTCACAATCTCGCTGGTCAGCTGAGCAAGTCGATAGTGCGCCGTTCCCTCATAGTCCCACTTCGATCGAAGTTGAGCGGGATCTTCAAGTTGGTTGCGGAAGGTCCGGAGCAGCGAAACGCGAGTATTGGATGCCAGGATCGTCCGAATGATCCCCAGCGCCGCCCGGCGCAGCGCGAACGGATCCTTGCTGCCCGTCGGCTTCTCGTCGATCGCGAAGAAACCGACCAGCGTATCCAGCTTGTCCGCCAGCGCCACAGCCACGCTCAGCGGCGCGGTCGGGACGGCGTCGGAGGGGCCCTGCGGCTTGTAGTGGTCCTGGATCGCCGAAGCGATCTCGGAGTCCAGGCCGAAGTGGCGGGCGTAGTAGCCGCCCATGATCCCCTGCAGCTCGGGGAATTCGCCGACCATCTGCGAGGTCAGGTCGGCCTTGGCCAGGCGCGCGGCCTCCTTGGCTTTCTCGACATCGGCGCCGACCAGGGGCGCGATCTCGCCGGCCAGGGCGACGATGCGCTCGACGCGCTGGGCCATGGTGCCGAGCTTGGCGTGGAAGGTCACGCCGTCCAGCTTGGCCAGCCAGGGCTCGAAGCCGGTCTTGACGTCCTCGTCCCAGAAGAACCGGGCGTCCGACAGGCGCGACGACAGCACCTTGGCGTTGCCGGCGGCGATCACCTTGCCGCCGTCCTTAGCCTCGATATTGGCCACGGTGATGAAGTGCGGGGCCAGGCCCGCCTGCCCCGGCTTGCGCACGGCGAAATACTTCTGGTGGGTGCGCATCGAGGTGCGGATCACCTCGGGCGGCAGGTCGAGGAACGACGGGTCCATGTCGCCCAACACCGGCGTCGGCCATTCGGCGAGGCCCGCGACTTCTTCCAGAAGTCCCTGGTCTTCGACCAGTTCGAGATGACGGGCGAAGCAGAGGGTCTTGCAGCCTTCGAGAATGCGCGCCTTGCGCTCCTCGACGTCGAGCACCACGAAGTGGGCTTCGAGGCCGGCGACATATTCGTCGAAGTCCTTGGCGACGAAGGGCTTGGCTTCACCCATGAAGCGGTGGCCTTCGGTGACGTCGCCGCTGGCGATGCCATCGATGCTGAACGGCACCACTTCACGGTCGAGCACGCAGAGGATCCGCTTCAGCGGACGCACCCAGCGCAGCTTGCCCGTGCCCCAGGTCATCGACTTGGGCCAGGCGAAACCGCGAACGATGGCTTCCACCATCTCGGCGACGATCTCGGCGGTCGGGCGGCCCTTCTTTTCGACGAAGGCCATCCAGACGCCGTTCTGCTCGACCAGTTGGTCCTGCGTCAGGCCGGCCTTGCGCAGGAAGCCGTCCATGGCCTGCTGCGGGGCGCCGACGCGCGGGCCCTTCAGCTCTTCCTTGCGGTCGGCCTGGGCCAGCGGCAGGCCTTCGGCCACCAGGGTCAGGCGGCGCGGGCCGGCGAAGGTCTTCAGGGCCTCGGGCAGGAAACCGGCGGCGGCCAGGTGTTCGCGCGCCATGCGCTCCAGGTCCTTGGCGGCCTGGCCCTGCATGCGGGCGGGGATCTCTTCGGAGAACAGTTCGAGAAGCAGTTGGGGCATTGGAGTTACGCGGCTTCCTGCAGCTCGACCCACTTCTGGGCGCACATCTTACAGAGGTCGCGGATGCGGCCGATGTAGCTGGCGCGCTCGGCGACGGCGATCGCGCCGCGGGCGTTCATCAGGTTGAAGAGGTGGCTGGCCTTGAGGACCATGTCGTAGGCGGGCAGGACCAGGGTCTCGTTCTTGTAGGAGCGGGCCAGCATCAGCGGCACCTGCTGCTCCATCTGCTCGAACTGCTGCTTGAGCACGGCGACGTCATAGCCGTGGAAGTTGGCTTCCGACTGCTGGCGTTCGTTGGCCAGGAAGACGTCGCCATAGGTCAGGGCGCCCAGCGGCGAGTCGGGATCGTTGAACGGCAGGTCATAGACGTTGTCGACGCCGAACACGTACATGGCCAGGCGTTCCAGGCCGTAGGTCAGCTCGCCGGCCACCGGGTTCACGTCCAGGCCGCCAACCTGCTGGAAGTAGGTGTACTGCGACACTTCCATGCCGTCGCACCAGACCTCCCAGCCCAGGCCCCAGGCGCCGACGGTGGGGTTTTCCCAGTCGTCCTCGACAAAGCGGATGTCGTGGGTGCGCAAATCGAGGCCGATGGCCTCCAGCGAGCCCAGATAGAGGTCCTGCATGTCGGCCGGGTTCGGCTTCAGGATCACCTGGTACTGGTAATAGTGCTGCAGGCGGTTGGGGTTCTCGCCGTAGCGGCCGTCGCCCGGACGGCGCGAGGGCTGGACGTAGGCCGCGTTCCACGGCTTGGGGCCGAGCGCGCGCAGCACCGTGGCCGGGTGCAGCGTCCCCGCCCCCACTTCCACGTCGTGCGGCTGCAGGATCACGCAGCCCTTTTCGCTCCAGTAGTTATGGAGCGTCAGGATGAGGCTTTGAAACGATTTGGGGGCGGCGGGCATGACGTCCGAACAAGGGCCTGAAAAAAGTCGGCGGACCATAGGGCCCGCCGACTGTCGCTTCAAGCGAAGGGGACGTCGTTTGTTACACCCCGTTCGAACTTAGTTGCCCTTGGCGGCCGAGCGCTTGCCGGCGTTGGACATCGGCGA
>NZ_QHJY01000294.1 GCF_003185805.1 Caulobacter sp. D5
CCGGTCGGCGGCCCCTTCGACGGGCCGGCCGGCGGTTTGGCGGGCGCGGTCGCCGTGTTCGCCGCCTGGCGCACCGGCGGGCGCTCCAGGGCGTGATAGACCCACTTGCGGGTCTCGGCGTCGAGGCCGGGACCCACGCCGCCCAGGCGCTGGATCATGCCGATGAAGAAGAGGTCGTTGGCAGGGTCGATCCAGAACCAGGTGCCGGCGCTGCCGCCCCAGCTGATCGTGCCGGGCCCCACCGGCGCGCCCGAGGCGGCCGGATCGACCGCCACCGCCACGTCGATGCCGTAGCCCATCCCCAGCGCGAAGGGGAAAGCCTTCTGCTGACCCGGCTTGAGCACGTTGGAGGTGCCGTCAGTGGTCACCTGGAAGCTCGGTGGCAGGTGGTTCAGCCGCATCATCGCCACCGTCTCCGGCTCGAGGATGCGCACGCCTTCCAGGTCGCCGCCGTTGAGGATCATCTGGGCGAAGCGGGCGAAGTCCTGGGCGGTGGACAGCAAGCCCCCTCCCCCCGACGGCGCCAGGGGCGGCCGGGAGACGTCGCGCCAGCCGCCCTCGACGGCGGGCATGAGCTTGCCGGTGACCGGATCGGCGTCATAGATCGCCGCCAGCCGCGAAAGCTTGTCCGGCGGCGTCCAGAAGGCGGTGTCCTTCATCTTCAGCGGCTTGAAGATCCGCTGGCGCATGAACTCCGGCAGGGCCTGGCCAGACAGGCGCTCGATGATCAGGCCCTGGATGTCGGCCGCGACGCTGTAGCGCCACAGCTTGCCGGGCTCCGAATACATCGGCAGGCCCGAGATCTTCTGCACCATCGAGAACAGCGAGTCCGACTGCAGCACGCCCGCCCGATAATAGGCCTGGTCGGCGAGGCTGCCCGGATCGTCGGCGATGCCGTAGGCGAAGCCGGCCGTATGGGTCATCAGCTCGCGCATGGTCGGCGGGCGGCTGAGCGGCGACAGGACCGGCCGGCCGCTGGCGTCAACGCCGTTGGCTACGCGCAGGTTCTCGAATTCGGGAATGAACTTGGTGACCGGATCGTCCAGCTTCCAGCGGCCCTCGTCATAGAGGATCAGCATGGCCACGCCGGTGACCGGCTTGGTCTCCGAGCGGATGCGGAAGATGGCGTCGGCCGGCATCGGCTGGACGTCTTCCAGCGCGCGCTTGCCGAAGGCCTGCTCGCTGACGATCTTGCCGTGGCGGGCCAGCAGGGTCACGCCGCCGGCGATCTGGCCCTGGTCGACCAGGCGCTGCATGGTCTCGTCGACGCGCTTGAGCTTCTCCGACGAGAAGCCCGCGGCCTCGGGCTTGGCGCGCGGCAGGCCGCCCGCCACCCCGGGATGGGCGGCGGCCAGACCCAGGAACCCGGCCAGGGCTCCGACGGACTTGCGCCACAAGCTCATAAGTCGACTTATCTCACAGGTGGTTGGCGAGAGCATGGCGCCTACCTACGCGCGCTACGCCCTCGCCCATATCACATCACTCGAGCCTACTTGGGCTTGAACCGCTTGGACGTCGGGAAGCCCTTGGGCGCCAGCTTGCCGGCGCCGGCCCGGCGGCCGACGAAGGTCTGCCAGTCGGCCCAGTCGCGGCGGCGCAGGGCCGAGTCGATCCAGAAGCCGCCGGTCTCGGCGTTGAACGACAGGCCGTCGCGCAGACCGCCCTCGCGGTAGGCCTGCAGCTTGACGCCCTTGCCGCGCGGCATCTCCGGCAGTTCTTCCAGCGGGAAAATCAGGATCTTGCCGTTGTCGCCGATCACCGCGAACTGGTCGCCCACGGCTTCCAGGCAGAAGGCCGCGCCCGAGGCGTCGACCGTCAGCACCTGCTTGCCCGCCTTGCGGTTGGCCAGGGCCTCCTCCTCCGGCAGCAGGAAGCCGTAGCCCTGCTTGGAGGCCAGGATGCGCTTGCGGCCGGCCTTGAACGGGAAGACGTCGATGATCTTCACCTTGTCGTCCAGCTCGATCATCATCCGCACCGGCTCGCCATGGCCCCGCGCCGACGGCAGGTTGGCGCAGCCCAGCGTGAAGAAGCGGCCGTCCGAGGTGAACAGCAGGAGCTTGTCGGTGGTCTCGGCCGGCACCAGGAAGCCGAGCTTGTCGCCTTCCTTGAACTTCAGCTCCGACGGATCCTCGATCTTGCCCTTTGCGGCGCGGATCCAGCCGCGCTCGGACAGGATGATGGTGATCGGCTCGCGGACGATCATCGCCTCGATGGCGGCGTCGGCGTCGACCACCGGGGCCACGTCGAACACCGAGCGGCCGGTCACGCCGGTCGGGCGCGGCTTGTCCAGCGGGTGTTTGATCTTCAGCAGGGTGGCGCGCACCTGGCGCAGGCCCGTGCCGACCAGGTCCCACTGCTTCTTGTCGCTGGCCAGCATGGCCAGGATGCCGTCGCGCTCTTCCACCAGTTCGGCGTGCTCGCGGCGGATCTCCATCTCCTCCAGCTTGGCCAGTTGGCGCAGCCGGGTGTTGAGGATGGCGTCGGCCTGGATGTCCGAGAGCCCGAAGGTCTCGATCAGCTTTTCCTTCGGCTTCTCCTCGTAGCGGACGATGCGGATCACCTCGTCGAGATTGAGGTAGGCGATCAGCAAACCGTCGAGGATGTGCAGGCGGGCTTCGATCTTGGCCAGGCGGTGACGGGCCCGGCGGGTCAGCACCTCGCGGCGGTGGGCCAGGAAGGCCATCAGGGCCGACTTGATGCCCATGACGCCCGGCGTGCCGCGCGCGTCCAGCACGTTGATGTTGACCGAGAACCGGCTTTCCAGCGCCGAGAGCTTGAACAGGCTCTCCATCAGCACTTCGGGCTCGACGTTCTTGGACTTCGGCTCGAGCACCAGACGGATGTCCTCGGCGCTCTCGTCGCGGACGTCGCCCAGGAGGGCGGCCTTCTTGCTTTCGATCAGGTCGGCCAGTTGCTCGACCAGATCCGACTTCTTCACCTGATACGGGATCTCGGTGACGACGATCTGGTAGGTGCCGCGGCCGGTCTCTTCCTTCTCCCACTTGGCGCGGGTGCGAACGCCGCCGCGACCGGTCTCGTAGGTTTCCAGCAGGGACGCGGCCGGCTCGACGATGACGCCGCCGGTCGGGAAGTCGGGGCCCGGCACGCGCTCGAGGATCTCGGCGGTCGTGGCCTCGGGGTTGCTCAGCAGCAGCAGGCAGGCGTCGATCAGCTCGGCCGGGTTGTGCGGCGGGATCGAGGTGGCCATGCCGACGGCGATGCCGGCCGAGCCGTTGGCCAGCAGGTTCGGGAAGCCCGACGGCAGGACCACCGGCTCCTCGTCCTGGCCGTCATAGGTGGGCCGGAAATCGACCGCGTCCTCGTCGATGCCGTCGAGCAGCAGCGTCGCCGCCGCCGTCATCTTGCATTCGGTGTAACGCATGGCCGCGGCGTTATCGCCGTCGATATTGCCGAAGTTCCCCTGCCCCTCGACCAGCGGGATGCGCTGGGAGAAGTCCTGGGCCAGGCGCACCAGGGCGTCGTAGATCGACTGGTCGCCGTGCGGGTGGAAGTTACCCATCACCTCGCCGACCACCTTGGCGCACTTGCGCGCGGCGGACTCCGGGTTCAGGCGCATGTTGCTCATGGCGTAGAGCACGCGCCGGTGCACCGGCTTCATGCCGTCGCGCACGTCGGGCAGAGCCCGCGAGCCGATGGTCGACAGCGCATAGGCCAAGTAGCGCTTGGACAGCGCCTCGGTCAGCGGCTCTTCGAGGATGCGGTCGCCGTCGCCGGGACCGCCGGGGGGAGGAGTGACGGGCTTGTTCATCAATCAGATTCGTTTCGGCCCGCCAGCCTAGCAGATGTCGGCCGCTCGATTCGAGGCGCGTGGGGGCTTTTTACGAGCTAACCGCCGCCGGCGCCCCGAGAACGGCTCCGGCCCGCTCGACAAGGTCGATCACCGCCTCGTCGCGCCACACCTCGACGGCCTGGGCGCTGCCGTGGTCGCGCAGCAGCGACAGGGCGTGCCGGCGATAGGCGCCCTCGTCCAGGTCCTGGATATCGACGGCCGTGGCGACCTGGTTCGCGGCCAGACAGACGAACGTGTAGGTTTTCATCAACAGCCCTCGCCGTGACCCTAACAGATCAGCGCAGCTTGTTGGTCGCCTGGCCGACCGATCACGGGATTGGGATCGACGCGTCAGCTTTCGGCGGTTTCGCCGGCGCGAGCCGGCAGGGCCAGGGTGGCGCGCAGGCCGCCGATCGGGGCGCGCCCCAGGGTCAGGGCCCCGTCGTGCAGCTCGGCCAGCTCCAGCGCGATCGGCAGGCCAAAGCCATGCCCGGCGCCCCGCTCGTCGAGACGGCTGCCCGGCACCAAAGCGGCGGCGGCGGCCTCGTCGGTCAGGCCCGGGCCATCGTCGTCGATGACCAGCACCGCCCGGCCCCCGTCGCGACTGGCGCTCACCCGCACGGTCCGCTCGGCGAACTTCCAGGCGTTGTCGAGCAGATTGCCTGTCATCTCGTCGAAGTCCTGCGGATCGCAGGCCACGAAGAGATCCTCGGGAATGTCGAGTTCGGCCCGCACGCCGGCGGCGGCGTGGATGCGCGACAGGGCCGCGACCAGATCCTCCAGGCGCGGCCTGACGTGCAGGGCCGGACGGCCCGGCGCCCCCGGCGAG
>NZ_QHJY01000295.1 GCF_003185805.1 Caulobacter sp. D5
GATGTCTCCGAACACCTGTCACGGATGTCCCCGGTCTGAACATCTCTAAGAGAGAGGGATCATGGGGAGCGCAAAACACTCTCGATAAGTTGGCGTACGGGTGAGTGGACGGGAGGAGGGCGTAATCCACGCGCCAAGCCGTCCCGCCCTAGAACTGCGCCTTGATCTGCGCCCCCACCGCCAGGGCGTTGGGCGTGTCGCGATAGCTGAAGGCGCCGGGGTCGAGGATGTACTGCACGTCGGGGCGCACGATCAGCCAGCGGGCCGCCTGCCAGCCGTAGCTCAGCTCGATCGCGGTCTCGCCGGCCGGCAGCGCGCCGTAGTCGATCAGGGTCGGCGAGGCGTCCGCATAGGCTTGGCGCAGGCGCGGATTGAGCTCTGCGTGGACGATCCCGAGCGCGATGGTGTCGGCGTCGCGGCCGGGGAAGGTTCCGGTCTGCACGAGGCCCGCCTCGTACCAGCGGGTGATCGGGGCAGAGGCCTTGGGATTGAGCGTGACCTGGCCGAACAGCGACAGACCCCTGCCGCCGCTTCCCTGGCGCCAGACCATCTGGTCGGCCAGCAGGTAGACGCCGTAGCGGCCCTTCACCTTGCCGGTCTCGCCCTGCCGGGTGACGCGCGAGCTGTCGTAATAGGCGCCGAGCTTGTAGTGGCCCGGCATCCCGCCGCCTGCACCGCGATCGTATTCGACCTCCAGCGGCAGCATCACCCCGGTCGAGCCGGAGGCGAACGGCTTGTAGGCGTTGGCCTTGTCGTTGAGCGACGGGTTCACCTGGTAGACGCCGGTGCGCACCAAGAGATCGGGCCGCACGGCGTAGCGCACGGCAAGGCCCCAGCGGGCGTTGGGGTAGTTGTACCAGCCGCTGTCGCCCGACATCGACAGCGGGTGGGCGCAGAAGGCGGCGTTGACCAGGTTGCAGCCGATGGCCATGCCGCCCAGGTCGTTGCCCATGGCGAAATAGCCGGCCCGCAGGTTCAGCCGCCCCAGCTTCTGCTCGATGGAAAGCTCGGTCAGCCGGGAATACTGGTCGCCATAGGCTTCCTGGATCGGCAGACGGTTGCCGACCACGTCGGACGACACGCCCTTGCCGCGCCGGTCGTTGAAGGTCAGGTGGGCGATGGCGCCCGACCAGCCCGACAGCTTCTCCAGGTCGAAATCGGCGCCGATCCGGATCTGCTGGGTGTAGCCGCCGCCATGGCGCAGGCCGCCGTCGATGGCGCTGAAGGTCTCCGAGACGTAGTCGCCGCGGAAAGCGATCCCGTCTTCGGCGAGGTCGGTGCGGAGCCCGCCCCAGTCTCCGGTCATGGTGGCGCGCTCGTCCGCGAGCGCCGACGAGGCGAGGAGCGCCGCCGCCAGACCGGCGGCGGCGCTCAGCCGTTCGAGACGCCCGCTCATTTCAGGGCGTAGGCGATGACGTAGTCGCCGCGGTCGGGCGACTGGCGGGCGCCGCCGGCGGTGATGACGACGTACTGCTTGCCGGTCTTGGGCGAGCGGTAGCTCATCGGGCCGCCCTGGCTGCCGACCGGCAGGCGGGCCTTCCAGACCTCCTTGCCCGTCGCCGAGCTGAAGGCCCGCAGATAGTAGTCCTGGGTCCCGGCGAAGAAGACGAGGCCGCCTTGCGTGGCCAGGCTGCCGCCCAGGGTGGGCAGGCCGATCGGCATGGGCAGGCCCATCTTGATCCCCAGCGGGCCGGTGTCGCGCACCGTGCCGACCGGGACCTGCCACTTGATCTTCTGGGTCTTCATGTCGATGGCGGTCATCGTGCCGTAGGGCGGGGCCTGGCAGGGGATGCCCAGCACCGACAGGAAGCGGTTCTTGTTCACCGAATAGGGCGTGCCCTTCAGGGGGACGGCGCCCATGCCGGTGTTGACCGCCTCGCCGCCGGCGGCGGCCGTGGCCTTGGCGGCCTGGGGCGTCATCTCCACCCACAGGCCCAGACGCATGTCGTTGACGAAGATGGTGTTGGTGGTCGGGTCGGTCGACAGCCCGCCCCAGTTCATGCCGCCCAGCGAGCCGGGGAAGCTCAGCGACTTGTCCGTGCCCGGGGCGGTGTAGAGCCCCTCGTAGCGCATGCCCTTGAAGGCGATGCGGCACAGCAGCTGGTCGAAGGGCGTGGCGCCCCACATGTCGGCTTCCTTCAGGGTCTGGGATCCGATCTGCGGCATGCCCACCGACTTGGGCTGGGTGAGGGCGTAGGGCTCGCCGGGGATGTTGGCGGCCTTGACCGGCACGTTCTCGACCTTGGTCAGCGGCTTGCCGGTGGCGCGGTCGAGCACATAGAGCTGGCCGGCCTTGGTGCCGAAGACGAGGGCGGGGACGCCGCCGCCGCCGGCCTTGGGGAAGTCGATGAAGCTGGGCTGCATCGGCACGTCGAAGTCCCAGAGGTCGTTGTGGACGGTCTGGAACACCCACTTCTCGCGGCCCGTGGTGGCGTCGAGCGCCAGCATCGAGGCGCCGTAGCGGTGGTCGAGCGCGCTGCGGGTGACGCCATAGAGGTCGACCGAGGCGCTGCCCACCGGCATGAACACGGTGTTGGAGGCGGCGTCGTACGACATCGACGACCAGACGTTGGGAGTCGAGCGGGCGTAGGTCTTGCCGGCCGGAGGATCCTTGGTGACCGACGGATCGCCCGGATCGAAGGCCCAGCGCAGGGCGCCGGTGACGACGTCGAAGCCGCGCACCACGCCGCCGGGCATGTCGACCTGGACGTTCTCGGCGATGCGGCCGCCGACCACGATGGTGGTGCCGGCCAGGGTCGGGGCGGCGGTCAGCTGGTACTGCGGGTCGGGCGCGTCGCCGAGGCCGGCCTTGAGGTCGACGCGGCCGCCGGTTCCGAAGCCCTCGCAGGCCTTGCCGGTGTCGGCGTCGAAGGCCATCAGCACGGCGTTGATGGTGTTCATCAGGATGCGGCGACGGCAGGGCGCGCCTTCGGGCACGGTCGCGGCCAGGATCGGCGTGGCGCCCGAGACGGTGGGCTGGGCCAGCGGCGCGCCGGCGTCGAAATAGGCCAGGCCCCGGCAGCGCATCCACACCGAGGCGTGGGCGTCGACGATCGTCTTCCACTTTTCGCGGCCGGTGTCGGCGTCCAGCGCGATGACGTTGTTGTGCGGCGTGCAGATGTAGACGGTGTCGCCGACCTGCAGCGGGGTGTCCTGGTCCTCGGCGCCGTTGCCGTCGCTGACCGCCACGTCGCCGGTGCGGTAGGTCCAGGCGACCTTCAGGTCTTTCACGTTGTCGCGGGTGATCTCGCCGAGGGCCACGAAGCGGCTGGCGCCGGGGGTGTTGCCGTAGGCCTCCCAGTTCTTCTGGGCCTTGGCCGGATCGACCGGGACGAGGCCGCCCGCCGCGCCGGCGAAGGCCACGGTGGGATGGGCGACGAACATGCTGGCGAAGCCGGCGGCCGAGCCCACGGCCAGCACCGCGCCGAGCGCCAGGGCCGGAACCAGGGCCGGCGACTTGCCGCTGGCCCGCGCCATCAGCGGATAGGAGAAGGCCACCACGGCCGCGCCGACGCTGAGCGCCAGCAGGCGCGAGATCAGCGGCCAGAACGCAAAGCCCGACTCCCAGACCGCCCACAGCACGGTCAGCACGAACACCGCGCCGAACAGCAGGGCGCCGCTCGCCTTGGTCCGGCAGATCTGCACGCCGGCCGCGACCAGCGCCAGGCCCGCGACCAGGAAGTAGGGACTGCCGCCCAGGCTCAGCAGCTTGCCGCCGCCGACCACGAAGAACAGCCCGGCGGCCAGGATGACCGCGCCGAGCAGCAGCAGCCACAGCCTGGCCAGGGGCGCGAGGCGATTATCGGGGGGAGAGAGGGGCATTCGGCGGGATCTCCTGCGGATGATCGGCGCTGCTCGACCACTCCCGTCCGACCGGACGTTGGAGCCCCCCAAGGCTCAAGCTCACGCTACGTAAGCTGTACATTTCCGCAATTGGACCCAAATTCGGCGGCTCGCAAGCCTTTCTGGACGACCAAGGTTACGTCCGCGCCCCCTTCCGGCCGCCGGACCGTCTTCTGCCTGCCGTGCTTCCTTGCCATAGTGGGCGCATGGCCTTCTCCCCGCGTTCCTCGCTCCTGCTCGCCGCCGCCCTGTCGGTGATCGCCGTCGCTTCCGCTCAGGCGCAGGAGGCGCCGCCGGCTTCGGGGGCGGTGGCCGTGACCACCCTGGCGCCGCCGGACCTGTTCTCGACGCCGGCCGCCGAGACGGGCCTGCCGGGCGACCTGTGGAAGGACGCTTCGCCCGAGCTGATGCGCCAGATCCTGCCGACCCTGGCCGCCAAGCCGCTGTCGCCGGCCTTCGCCGAACTGGCCCGCCGGGTGCTGGCGACCGGGGCCCATGCGCCCAAGGGCGTGGGCGATGATCCGGCGATGGGCGGGGCGCGGGCTCTGGCCCTGGTCGCCCTGGGCGAAGCGGCGGGCGCCAAGCAGGTGCTGGACCGCACGCCGGGCCTCGACCAGAACGCCGCCCTGGCCATGGCCGCCGCCGAGGCCAATCTGATCCGCGGCGACGACGAGCGGGCGTGCGCCATCGCCGATGCGCTCAGCGTCGATCGCGGGGCCGGCTACTGGCTGCGGCTGCGGGCCTTCTGCCAGCAGCGCGCGGGCCAGCTCGACCAGGCCCAGCTGACCTTCAACCTCGCCCAGCAGCAGGGCAAGGATCCCGCCTACGCCCGGCTGATGACCGCCCTGCTGGCCAAGACCCCGGCGACGGGGGCGGGCGACCTGAGCAGCGGGATCAACTTCGCCCT
>NZ_QHJY01000296.1 GCF_003185805.1 Caulobacter sp. D5
GTCGTCGACCTCGAACAACCCGTCGAACGGCGGCCAGGCCAACATCGACCTGCGCGGCCTCGGCACCGCCCGCACCATGGTGCTGATCGACGGCCACCGCGTGGTTCCGTCGAATTCGGACGGCACGGTCGACGTCAACATCGTCCCCGCAGCCCTGATCCAGAACATTGAAGTGATCTCGGGCGGCGCCTCGGCGACGTACGGCTCGGACGCCATGGCCGGCGTCGTCAACTTCAAGCTCAACAACAAGTTCGAAGGCCTGATGGTCGACGGCCAGTACGGCCTGACCCAGCGCGGCGACGGCAATGAAGGCACGCTGAGCGTCACCGGCGGCACCAAGTTCGCCGACGGCCGCGGCCACGTCACCGCCTCGTTCGGCTACACCAAGCGCGGCGCCGTGTTCAACTCGGCCCGCGACTTCTCGAAGGTCAGCGGCCTGTCGAGCACCACGCCCTACGGCAGCTACGTCGTCGACGCCACCAACGCGCCGTCGCAAAGCGCCGTCGACTCGGTGTTCGCCCAGTACGGCGTCTCGGCCGGCACGGTCAGCAGCGCCAGCTCGCGCTACGGCTTCAACAACGACGGCACGCTGTTCACCAACGGCGTCAACTACACCGGCTCGACCGCGCTCGACAGCTCGACCCTGACCTCGAGCAACTACTACAACACCGGCGCGCTGAACCTGCTGCAGCTGCCGATGAGCCGCTACTCGTTCTACACGGCCGGCACCTTCGAGCTGACCGACAACGTCGAGCTCTACGGCTCGGTCAACTACAGCCACTACCGCTCGCGCACCCAGCTGGCCCCGTCCCCGGGCACCGGCTTCACCGTGCCGGTGACCAACCCGTTCATCACCGACGACCTGGCCACCCTGCTGGCCAGCCGCGCCGACCCGGACGCCGACTTCACCCTGAACAAGCGCTTCACCGACGTGGGTCCGCGCATCTCGACCACCACCTTCGACGTCGTCCAGGCGGCCGGCGGCGCACGTGGCCAGACCGGGATCAAGGACTGGAGCTACGACGTCTACACCTCGTTCGGCCAGTCCAAGCAGAAGGAAAAGCAGTCGGGCAACGTCAGCCGCTCGGCGGTGGAAGAACTGCTCGACGCCTCGGACGGCGGCGCCAGCCTCTGCGAGGGCGGCTACGACCCGTTCGGCAACAACGAGATCTCGTCCGAGTGCAAGTCGTACATCTCGCGCACGACCCACAACACCACGACGGCCCAGCAGGCGATCGTCGAGGCCAACTTCAGCGGCGGCCTCTTCGACCTGCCGGCCGGCGAGCTGCGCGGCGCCTTCGGCGCGGACTACAAGTGGGACAGCTACAAGTACTCGCCTGACGCCCTGCTGCTCAGCGGCGACGTCGTCGGCTTCAACGCCGCCGGCGCGGTCGACGCTTCGACCCACGTCTCGGAAGTCTATGGCGAACTGCTCGTGCCGGTCCTGAAGGACCTGCCGTTCATCAAGTCGATGAACCTCGACCTCGGCTACCGCTACTCGAACTACGCCACGGTCGGCGGCGTCGACGCCTACAAGATCGACGGCGACTGGGAAATCGTCGACGGCTTCCGCCTGCGCGGCGGCTACAACCGCGCCGTCCGGGCCCCGAGCCTGGGCGAGCTGTACTCGCCGCAGAACCAGGGCTTCTACTCGCTGAGCGAAGACCCCTGCTCGGCCGACAGCAGCTACCGCACCAACAGCGCCACCGCCGCCACCGTGCGCAGCACCTGCCTGGCGCAAGGCGTGCCGTCGTCGATCATCGACAGCTACAGCTACAGCAGCAGCCAGGTTGAAGGCACCAGCGGCGGCAACCCGGACCTGACCGAGGAAACCGCCGACACCTACAACTTCGGCTTCGTCTGGACCCCGCGCTTCGAGAACCCGCTGTTCGAGAAGTTCTCGGTCTCGGTCGACTACTATTCGATCGACGTGAAGAACGCGATCGGCACCATCGACGTCTCGACGGCGCTGGAGAAGTGCTACACGGGCGGCAGCAGCGCCAGCTACTACTGCAACCTGTTCACCCGCTCGAGCACCACGGGTGAAATCACCAACGTCACCCTGACCAATCTGAACCTGGCCGAGTACAAGACCTCGGGCGTCGACTTCCAGCTCGACTGGGGCTTCGGCCTCGGCGCGGTGGGCCTCGACGACAGCCTGGGCTCGATCAAGATCAACGTGGTGGGCAACTACCTCGAGAGCTTCAAGATCCAGAGCCTGCCGGGCGAAGCGTTCGAAGAGCTGAAGGGCACGATCGGCAACACCCAGATCAGCGGCACCGCCGTCTCGCACCCCGAATGGAAGTACGCCACCTCGGTGGACTACGCCTTCGGCCCGTTCTCGGTCGGCGCGCGCTGGCGGCACATCGGCGACATGGTCGACGCCTACTATCCGGACGAGAAGATCGGCGCCGTCGACTACTTCGACCTGAACGGCAGCTGGGCGATCAACGACACCTACTCGCTGCGCGGCGGGGTCACCAACCTCACCGACAAGCAGCCGCCCTACTTCTCCTCCTACGTCCAGGCCAACACCGACCCGTCGACCTACGACGTGCTCGGCCGCCGCTTCTACGTGGGCTTCAAGGCGAAGTTCTAAGCCTCGGCTGATCCAGGCTGAATTGGGGGGCGGATCTCTTCGGGGATCCGCCCTTTTTTTATTCGCGCCGGGCGCTTCTTGCGATCAAAGCGAAGCGGCGAAGAAACCGCTCAACTGTTCGACCGCGTCGTTCACGGCGTCTTCGCGATCGTAGAGTTCAACGTGGGTCGCCCCCTTCACCGTGTAGAGCGCCTTGGGCTCCGCGGCCCGCGCGACCGCCTCGCGGCTCATCCACGCCGTCACCGCCTGCTCGGCCGTGATCATCAGCAGGGGACGCGGCGCGATCATGTCGATGAAGCGGAACGCGTCGAAGGTCGCCATGCGGTCGAGACTGTCCCAGGTGAGCGTCTTGGCCGAGCGCGGATGGAAGCCACGATCGGTGCAATAGTAGTCCCAGCCTTCGAAGACATGCTGACCGCCCGCCCGCGCCTCTTCCTCGTTGGCCGGGAAGACCGGCAGCCCCCCGACCTCTTCGCCCAGCGCCGCACGGGTGCGCGCCTGGGCCGCGCCGTCGAGCAAGGCGTTCAGCACCGCCGGATCCTGCTTTCCGTCGGGGCCGACGCGGATCTGCAGGCCGACATCCACGGCCGCGACAGTCGCCACGGCCCGCACGCGGCGATCGCCCGCGACCGCCGGGATCACGTAGCCGCCGGAGGCGCAAATACCCAGGACGCCGATCCTGGCGGGATCCACTCCAGGCTGGACGCTCAGGAACGAGACCGCGGCCTTGAAGTCCTCGATGCGCTGGGCTGGATTCTCCAGCCCGCGCGGCAGACCTTCGCTCTCTCCTTGATAGGCCGCATCGAAAGTCAGAACCGTGAACCCGGCGTCGCGGAGCTTTCGCGCATAGAGCGCCGGCGACTGCTCCTTGGTCGACGTCCCCGGGTGACCGACGATGACGGTGCGCCCATTGGGGATGGCCGGCGTGTAGAGATGGGCGGCGACCTTCAGGCCGGCGCTCGGGAAGGAAACTTCGGTAGGCATCTTGGCTCTCCGTGATGATGAAGAGCATGTGCGGGCGCAGGCACTGCGCCGTGAGACCGCAGAGCACCGGAATACTGCACAATCCTACCAAACCGTCGATTGCCGGCGTATGACGGAAGGGAACGCCGCCCAACCTGGTTCGCCAAATGCAGCCCTCGCAACTCGACGAACTGCGCGCCCTGATCGTCAAGCACGTCGTGCAGTCCGGCGCGCCCCTCGCGGCCATGCCGAACGTCTTGCTGGGATACGAAGCCGACCCGACCCCGCCTTGCGTCCATGTCGCCGAACCGCTGTTTTCGGTCATCGCCCAGGGAACCAAGCAGATCGAGATCGGCGATCGGACCTTCGTCTATGGGCCTGGCCAAGGGATGTCCGTGTCGATCGAACTGCCGATGAACACATTCGTCCTGGATGGCCGCAGGGATGCGCCGTTCCTGGGCTTTGCGCTGCTGCTGGACGCCGAGGCGATCGCGAGCCTGTTGCTGGAGCATGGCTCGCGGCTGGTCCCAGCCCCCGCCGAGTCCAGCGTCTTGGTCAGCGATGTTCCCGACCTCCTGGCTGACAGCATCATACGCCTGCTGAGACTGCTCGACTCGCCGGCCGACATTCCCGTGCTCGGTCCGGCCATGGAACGCGAAATTCTCTGGCGCCTGCTCGGCTCGCCGCAGGGCGGCGCGTTACGCCAACTGGGCTTGGCCGACAGCCATGCCGCCCGCATCGGGCGCGCGCTGCAATGGTTGCGGGCGCGGTACGCAGAACCCGTCCGGATCGAGACCCTGGCCGAGGCGGCCGGCATGAGCGAGACCTCGTTCCACCGCCACTTCCGGCAGATCACCGAGATGACCCCGGTCCAGTACCAGAAACAGCTGCGCCTGCACGCCGCGCGAGCTCGTCTCATGGCGACCGCGCAAAGCGTCGATCAGATCGCCTTCTCGGTCGGCTACGACAGCCCTTCGCAGTTCAGCCGGGAATATCGCCGGCAGTACGGGCGCTCTCCGGGTCGCGACGGGCGCGCCCTGCGGAGCGCCGAGGCCAGCCAGCAACCGGTTCCCTGAGGCCGCACAACAAAAAACCCCGCGTCGGCCGACGCGGGGTTCTTCGTATTGGCGCTGATCCGAAGGGATCAGGCGATCTTTTCGACCTGGCTGTATTCCAGCTCGACCGGGGTGGCGCGGCCGAAGATCGAGACGGTGACCCGCAGGCGGGCCTTCTCTTCGTCGACCTGCTCGACCGAGCCGTTGAAGCTGGCGAACGGGCCGTCGATGACGCGGACGTTCTCGCCGACTTCGTACAGCACGACGGTCTTCGGCTTCTCGACGCCCTCTTCGATGGCGCCGACGATGCGCTGGACTTCCTTTTCGGAGACCGGCGTCGGCTTGGAGCCGCTGCCCAGGAAGCCCGTGACCTTCGGGGTGTTCTTGATCAGGTGGTAGGCTTCGTCCGAGAGGTTCATCTTCACCAGAACGTAGCCCGGGAAGAACTTGCGCTCGGCGTTGACCTTGCGGCCGCGGCGGATCTCGACGACGTCCTCGGTGGGCACCAGGATCTCGGAGAAGCTGTCTTCCAGGCCCTGGGCCTTGGCTTGCTCACGGATGCTCTCGGCCACCTTCTTCTCGAAGTTCGAGTAGGCGTGGACGATGTACCACTTGTGGTTCGGGTTCGAGGCGGTTTCGGTGCTCATGGTCTTCTTATGACTTATCCGGCCGCGAACTTCAGCAGCAGATTGGCGCCGGCCCCGAGGAGCCAGTCGACCAGGAGGAAGAACAGCGAGGCGACGATCACCATGATGAAGACCATCACCGAGGTGATCCAGGTCTCCTTGCGGGTCGTCCAGGTGATCTTGCGGGCCTCGGCGCGCACTTCACGGAAGAACTGCACCGGGTTGAAGGGCTTCTTGGGCGCCGCCGCGGCGGCGGCGGACGGAGCCTGACCGGCAGGGGCCAGCGCCGCAGCCGTACGGGCGGCGCGGTTCTTGATCGCTGACGGGCTGGATCCCGGTTTCCTGGCCATGGTTTCAGAGGCTCGCGTATCTGACAGGCCGGACCGAACGCCGGGCCGGCCGATGACATATAGTGGCAGGAGTGGAGGGACTCGAACCCCCGGCCCTCGGTTTTGGAGACCGATGCTCTACCAGCTGAGCTACACTCCTGCAGAAACTCCGGTCCTTGAAGTACCGGACCGCAGCCTAGGCGACGGTTCGGCCGGAGGGCCGCGAGCGGCGCCGCCGACGCTTCCCAGCGCCAGAGCGGCGTCGTGTAGCAGGGTCGTTTGCGCCGGGCAAGCGGATCAGGTCGCGTCAACCGCGCGTTATTGCGCAAGTCCCGGGTCTGACGGCGCCTTTTCACAGGTTTCTTGGCCTGGACACCCCTTTGACGCGCCAGTGACGCGCCTGAGAAAGGATCCGCAATGGCCGAAAACGCCGATGAACGCCCCTCCAACCATGAGGTCGAGCACGAGAATCAGCGGCCGAATCCCGTTGGCGACGGCAAGCCGCCCCGTCCGGCCACGGAACCCGTAGGCGCCGAGGACAGTGTGACCACGCCGAAGACGCGCACGGATCCAGGCTCCGGCGAAGGCTGAAGCGCAACCCCGCCGGAGCCGAACCCGTGGGTCGGCTTTCGTCAGCCGGCCTTCTTGGCCTCCGTCTCGCTCGCGGCGCTCGGCGCGGCCGCGGCGCATTGGACGTTCAGGTAGGACCATTTGACGTCGGTCAGCTCACGACCGCATTCGGTGTTCTTGCCTTGGTCACGTCCGCGCAGCGAAACGCCGACCCCCTTTCCGGGGTCCGGCGCCGGACTGGCGCTGGAGACGTCGTAATAGCCGCCGTTGGGGCCGCGCACGACGAGGCACTTGGTGTTTTCGACCGGCCGCACGCAGCCGCTCGCCGTCACCGACTTGCCTTCCAGAGTGACTTGCTGAGCCTTGGCGGCCTTGGTTTGGGCGCCGCCTTCACAACCCGCTACGCCTAACGCTAACAGACTGGCCGCCGCGGCGGCCATAACGAACCTCACCCGCATACGTTCCTCCGTATCGTTGGCTCCGCGAACGAAGCAAAAGGAACTCTGCGCCCCGTTTCGGCGACCGGCAATCACATTTTTGACACAGTCTGAAAAAGCGAACGGCGCTATTTTGAACGGTTCGTAGAATTTTTTCTCAAAGCCCCTTCAGACAGCAAAAGTTGACATCCGCTCTCAACTTCTCACATGAGACGCAGGTCGCCTTCAGGGCCGGAGCGACACCCGACTTTTCTTATGCGCGCTGCTGTTATTCAGACGGGCGCGAACAGGATCGAAACCACAGACCATGACGGCCGAGACCGCTACCGCCGCCCCTGCTCCCGCCAAGGAGTCCCCGCACAACCTCGAGACCGTTCTCTGGGTCAAGCACTGGACCGACCGGCTGTTCAGCTTCGCCATCACCCGTCCGGCCAGCTTCCGCTTCCGTTCGGGCGAGTTCGTGATGATCGGCCTGCCGGCCCGCGAGGAGCTGGGCGAGAAGAAGCCGATCCTGCGCGCCTACTCGATCGGCTCGCCGTCGTTCGCCGAGGAGCTGGAGTTCTTCTCGATCAAGGTGCCGGACGGCCCGCTGACCTCGCGCCTGCAGCAGATCAAGGCCGGCGACCAGGTCCTGCTCGGCAAGAAGCCGACCGGCACCCTGGTGCTGGACGCGGTGAAGCCGGGCAAGCGCCTGTTCCTGTTCGGCACCGGCACGGGCCTGGCGCCCTGGCTGTCGGTCGCCCGCGATCCGGACGCCTACAGCCGCTTCGAGAAGGTGATCGTCGCCCACGGCGTGCGCGAAGTGCAGGAACTGGCCTATCGCGACCTCTTCACCAGCGAGATCCACGACGATCCGCTGGTCGGCGACGAGGCCAAGGCCCAGCTCGTCTACTATCCCACCGTCACCCGCGAGCCGTTCGAGCGCCAGGGCCGCTTCACCGACCTGATCGAGAGCGGCAAGCTGTTCGCCGACCTGGGCCTGGAAGGCGGCAAGTTCGATCCCGAGCACGACCGCGCCATGCTGTGCGGCTCGATGGCCATGATCAAGGACACCGCCGCCCTGCTTGAGGCCCACGGCCTGGTCGAGGGCTCCAACGCCGAGCCCGGCGACTTCGTCATCGAGCGCGCCTTCGTCGGCTGACGATCGCAAGTTCCCGACTGTGAAAAGGCCAGCCTCACGGCTGGCCTTTTTGATTCCGGGCTTCTTGAATTTGGGCTTCAGCGCCTGCGCGTGTTCGGCAGGAAGGCGGCCAGCAGGCCCAGCACCGGCAGGACGGCGCAGAGCTTGTAGACCGTCTGCACGCCCTTCCAGTCGGCCACCTCGCCCAGCACCGCAGCCCCCAGGCCGCCCATGCCGAACGAGAAACCGAAGAACAGGCCCGAGATCATGCCGATGCGTCCCGGGGCCAGTTCCTGGGCAAGGACGACGATGGCCGGGAAGGCCGAGGCCAGCAGCAGGCCGATGATCACCACCAGCGGGCCGGTCCAGAACAGGCTGGCGTAGGGCAGGACCAGGGTGAAGGGCAGCACGCCCAGGATCGAGATCCAGATCACCGCCTTGCGGCCGAAGCGGTCGCCCACCGGTCCGCCGGCGATCGTACCCACGGCCACCGCCGCCAGGAAGGCGAAGAGGTGCATCTGGGCCGCGCCGACCGACAGGTGGAAGCGCTCCATCAGGTAGAAGGTGAAGTAGCTGGTCAGGCTGGCCATGTAGACGTACTTCGAGAAGATCAGCGCCAGCAGGATGGCGATGCCCTTGGCGGCCGCGCCCTTGGGCAAATCCAACGCGACACGGGCGCTTGCGCCCGACGCCAGACGCGCCAGGCCGTGATGCCGGGCCCAGACCGCCACGTTCCACAGCACCGCTCCCGACAGCAGCGCCAGCAGGGCGAAGACGCCCAGGCTGGACTGGCCCCAGCGCACCACGACCAGGGCCGCGGCCAGCGGGCCCAGGGCCTGGCCGGCGTTGCCGCCGACCTGGAACAGCGACTGGGCCAGCCCCGGCCGTTCGCCCGCCGCCATCCGCGCCACCCGCGAGGATTCCGGGTGGAACACCGACGAGCCGACGCCCAGCAGGCACGCGCCCAGCAGCACCAGCCCGTAGACGTGGGCGATCGACAGCACCACCAGCCCCGCCAGCGAGAACAGGGTCCCCGCCGGCAGCAACATCGGGTTGTGGCGGCGGTCGGCATAGAGCCCGACCAGCGGCTGCAGGATCGAGGCGGTGATCTGGTAGGCCAGGGTGACAAGGCCGATCTCGCCGAAGCTGAGGTGCAGGTCGGTCTTGAGGTTGGGATAGATGGCCGGCAGCAGCGACTGCATCATGTCGTTGAGCAGGTGGCAGCCGCTCACCGCCAGGATCACGCCGAACACGGTGGTCTGGGCCTTGTGGGCTGCGGGGTCGGCGACGGGGGATCGGATCGCTGTATCGGTCATTGAAGCTCTTCCCGTGAAGGTTCGACCGCGATAGGACCTGCGAAGACGTCCCGCATTCCGCAGCGGGACTTTCACTTTCGCGAGTGGGACAGATGGCCAAGTCCTGGATCCATCCCGCCGACTACGACCACGCGCTGCGGCCGGTGGTCGCCACCGGCAACGAATACCCGCCCTCCTTCGAGCTGGACTGGCACCAGCACGGGCGCGGCCAGCTGCTCTACGCCGCCGCCGGCGTGGCCGTGGTCAGCACCCCGCACGGCGCCTGGATCGCGCCGCCGGAACGCGCGGTCTGGACGCCGGCCGGCACGCCGCATTCGGTGCGGATGGTCGGGGCGGTCAGCACCCGCAGCGTGCTGCTGAATGATCGGGCCTCCGCGGTGCTGGGCGATCGCGGACGGGTGATCGGCGTCGCGCCGCTGCTGCGCCATCTGCTGATCGCCGCCTGCGACATCGCCGTGGACTATGACGAGGCCGGCCGCGACGGGATGGTCATGGACCTGCTGCTGGCCGAGCTGGCGCGGGCGCCGGTGATCCCGCTGGCCGTGCCCTTCCCCGCCGCCCCGGCCCTGGCCCGCCGCTGCCACGCCTTCCTCGAACGCCCGACCCCGCACGAGACCATCGACGACTGGTGCGGCGAGCTGGGCCTGGGCCGCCGGGCCTTCACCCGCGCCTTTCGCCGCGAGACCGGCATGAGCTTCGGCGCCTGGCGACAGCAGGCCCTGCTGCTGGCCGCCCTGCCGCGCCTGGCGGCCGGCGAGCCGGTGACGACCATCGCGCTCGACCTCGGCTACGACAGCCCGGCGGCCTTCTCGACTATGTTCAAGCGCCTGCTGGGCATTCCGCCCAACCGCTACAAGCCCGGCGTCGCCGCCCCAGGTTTCGATTGACCCGGGGGGCGCCGTGCGACAGCCATGCGGCGCCGCAGCCAGAGACCAACGATCCGTGAGCCAAGCCCTGAAGAACCTGACCGTCGAGGAAGCCCGCGGCCGCATGCTGGACGGCGCCGCGCGCCTGGGCGTCGAGACCGTAGTCCTGCCGGACGCGATCGGCCGGGTGCTGGCGGCGCAGGTCGTCGCCGACCGCCATCAGCCGCCTTTCGACGCTTCGGCCATGGACGGCTGGGCGATCCGCCGGGCCGACTACGGCGTCGTCGATGGGTTCGCGATCGTCGGTGAAAGCGCCGCCGGCCGGTCTTACGCGGCGACTCTGGAAGCCGGCCAGGCGGTTCGGATCTTCACCGGCGCGCCCGTGCCGGCCGGCGCCGACCTCGTCGTCATCCAGGAAGAGGCGATCCGTGACGGCGACATCGCGCGCTTCACGGCCGGAGATGATCCCAAGTCCAACATCCGCCCGGCCGGCGGCGACTTCCGCTCCGGCGACCGGCTGCTCGAGGCCGGGGCGCGCATCGATCCCTGGCGGCTGTCTCTGGCCGCCGCCGCCGGGCGCGACCGGCTGGAGGTCGCCCGCCGGCCGAAGGTGGCGATCCTGGCCACCGGCGACGAACTGGTTCCGCCCGGCGGGGCGCCCGCCCCCGACCAGATCTTCGAGTCCGGCTCGTTTAGCCTGGCGGCGCTGATCACGGCCTGGGGCGGCGAGGCGGTGAAGCTGGCCCCCGCCGCCGATTCCGCCGATGCGATCGCCGATGCGGTGCGCGGCGCGGCCGTCGATCTGGTGGTGACCATCGGCGGTGCCTCGGTGGGCGACTACGACCTGGTCAAGCCGGCGATGGCTCAGTTGGGCCTGGACCTGCGGGTGCAGACCATCGCCGTGCGCCCGGGCAAGCCGACCTGGTTCGGCTTTCTCGCGGATGGCCGGCGCGTGCTGGGCCTGCCGGGCAATCCGGCCTCGGCCCTGGTCTGCGCCGAGCTCTTCCTGCGGCCGCTGCTGGCGGCCCTGGCCGGCGCCGACGCCGCCCTGCCCTTCACGCCGGCCCGCCTGGCCG
>NZ_QHJY01000297.1 GCF_003185805.1 Caulobacter sp. D5
ACGAGGCCTATGTCGAGCACGACGGCGCCAAGAAGCTGATCGCCGAGATCGAGGAAATGCGGCCGTCCGAGGAGTTCTACGACGCCAAGGTCAAGGTGCTGGGCGAGTACATCAAGCACCACGTCAAGGAAGAAGAGCAGCCCGGCGGCGTGTTCGCCCAGGCCAAGCAGGGCGACGAGGATCTCGAGGCCATGGGCGAGCGGCTCGAGGCCCGTAAGGCCGAGCTGATGGAGGAGCTCGGCGGCGAGAAGACCCACTGACGCTCGCCCAGCCGAGCAGGCAAGGAAAACGCCCCCGGCCGGAAGGCCGAGGGCGTCTTTCGTTCGACGGGGTGGTCGCGGTTAGAGTGCGCGGCGTCCGGCCAGCAGGTGGTAGATGGCCAGCACGATCACCGCGCCGACGGTCGCCACCAGCAGGCTGTAGAGATTGAAGCCCGAGACGCCCGAAGCGCCGAACTGGTTGAACACGAAGCCGCCGACCAGAGCGCCGACGATGCCGAGCACCAGGTCGACAAGCAGACTGCCGCCGCTACGGCTTACGAGCTTGCTGGCGATGAAGCCGGCCACGAGACCCAGAACGATCCAGGCGAGAATGGACATGAGCGCCTCCTGAACATTTCCTGGCGCGCCTTGGCGCGTCCGATGCAGAAGAAAGGCGCTCATCAAGACTTCGTTCCGACACGATCGCGTGTGTCGCCCCGCGAAAACATGGGGCGAGGAACGGAACTTCTTGGCGTGGCGCTCAGCGCTTGCCGATACGGGCCTGGATCACCGCCAGCAGCTTCTCGGCGGGCGCGCGGCCCAGGACTATGAACAGGGCGGAGCCGATGATCGCGCCGATCAGGAAGGAGGTGCTCATGGCGGCTCCGATGGTAAGCGGACGGGAGGAGGAGGCGCCGTCAGCCTAGGGACGACGGTCGGGATTTACCATGCGACATGCCGCCGCCGCGCGTCCTTGCAGCTTGGCTGGCGCCGGATCGCACAAAAACTGGTTCGACCGCGCGCTTCATATGCGCGAGCAGGAAAATTCCAGATTTCCGACGTGTCCGCGCGCGCAGCGGCCCGGCATCCGGTGTTTTATGAGTTTTGGAGCGGCTTTTGCCGCTTCTTATGAGCAGGAAACAACCCATGGCGCAGGCGACCGCTCCTTCCAGCCGCTTCATCAGCGGCTTCGGCGTCCAGGTGCTGGCCGGCATGGTCGCGGGCCTTGGCCTTGGTCTGCTCGCGCGCCGACTCGGCGTCGAGGAAGGGCAGGCGGGTCACGCCCTTGCCGAGGTCCTGCACCAGGTCGGTTCGATCTTCATCCAGCTGCTGCGCGTGCTGGTGCCGCCGCTGGTGTTCACAGCCATCGTCGCCAGCATCGCCAATCTGCGCGAACTGCAGAACGCCGCCCGCCTGGTCTGGAAGACCCTGCTGTGGTTCGCGATCACCGCCCTGATCGCGGTGGCCATCGGCATCGCCCTGGGCGTCGTCCTGCAGCCGGGCGCCCACGCGGCGCTCGACGCTGCGACCGCCGCCGCGCCACGCACCAACGGCTCGTGGCTCGACTTCCTGACCGGGCTCATCCCGTCCAACATCCTGGGCCTGAACGCCTCGACCAAGGTCGGCGAGGCCGGCGCCAGCACCTCGCTGTCGTTCAATGTGCTGCAGATCCTGGTGATCTCGCTGGCCGCCGGCATCGCCGCCCTGCGCGTGGGTCCGGCGGGCGAAGGCTTCCTGGCCTTCAACGCCTCGGCTCTGGCGGTCGTGCGCAAGGTGCTGGGCTGGGTGATCCGCCTGACGCCGATCGGGACCGTCGGCCTGCTCGGCAATGCTGTCGCCCAGTACGGCTGGACGACGCTGGGCCAGCTCGGCGCCTTCACCGGCGCGATCTATATCGGCCTGGGCCTCGTGCTGTTCGTGGTCTATCCGATCCTGCTGACGGCGCACGGCCTCAACCCGCTGAAGTTCTTCGCCAGCGCCTGGCCGGCCATCCAGCTGGCCTTCGTCTCGCGCTCGTCGATCGGCACCCTGCCGGTGACCGAGACGGTGACCGAGGCGGGCCTGGGCGTGCCGCGCGCCTACGCCGCCTTCGCCGTGCCGCTGGGCGCGACCACCAAGATGGACGGCTGCGCCGCGATCTATCCGGCCCTGTCGGCGATCTTCATCGCCCAGTTCTACCACCTGCCTCTGGGCGTGGCCGACTACGCCCTGATCGTCGCCGTCTCGGTGCTCGGCTCGGCCGCCACGGCCGGCCTGACGGGCGCGACGGTCATGCTGACCCTGACGCTTTCGACGCTGGGCCTGCCTCTGGAAGGCGCGGGCCTGCTGCTGGCCATCGACCCGATCCTCGACATGGGCCGCACGGCCGTGAACGTCGCCGGCCAGGCCCTGGTGCCGACCCTGGTGGCCAAGCAGGAAGGCATTCTCGACCAGGCGATCTATGACGCCGCCGCCGGCGTCGCTCCTGAAGGCTCTCTGGAGGAAGGCGCCGTCACGCAGTCCTGACCAGTTCCGGACGCGCCCGCAGCCGCGTGGCGTCGCGCAGCGGCGGGGCGCCGAACAGCCGGGCGTATTCGCGGCTGAACTGCGAGGGGCTGTCGTAGCCGACATTGTGGCCGGCCGTCGCCGCGTCCAGCCCCTGGGCCAGGATCAGACGGCGGGCCTCCTGCAGGCGCAGCTGCTTCTGGTACTGCAGGGGGCTCATCGCCGTGACGGCCTTGAAGTGCTGATGCAGGGCCGACGGGCTCATCCGCGCCTCGGAGGCCAGCGTCTCCATCCGGAACGGCAGGTGATAATTGGTCCTCAGCCAGTGGATGGCGCGGGAGACCTGACCCAGCCGGCTTTCGCAGGCGGCGATCTCGCGCAGGCGCGGTCCCTGGTCGGTGCGCAGCAGCCGATAGAGGATCTCGCGCTGGATCAGCGGCGCCAGCACAGGGATGTCGCCCGGCGTCTCCAGCAGGCGGACCAGCCGCACGGTGGCGTCCAGCAGCTCCGGCGTCGTCTCGCTCAGCGCCATGCCGGGCGCCGGCGCGTTGCGGACCGGACCGGGGTCGATTTCCAGGATCAGTTCGTTCAGCCTGCGTGGGTCGATGTCCAGCCGCACGCACAGATAGGGCGCGTCGTCGCTGGCCTCGATCACCTGGCCGACCACGGGCACATCGACCGACACCACCAGGAAGCGGGCGTGGTCGTAGACATAGACCTCTTCGCCCAGCATCACCTGCTTGCGGCCTTGGGCGATGATGCAGACGGCGGCTTCGTGCACGCCGTGCACCGGGGGGCTGGGCTGCGACATACGGGCCAGCCACATGCCCGGGATGGCGGTGGGATGCACGCCGTCCGCCGGCATGGATCGTTCAATCGCCTCGGCCAGGGCCGGATGGCGAGGGCAGCCGACAGGCGTCGACGCTGGGGAGGTTTGCATGGCGCCAGGTTAGCGCCGCTGGGCGGGAAGGCCAATGGCGGCGAGCACGGTTCTGCGGGATCGTGCAAGAATTCCGGGCGATCATGCGCCCGGCCTAGAAAATAGAGGTGTGGATCAGGGGTGCAGGATCAGCGACCGCGGGGTCGCTTCGAAGCGCGACAGGCGGCCCAGATAGCTCATGCCCAGCAGCGAGGTTTCAAGGCCGCTCTCGATCACCAGGGCGTCGACATTGGCCACCTTGGCGCCGGCGATGGCGACGCTGCCCAGCTTGACCGAAGCCGCACGGGTGCGGCCGTCGGCGGTGACCACATCGTACTCGTAGTTCAGCTTGGCGACGTCGATGCCCAGGCGCTGGGCGTCGGCCTTGCTCAGCGAGACGGCGGTGGCGCCGGTGTCGACCAGGAATCGCACGGCGCGGCCGTCGACCTTGGCCTCGGCCCAGAAATGGCCGTCGGGACCCTTGGTCAGCTGCGCGGCGCCGGCGTCGCCCAGGGTGGCGGCCGCCGCGGTGGCCGGGCCCGGAGACGATTGACGCAGGGAGCTGTCCAGCGAGGTCACGGCCTTGGCCGCACCCACCGCCGACAACGCACCGACAATCGCGATCGCCGTGAACTTGAGCATCGAAAGCACCCCGCCTTGCAGGCTTTTCGGCCGTTTCTACGACCATTGACTGCACAGTAGGGCGAAAGGCGTTTTCAACCCGTGAATCGGAATGCGGATTTACTTGGTTAACAAAGCGTCTTCAGAATGCCCAGTTAACTCGTCGTAACATTCCACCCCGAACATGTAATAAAGTTCATTGACTGGATTTAACTTCAAAGCTCGAGCTCGAGGTCGCATGTTCACCAGCGTTGAAAAGACGCTTCGGGAACAACCTTGATGCAGAGTCTGAAAATGCTTTCAAGAACCTGAGGATGCTTCAACCGCGCGAAGCCGACTGGGCGGCCATCAGGCTCTCCATCGGATCGGGGCGAAGGGGCAGGGCGGTCATGATCGCCGCCCGCTCTTCGTCGCTGTAGCGCGACCAGCCGGCGATCTCCTGCAGGGTCCGTCGGCAACCGAGACAGAAGCCGCTCGCGCCATCGACCGCGCACACCTTCACGCAAGGGGTGACGATCGGACGGGGAGGGCGGTTCTCGGAAGTCATGCCCGAATGTCGCCGTCCGCGGCGTCGCGCGCAAGCCGCTCGACGTCCTGCGATCGCGCGACCTGATTTCAACCACTGGGGACTATGCCATGCGCACCACCGTCATCCTGCTCGCCGCCGCCTCGCTCGCCGCCGTCGCCGCTCCGGCCCTGGCCGCTGAACGCCTCACCGACTCCCAGTTCGTCCGCGCCAACCGCTGCCTGGGCCTGACCGAGGCCAAGGCTCTGGGTGAAACCGACGCCGCCCCGCTGAAGGCGCTGATCAAGGCCCAGCGCCAGGGTCGGCACATCTCGATCGAGGATCGTGCGGACGCCGCCCGCCTGAGCGCCAAGCGCGAGGCCTCCCGCGCCGAGGGCGACGCCAAGTCCGCCCTGGTCGGCGAGCGCGACGGCGACTGCAAGTCGCTGGCCCAGAGCTGATCTCGGCCGAGCTGATTTCTTCGCATCGCGCCAACAATCTGGCGCGATGCGCTT
Source organism: Caulobacter sp. D5 (assembly GCF_003185805.1). Taxonomy (GTDB): domain Bacteria; phylum Pseudomonadota; class Alphaproteobacteria; order Caulobacterales; family Caulobacteraceae; genus Caulobacter. Next base: position 5,026 of record NZ_QHJY01000297.1, read on the forward strand.
GCATCGGGCGCGGACGGGTTTAAGTCCGCGCCCATGACCGCTTCCGCAGCCGCTTCGCCCTTCGCCGACATCCGCCGCCTGGCCGCCGACCTGCCCGCGCCGGGCGTCTTCGTCCCTCCGGCCGACGGCGGCCGGCTGGCCGAGATCTCGGCCTGGCTGACGGCCTGGACCGGCCGCAATCCGCCGTCGGTCAACCGCCCGGTGATCGCCCTCTATGCCGGCGCCCGCCAAGGCGTTGGTCCGCGCGGCTACGCCCGCGATCGCCTCGAAGCCGTCGCCTCGGGCGGCGCGACCGTCTGCCGCCTGGCCGGCGCCCAGGGCGCGGGCCTGGAGGCCTTCGACCTCGCCATCGACCGCCCGACGCCCGACGCGCGCCAGAAGGCCTCGATGAGCGAGAAGGAATGCGCCGCGACCATGGCCTTCGGCATGGAGGCCCTGGCCAAGCAGCCCGACCTGCTGATCCCCGGCGTCATCGCCGCCGAAGCCCATCGTGACGCCGCCGCCATCGCCCTGGCCCTGTTCGGCGGCGAGGCCGGCGACTGGACCGAAGCGAGCACCGATATCTCCGCCGCCGTCGAGCGCGCGCGGGGCGAGGGCGATCTCTCCGATCCGCTGGAGGTCCTGCGCCAGTTGGGCGGTCGCGAAACCGCCGCCGTCGCCGGCGCCATCCTGGCCGCCCGCGTCCAGAAGATTCCGGTTCTGCTCGACGGCTACGCCGCCACGGCGGCGGCGGCCGTGCTGCACGCCATCGATCCGGACCTGATCGCCCACGCCGTCGCCGCGCACGTCGCCGGCCCCGGCCACGCCCGCCTGCTGGAGAAGCTGGGCAAGTCGCCGCTTCTGTCGCTGGAGATCGAGGGCGAGGAAGGCGTCGGCGGCGCGTCTGCCGTGGCGCTCGTGCGCCTGGCCTGCGAGGTTCGCTGACCTACTTCCCGAAGTTTGGGTGAACGCCGTTTACGTTGACCCAAGCGTCATCTTTCCAAACGCTCGTTTGGCTCCTATCATCGCCCCGAAACAACAGAGAAGGCCGCCTCAGTCGGCCATGTTCGGGAGCCCGCCATGAACCTCGACTTTTCGCCTGAAGACCTGGCCTTCCGCGACGAGGTTCGCGCCTTCATCGCCCAGAACTACCCCGCAGGCCTGCGCGAACGGCAGGAGGAGGGCGAGGAGATGTCCAAGGAGGACTTCCTCTCCTGGCACCGCACGCTCGCTCAGAAGGGCTGGGTCGCCCCGGCCTGGCCGCAGAAGTACGGCGGCCCGGGCTGGACCTCGGTGCAGCGCTACATCTGGTCGGAAGAGACCGCCCGCGCCGACTGCGTGCCGATCCTGCCCTTCGGCATCAACATGGTCGGGCCGGTGATCTACACCTTCGCCACGCCCGAGCAGAAGGAGCGCTTCCTGCCGCCGACCCTGTCGGGCGAGATCTGGTGGGCCCAGGGCTATAGCGAGCCGGGCGCCGGTTCCGACCTGGCCAGCCTGAAGACCAAGGCCGAACGCTTCATCGGCGACGACGGCAAGGAATACTACCTGGTCAATGGCCAGAAGACCTGGACCACCCTGGCCCAGCACGGCGACTGGATCTTCTGCCTGGTCCGCACCGACCCGAACGCCAAGATCCAGGAAGGCATCTCGTTCCTGCTGATCGACATGAAGTCGCCCGGCGTGACCGTGCGCCCGATCATCACCCTGGGCGGCGAGCACGAGGTCAACGAAGTCTGGCTCGAGAACGTCAAGGTGCCGGTCGAGAACCGCATCTTCGACGAGAACAAGGGCTGGACCTGCGCCAAGTTCCTGCTGGCTCACGAGCGTTCCGGCATCGCCGGCGTCGCCCGCTCCAAGCGCGGCATCGAACGAATCCGCGCTATCGCCTCGACCGAGATTTCGGATGATGGTGACGCGCTGATCAAGGACCCGATGTTCAAGCGCAAGATCGCCGAGCTGGAGATCGACCTGACGGCGCTGGAATATACCGAACTGCGCACCCTGGCGGGCGAGGCCGCCGGCAAGGGCCCCGGTCCCGAATCCAGCGTCCTGAAGATCAAGGGCACCGAGATCCAGCAGCGGATCACCGAACTGGCCCTGGAGGCGGCCGGCCACTACGGCGCGCCCTATTTCCGCGGCTTCCCGAAGGACGGCGACAACGCCCATCCGATCGGTCCCGATTTCGCCCACCGCGCCGCGCCGACCTATTTCAACGTCCGCAAGACCTCGATCTACGGCGGCTCCAACGAGATCCAGCGCAACATCATCGCCAAGATGGTGCTCGGGCTCTGATGACTGTCCTCCCCGGCGGTGGGGAGGGCGCTTCGCTATCCAATCAACGACGCTCCTGGCAGGCCCGGCGGAACGCGGCCTCGGAGCTTTGAAAACAAGGGACTTCAGGGATGGACTTCAACTTCACCGAAGAGCAGTCGATGGTCCGCGACACCGTCGCGAGCTTCCTGCAGGACAAGTACGACTTCGAGACCCGCCGCAAGATCGTGGCCTCGGAAAGCGGCTGGCGGGCCGACTACTGGCAGGCCTTCGCCGAGGAGCTGGGCATCCTGGGCGCTTCGTTCAGCGAGGAACTGGGCGGCCTGGGCGGCGGCGCGATCGACAACATGATCATCATGGAAGAGTTCGGCAAAGCGCTCGTCATCGAGCCCTATCTGGGCACGGTCGTGATCGGCGGCGGCTTCATGAAGCACTCGGGCTACGCCGGCGCCGCTTCGGTGATCGAGGGCATCGTCGCCGGAACCACGACCATCGCCTTCGCCTATGCCGAACCCCAGGGCCGCTACACCTGGAGCGATCTGAAGACGACGGCCAAGAAGGACGGCTCGGGCTGGATCCTCAATGGCCACAAGGCCGTGGTGATCGGCGCGCCCTTCGCCAGCCACCTCGTCGTCACCGCCCGCACCGGCGGAAGCCAGCGTGAGGCCTCGGGCGTGTCGATTTTCCTGATCGACAAGAACCTGCCGGGCGTTGTCACCCGCGACTATCCCACCGTCGACGGCGGCCGCGCCTCGGAGGTCTATTTCGAGAACGTCTCGATTCCCGCCGACGCCCTGATAGGCGAAGAAGGCGCGGGCCTGCCGCTGGTCGAGAAGGTCATCGACGAGGCCACCGCCGCCAGCCTGGCCGAAGGCGTGGGCGTGCTGCGCAAGCTGCACGAGGGCACGCTGGACTACGCCAAGCAGCGCAAGCAGTTTGGCCGCTCCATCGCCGACTTCCAGGTGCTGCAGCACCGCATGGTCGACATGTTCATCGAGCTCGAGCAGTCGGTGTCGATGACCTACATGTCCACCATCAAGCTCGACGAGAGCGACGCCGAGCGCGCCAAGGCCGTGTCGGCCGCCAAGGTGCGCATCGGCCGGGCCCTCAAGTTCGTCGGCCAGAACGCCATCCAGATCCACGGCGGCATGGGCATGACCGATGAGCTGGCGATCGGCCACTACTTCAAGCGCGGCACGATCATCGAGGGTCTGTTCGGCTCGGTCGATCAGCACCTCCGCCGCTACGAGGGACTGTCGTTCGGCGCCGCGGCCTGACACCACCTAAGAAACGGCGCCGCCCACGGAACGACGCCGTTTTTCGAAGGGGGCCGCCTGCGTCACGCCGACGCGGGCGGCCTTTTTTCTGGAAGCGCGATTTTCACCGCCCCGTCGGCCAGGGTGCGACCGTTCAACGCAGCAGAACACCCGATCGACTGCACGGTGAATGTGATGCTCCGCCCCGAAGCCCTCCAAGGTCTCTCCCCGGAAAAACTGGCCGACACCCTGGAGGCCATGGACTCCAGCGCCCGCCTCCTGCTCGACCAGGCCCGCGAGGCCAAGGCGCGCGCCGACAAGCTGGAAACCGCCCTGTCGCTGCTGGTCGGCGTGGTCGCCAACGACCCCGGCCTCGAGGAAAACTACGCCCTGCAACGGATCGCGGGCCAGCTCCGCCTGTGCGCCGACCTGCCGGAGCTGGCCGCCGAACTGGTCGGCTGCGAGGCCGACCGTATCGAACCCGTCATGCTGCGGGCCGCGGCCAACATCATCGCCGCCGCCGGCAAGCCAGACGCGGTGAGCGAAGCCGTCACCCATGAGCTGATGGACCGGGACGGCGCCACGCTCCACTAATTCATTCGCTGACTGACAATATTCCCGGCGAATGACCTGACCGCCGGTGATCATTTTCAGCATGCAGACATCGTCCGAACCCGGAATATTTCACTTGTCATGAGCGAGCTTGAGCGCATCTTCGCCCATGACGCGCTGACGACTAGGAGGGTGCGAGTCCCTGTAAGCCGCGCGCGTCTCTTTCTGGCTGGGCCGGTCTCTCGATCGGTCCCGTAACAAGTGGAGCGTTTTCAGGAAGCCCTCCTGAACCGCTCCGGGCTGGTCAAGGAGACGCCGCCATGAACGTGACGAAGATGAACCACGCCATGCTGTCCTTCGCCCTGATGGGCGGACTGCTGGTCGGGCCCCGCCCCGGAAACTCCAAGCCGCCGCAGCGGCCGTCCAAGACTTCGGACAGGAAGTAGCGCCTCAGCGCCTCTCGCCAAAGAAAAACGCCATCCCGGACCGACCGGGATGGCGTGAAATCCGACGGTTTGTCGGGGAAGGCTTACGGCTTGGCGGCCGCGTTGCATTCCTCGATGCCGGCGGCGTCGAGCGCATCGCCGCGCCAGGTGAAGGCCGACACGGCCCCGAGCTCGGCCACGATCTTGCGGCAGCTGCGGCCGGCCGGAAGGGCCTTCACCGTCGGCGCTTTGCAGACGGTCCCGGTGCAGCGCCAGATCGCGCCGTCCTGAATGAGTTCGGCCTTGGCCGGCGGCGCCTTGAGCACGAGCATGGCGCCTTCGGAAGTCGCGGCCTGGGCCGCGCCGACGAGCGAAATCGCGGCGAAACCGCCGAGCAGAAGCATACGCATGGACATCTCCTATCCCCGCGTCCTATTTCTAGGTGGACGCTGATCACATTGTTCGTTGTGATTGAAAACTAAGTCAATCGGCGAACGTCGATCTCGTGGTCGCGATCGACGTCCAGGCCCCAGGCCAGCAAGGCCGGCGTCACTTCCGAAGCCTCCGTGACCGAGACCCAGGCGTTGGCCAGCGCCGGCGGCGTCAGTCCACGCTCGATCGTGTGGTGAAGCAGGGCGAACAGCGGATCCCAGAAGCCGTCCGGATTGTGGAAGACGATCGGCTTGCGATGCAGGTCGAGGCGACGCCAGGACAGCAGCTCGATGATCTCCTCAAGCGTGCCGATGCCGCCGGGCAGCACGACGAAGGCGTCCGAGCGCTCGAACATCAGCATCTTGCGCTCGTGCATCGAGGTGACGATCACCGTCTCGACGTCGTCGAAAGGCTGTTCGCGGCCGCGCAGGAATTCGGGGATGATGCCCAGCACCTTGCCGCCGGCGTCGTGGGCGCCGCGCGCCGCCGCGCCCATCAGGCCGACGCCGCCGCCGCCGTACACCAGCTTGATGCTGGACCGGGCGAAGTCGCTGCCGATGTCGTAGGCCGCCTGCAGATAGGCCGGATCGGCCGTGTTCGATGAGCCGCAGTAGACGCAGACCGATCCCAGGGCGCTAGACAGGTCGGGCATCGTCGTCCACTCCAACAAAAGAAAAGGCGCGGCTCCCAGCGGGAAGGGCGCGCCATGGTGTTTCAGGCTCGGCCGCAGGCCGACGCCAGACTTGGAAGGCGCATGATCGGGATTCGCAAGG
>NZ_QHJY01000298.1 GCF_003185805.1 Caulobacter sp. D5
TCGGCCACGGCCTGATACCCCAGGCCCACGCCCCCCTGGCCGAAGGCGTCGCCGAGGCCGAGCAGATCCAGGTCTTCCAGACCATCCTGCGCCGCATCGCCGTTGAGGTGGGCCAGATGCGCCCGCTGGAGGCCAGGCTCGCGGCCCTCGCGCCGCGTCCGGCCCAGGCCGCTCCCGCGCCCCTGAGGTTCACGTGACCCAAGCTGTCCGCAACATCGTGGTCGTCGGCGGCGGGACCGCCGGCTGGATGACGGCCGCCGCCCTGTCCCAGGTCGTCGGCACGAAGCGCTATTCGATCACCCTGGTGGAGTCCGAGCAGATCGGCACCGTGGGGGTGGGCGAGGCGACCATCCCGATGATCCTGCTGTTCAACAAGGTGCTGGGTCTCGACGAGGACGTCTTCATCCGAGAGACCAACGCCACCTTCAAGCTGGGCATCGAGTTCGTCGACTGGCGCCGCCGGGGCCACAGCTATTTCCACCCGTTCGGCCTCTACGGCGCCGACATGGACGGGGTCGGCTTCCAGCACTTCTGGCTGCGCTGGGCCCGCGAGAGCGGCCAGACCGACCACAGCCTGTTCAACGCGGAATCCCTGGCCGCCAAGGCAGGTCGGTTCCTGCGCGCGCCGCCCCAAAGTCTCGCGACCCTGCCCAAGATCAACTACGCCTTCCAGTTCGATGCGGCGCTCTATGCGGCCTTCCTGCGCCGCTACGCCGAGGCCCGGGGCGTGGTCCGCGTCGAGGGCAAGATCTCCGGCGTCGAGCGTGACGGGGAAAGCGGCCACGTCTCGCGCCTGGTGCTCGACGACGGCCGCGCGATCGAGGGCGACTTCTTCGTCGACTGCTCGGGCTTCCGAGGTCTGCTGATCGAGGAGACCCTCGGCGCCGGCTATGACGACTGGAGCCAGTGGCTGCCCTGCAACCGCGCCGCCGCCATGCCCTGCGTCCGGGCCGGCGAACTGACCCCCTATACCCGCGCCACCGCCCGGGAGGCCGGCTGGCAGTGGCGGATCCCGCTGCAGCACCGCACTGGCAACGGCTATGTGTTCAGCGACGCCTTCATCGCCGAGGACGAGGCCGTGCGCCTGCTGGGCGAGCGCCTGGACGGCGCGGCCCTGGCCGATGCGAAGGTCCTGAAGTTCACCGCCGGCCGCCGCCGCAAGAGCTGGATCGGCAACGTCCTGGCCATCGGCCTGTCGAGCGGCTTCCTGGAGCCGCTGGAGTCGACCAGCATCCACCTGGTCCAGGCGGCGATCGCCAAGCTGCTGGCCCTGTTCCCCAAGACCGGCTTCGACCCCTGGGTGGTCGACAAGTTCAATCGCGAGATGTCGCTGGAATACGAGCAGGTCCGCGACTTCATCATCGCCCACTACAAGGTCACCGAGCGCGACGACACCGAGTTCTGGCGCTGGTGCCAGGCCATGGTCCCGCCCGACAGCCTGACCCAGCGGCTGGAGGTGTTCCGCAGCCGCGGCGAGGTGCTGGTCGGCCAGCAGGAACTGTTCAAGGAGACCAACTGGTTCGCCATCCTGGCGGGGCAGGGGCTGATCCCGGAGGACTATCACGCCGTCGCCGACACCATCTCCTCGGACGAGCTGCGCCGGCGGGTCGGCATGATCCGCTCGGCCATCAACGAGCGCGTGGCCGGCATGCCGCCGCACGACCTCTATCTCGACAAGGCCGGCCTGCTGGGCGCGGCGGCGCGGGCCGCCGTTCCTGCCTAGTGAAACCAATTGGTCGGACCATTCTTGCGATTGGTATGACTTCTCGTTGACAAGCCGGCCTCCGTCGTCCGAATGCTAGCGGTAACAAAGAGCGTTGGCGGGAGGCGTGGGTGAGGGGCTTGAAGACCTGGTTCGGGGCGGGCGCGGCCGTCGTTTCGCTGCTGGCGGCCCAAATCGCCTCCGCCGAGATCCCCCGCCTCGAAAAGCATGGAACCAGCGCCCGTCTGGTCGTCGACGGCAAGCCGATGCTGGTGCTCGGCGGCGAGCTCGGCAATTCCAGCGCCTCCAGCCGCGCCTACATGGCCCGTCACTGGCCGCGGCTGAAGGCCATGAACCTCAACACCGTGCTCGCCCCCGTCTCCTGGGAGCTGATCGAGCCGAAGGAGGGATCCTACGATTTCTCTAGCGTCGATGATCTGATCGCCGACGCCCGCGCCCAGGACATCAAGCTGGTCCTGCTGTGGTTCGGGGCCTGGAAGAACAGCATGTCGACCTATGTTCCGGCCTGGGTGAAGCGCGACCAGGCCCGCTTCCCGCGCGTGCGGGCGCAGGACGGTTCGAGCGTCGAGATCCTGTCGGCCTTCTCCGACGACACCCGCAAGGCCGACGCCCGGGCCTATGCGGCGCTGCTGGCCCACATCAAGGCGGTCGACGCCGATCGAAACACCGTCCTGATGGTCCAGGTCGAGAACGAGATCGGCATGCTGCCCTCGGCCCGCGAACACGGCCCGGCCGCCGACAAGGCCTATGCCGGCGAGGTCCCGGCCGCCCTGATCCAGCGCCTGAAGACGGGCGGCGAGGCCGTCGAGCCGGAGCTGCGCGATCTCTGGAAACGCAACGGGTCCAAGGAGAGGGGCTCCTGGGCCGCCGTCTTCGGCGCCGACGAGGCCGGGCAGGAGGTGTTCACCGCCTGGTCCTACGCCCGCTACACCGAGGGCGTCACGGCCGCCGGCAAGGCCGCGTATCCGCTGCCGATGTACGTCAACGCCGCCCTCAATCGCACCGGCAAGAAGCCCGGCGAATATCCCAGCGGCGGGCCGCTGCCTCACCTGCTCGACGTCTGGAAGGCCGGCGCGCCGAGCCTGGATCTGCTGTCGCCCGACATCTACTTCCCGAACTTCAGCGATCTGGCCGCCCGCTTCGTGCGGCCCGACAACGCGCTGTTCATCCCCGAAGCCAACAACGCCAGCGCCCCGGAAACCCCGGCCAACGCCTTCTACGCCTTCGGAAACCTCGACGCCCTGGGCTTCTCGCCCTTCGCCATCGAGAGCGTCAACGCCGACGAGCAGAAGGCCCTAACCGACGCCTACGCCGTCCTACGTCAGCTGACGCCGCTCCTGCTGGCCGCCCAGGGCAAGGCGGCGATGGCCGGCTTCAAGCCCCGCGTGCTGGAGGACGGGACGGTGCAGGACGCGCCGGTGACCAAGGTGATGGGCGACTATCGCTTCGAGGTCGGCTTCATCGATCCCTGGACGCCCAAGACCGCGCAGAAGCCGGCGACCCACGGCGGGCTGATCATCCAGGTCGGCCCCGAGGACTATCTGATCGCCGGTCGCGGCATCGTCGTCACCTTCGCCGGGTCGGGGAAGGGGCCGCCGCTGGCCGGGATCGACAAGGCCGAGGAGGGCGTGTTCGACGATCAGGGCCGCTGGATCCCCGGCCGCCTGCTCAACGGCGACCAGACCCACCAGGGCCGCCACATCCGCCTGTCGCCCGATCAGTTCCAGATCCAGCGGGTGCGGTTTTATCGGTATCGGTAGGGCCCATCACATCCGCCACCGCAACCCCACCCGCACCTCCCGCCCCGTATCGTGCCGATAGGTCGGGATCAGCGTGCGGTCGCTGAACTGCCGCTGCGGCGCACCGGCCAGGTTCGAGGCCTCGGCCGTAAGGGTCAGGCTCGGCGACAGTTCCAGCCGCGCGGCGGCGTCCAGCGTGGTCAGTGGATCCACCCCGTCCACGTCGCCGCCGTTGGGGGCGGGGATGGTGGCGAGGTAGCGGCCGCGATGGCTGAGCGCGACCCGCGCCTCCAGGCCCGGCCGGTGGTAGGCCAGCGCCAGGTTGGCCGCCAGGCGCGGCGCGCTCAGGGCGTCCTGCATGTCCACCCAGGCGCCGGTCTGGTCGAGCAGCCGCACCACCGTGCGGGTGTAGGCGCCCGCGCCCTGCAGCGTCCAATGCTCGCCCAAGGCGGCGCGGAACGAGGCCTCGGCGCCGGTCAGGTGGCCCGGCCCGGTGTTGATCGGCCGCGAGAACTGCCAGATCGGCAAGGTCGGCGAGCAGTCCAGCGCCGCCCCGCAGGCCGCCGCCGCCACGCTGTCGGGAAGGCCGAATGGATTGGCCGAGAATGGCGCGGGCCGGGTCGTCGTCGACTGCACCGTCGTGGCGATGTTCTTCCGATAGACCGCCGCCGTGACTTGCAGGCCGGGCCGGGGCCGCCAGTCCACCGACAGGTCGAAGGCGTCGGCCCGCGTCGGACGCAGGTTCGGATTGCCCGACGAAGCCGTCTTGGCTCCGGTGGTCGACAGCCCCACGCCCGGGCGCAGGCTGATCAGGTCGGGCCGCACCATGACCCGCGCCGCGCCGAACCGGACCACGACGTCGGGAGCGGCGCTCCAGGCCAGGTTCATCGACGGCAGGGCCGACCAGTAGGCGTTCGACGCCGTCGTCCAGCGCAGGCCGGCGTCGGGCGCCACGTCCAGGCCTCCGGCCGCGATCCCGGTGCGCACCGCGCGCACCCCGGCCTCGCCCCAGACCCTTCGGCCCGCGTCGCGCGGCAGG
>NZ_QHJY01000299.1 GCF_003185805.1 Caulobacter sp. D5
GGTCAGCTCGTCGCCCGAGACGGCGCCGGTGGCGGCCAGGGCCTTGCGGCGGTCCAGGTCGACGCGGGCGCGCTCGAGGTCGGCCTGGGCCGAGGTCAGGCTGGCGGCGGCGCGGGCCTGGTCGGCGTCGCGAGCGGCGATCTGGGCGGCCAGGCTCTGGTCGGTGGCGAGGTAGCCGCGCACCCGGCGCTCGGCGCGGGAAAGATCGGCCTTGGCCGAGGCCAGAGCGATGCGGGCGTCGCTGTCGTCGAGGGTGACCAGCACGTCGCCTTGGCGGACGACCTGGGTTTCATGGACGGCGACGCTGCGCACCGGGCCGCCGACCAGCGGGGTCACCTGGGCGGTGTCGGCGCCGACATAGGCGTTGTCGGTCTCGACGTGGTGCGAGCCGATCAGGGCGTAGTAGGCGCCATAGCCGGCGCCGGCGACGACGATGACGGCGGCGAGGCCGGCGAACAGCTTCTTGCGCTTGGCGGTCGCGGCCTTCTTGGAGGCGGCGGCTTGGACTTCAGCGGAGGCTTCGGAATCGAACATTGGGGGATGCTCCGGGAAACGGGTCAGGCGGCGCGGTAGCCGCCGCCGAGGGCGCGCACGAGCGCCACGTCGAGGGTGAAGGCGCGGGTCTCGAGGTCGGCGAGGGTCCGCTGGTTGGCGATCAGGGCGTCCTCGGCGGTGAGGACGTCGAGGTAGGTGGCCAGGCCCCCGCGATAGCGCTGCAGGGCGATGTCGTGGGCGGCCGACGAAGCTTCGACGGCCTTGCGGCTTTCACCCAGGCGGGCGTCGAGGGCGCGGGCGCTGACGGCGGCGTCGGCGACGTCCTTCAGGGCCTGCGACAGGGCGCCGTTGTAGCTGGCGACGGCGGCGTCGTAGTCGGCCGCGGCCCCGCGATAGCCGGCCCGCAGGGCGCCGCCCTGGAAGATCGGCAGGCGGATAGCCGGACCGAACGAGCCGATGCGCGAGCCGCTGTTGGTCAACATGTCCAGGCCCAGCGACTGCTGGCCGAAATAGGCCGAGAGGTCGACATTGGGGTAGAACTCGGCCTTGGCCTTCTTGACGCTCTGGGCGGCGGCCTCGGCCCGCAGGCGGGCGGCGACGACGTCCGGGCGGCGGCCGATCAGGTCGGCCGACAGGTTCTGCGGCAGGCCGAAGGCTTTCAGGGCGCCGACCTTCGGACGCTCCAGCGACAGGCCCCGGTCGGGACCGGCGCCGAGCAGGGCGGCCAGGCGGTTGCGGGTCAGGCCGACGGCTTCGTCCGAGGCGGCCAGCTGGGCGCGGGCCGAGGCCAGCGCTGCTTTCGACTGCTCGGCCGAGCCCTGGTTCTCCAGGCCGTTGGCGGCGCGGTCGGCGGTGAGTTGCGCGGTCTGTTCGCGGGTCTTCACCGCGTCGGCCGCCGCGTCGCGGTCGGCGAACAGCTGGGCGAGGTCGGCATAGGCGGCGGCGACATTGGTCGACAAGACGAGGCGCGTCTCGGCGGCTTCGGCCTGCGCGGCCTTGGCCTGCGAGGTGGCGGCGGCGAGAGCCGCGCGGTTCTTGCCGAAGAAGTCGAGCTCCCAGGCGAAGTCCAGCGTCGCGCGGCCGCTGTCGTTGTAGCCCTTGGGCACGTACGCGGCCGGGAAGCCGTTGTGGTAGCTCTGCTTGACCGAGGCGTAGTTGGCGTTGGCCGCCAGGCTGGGCAGCGTGGCCGAACGGGCCTGGCCGGCGAGGGCCTCGGCCTTGGCGACGCGGGCCTGGGCGGCGGCCAGGTCGGGCGAACCGGCCAGGGCCTCTTCGATCAGGGCGTCGAGCTGGGCGTCGCCATAGGCGGCCCACCAGCGGTCGGCCGGCCAGTCGGCGGCCGGGGCGGTCAGGCTCGCTTGCGACGCGTAAGCGTCGGGCGCCTTGATCGCCTGGGCGGGCGGCAGGGTCGGAACCGCGGCGCATCCTGCGAGAGCCGAGGTCGCGAGCAGGGCCGCGAGGGTAGTTTTCAGGGGGAGGGACAAGTGGGCCATCGAATTGCTCGATATCAAACCGTACAGGACGGTCTAAATATAACTTGACGTGACGGCGTCAAGCGAAAAGTGTACACGTCGGTCCAGAAAACGGCTGGGCCGTGTAGCCGGGTCGATCGGGGGGAGAGGAGAGCGCGTGCGCGTCAAGACCGAGGAGAAGCGGAAATGCATCCTGGAAGCCGCCAAGGCGGTGTTCCTGGAGCGTGGATTCCTGGGCGCCAGCATGGCCGAGGTGTCGGCCCGGGCCGGCGGCTCGAAGCAGACGCTCTACAGCTACTTCGCTTCGAAGGACGACCTTTTCGTCGCCACCATGCTGGAGAAGGGGACCCAGATCATCGATCCGGTGTTCGCCACCTTCGAGACCGAGGACGAACTGCGTCCGGCCCTGAACCGCTTCGGCCGCGCCTTCCTGACGTTCATCGCCAGCGAGGAGGTCATGGCCTTCCGGCGTATGATCATCGCCGAGGGCGCGCGCTCCAACCTCGGCAAGCTGTTCTTCGAGAACGGTCCCAAGCGCGGCTGGGCCAAGATGACCGTCCGCTTCGAGTGGTTCATGGACCAGGGCAAGATGCGACGGGTCGACCCCTGGCGGGCGGCCATGCATTTCCAGGCCCTGTGCGAGGCCGGACCTTTCTATCGCCTGCTGGAAGGCGTCCTGAAGGAGCTTCCCCCGTCGCTGGTCGACGAGACGGTCGACGCCGCCGTCGACGTCTTCATGCGCGCCTATGGCGTGGAGCCGGCCAAGGCCTGACGCGCGGTTGCGCATCGCGCGTTCTGAGTTAGTCTTGCACCTAAGAGTTGTTTTGGCGTGCGGAGGCTTGCCTTGTCGAACGGGATCGCGCGGACGGCCGTCCTTGTCCTCGCCGTGGCCGCCCTGGGCGCCTGCGCCTCCTCGCAGCAGGCGCGGCTGGCCAGCCTTGGTCCCTTGCAGACGGCGCTGACGACCTCGCCGGAGGAGCTGCGCGCGCGGGCCGATCGCAACGACGCCTCGGCCCAGCTGAGCCTGTCGCTGCTCTACGAATACGGTCAGGGCGGCGTCGAGCGCGACCCGATCGAGGCCTATCGTCTTCGCAAGGCCGCCACGGCGTCGCGCGGGTCGACGCCGATCACCACCTACATCGCCGGCCTGAACGGCAAGCCCGGACGGGTCTCGATGATCTTCGTGCCGCGCTACGACGTCGCGGCGTTCCAGGCGACCATCAACCTCGCCTGCTCTCAGGCCCTGGCCCAGGACGATCGCTCGCCCGAAGCGGTCGGGGCGTGCGGGGGCGAGGAGAACTACGCCGAACTGGCGGCCCGCTGGCGGCGCTGAGCCGCGTCAATTTAGAAAAAAAAAGGGGGAGGAAAGCCTTGTCGAAGACGGTCATATCCATCGCGTCTCTGATCGGAACGGCGCTGCTGATGACGGCCTGCGCGACGGCCCCTGAGGATCGGCGCGCCGAACTGGAGCCGCTGAAGCTGGCGCTCACCACCTCGCCCCAGGAACTGCGCGACCGCGCCGTCGGCCCCAGCGCCAAGGTGCAGTTGGCGCTGGCCCTGCTTTACGAGAACGGCCAGGGCGTCGAGCGCGATCCGGTCGAAGCCGAGCGTCTGCGCAAGGCGGCGACGGCTTCGCGGGGGACCTTGCCGCGAACCGAACGCGAGACGCTGGATCTGCCCGGCGAGAAGGTGTTCCGGGAAAACGCGCCGCGCTACGACATCGTGGAACCCCAGGTCGCCGCCAATCGCGCCTGCGCCAAGGTCCTGGCCGCGGGCGACCGCTCGGCCAAGGCGGTCGAGGCCTGCGGCGGGCAGGCCAGCTACGCCGAACTGGCGGCGCTCTGGCGTTAGACTCGATCGATATTTCCGAGCATCCCCGCGAAAGCGGGGACCCAGGCTTTTTCTGAAGCCCGCGGCGCTCGACGATAAAACGCCTGGGCCCCCGCCTTCGCGGGGGTTTTACGGATTTGCTGGAGGCTGCGGGCCGAAGACTGCCGACCCGAGCCTAACCTGCCGCGCCGGCGATCAGCTCCAGCGCGTCGGCTTCGGACACCACCTCGGCGTACTTGGCCTGAAGGTCGAAAAGGTTGGCTTCCTGCACCCGCTCGTCGCGGTCGCCGGAGGCCTCACGCACCACGAACGGGATGAAGCCGTGCTGCAGGGCGTCCAGGGCGCTGGCCCGCACGCAGCCGCTGGTCGAGAACCCGCCCATGATCACGGTGTCGACGCCCATGGCCCGCAGGGTCGAGGCCAGGGGCGTGCCGAAGAAGGCCGAGGCGTACTGCTTGGACAGCACGATCTCGCCCTCGATGGGCGTGATCTCCTTGGGAAAGGCGCCCAGCGGCGAGCCTTCCTGGAAGGCCTTCAGGGCCGGGACCTTGCGATAGAACACCCCGCCGTCGCGGCCGCCGACTCCGGCCTGGTAGACGACGTTGGTCAGGATCACCGGGATGCCGGCCTTGCGCGCCGCTTGTAGCAGCCGGGCGTTGCTGGCCAGGGCCGCCTCGACGCCGGCATAGAGCGGTGAGTCCGGCAGCAGATAGGCGTCGACCACGTCGATGATCAGCAGGGCCGGGCTCTTGCCGAAGGCCAGGCGGCCGCCGAAGCCGGCCTTGTGGTAGTCCGCGTCCAGGTCTTCAGCCATTTCTACTCCGTGCATCCCCGCCAAGGCGGTGAGTGGTCCTCGTCCTTCGACAGGCTCAGGATGAGGACCATATCTAGCGCCGCGATCCATCGGCGATTGCAGTAGAAAACCTCATCCTGAGCCTGTCGAAGCATGCCCTTGGGCGGGCCGTGCAGGCACGGCCCTAGGGGACGAGGTTTTCGCTGGTCCTAGACCACGCCCTGCTCGGCGAAGGCCTTCAGTTCGCTTTCGCTCACCCCCAGCTCGCTCCACACCGCCGCATTGTCCTGGCCCACCGCCTGCGAGGCGATGGCGCGGACGACGCCGGGGGTCTTGGAGAGCTTGGGCATGACGTTCTGCATCGGCAGTTCGCCCCAGCGCGGGTGGTCGAGCGTGACGATCGACTCCCGGGCCGCGAAATGCGGGTCGGCCAGCATCTCGGGCGCGCGATAGATCTTCCCGGCCGGCACGCCGGCCTCGATCATCTTGGCCTCGACCTCGTCGACCGTGAGGGTCTTGGTCCAGGCCTCGATGAGGGCGTCCAGCGCCTTCATGTTGCGGCCGCGGTTGACGTGGTTGACGTAGTCCGGGTGCTGGGCCAGCTCGGGCTGGCCCATGGCCTTGCACAGACGGCCGAACACCGTGTCCTGGTTGGCGGCGATCAGGTAGTCGCCGTCCTTGCAGTGATAGACGTTCGACGGCGCGATGCCGGGCAGCACCGAGCCCGAGCGCTCGCGGATGTAGCCCATGACCTTGTAGTCGGGGACCAGGCTTTCCATGACCTGCAGCACCGCTTCGTAGAGCGAGCTGTCGACCACCTGGCCCTGGCCGGTGGCGTCGCGGTGGCGCAGGGCCGCCAGGGCGCCGAGGCAGCCGTAGGTGGCCGCCAGGGCGTCGCCGATTGAGATGCCCATGCGCGAGGGCGCGCGATCGGGATCGCCGACGATGTGGCGCCAGCCGCCCATGGCCTCGCCGATGCCGCCAAAGCCCGCGCGGTCGGCATAGGGACCGGTCTGGCCGTAGCCGGACACCCGCACGATGATCAGCCCCGGGTTCTCGGCGTGCAGGACTTCGGGCGACAGGCCCCAGCCCTCCAGCGTGCCGGGCCGGAAGTTCTCGATGAGAATGTCGGCCGTGGCGATCAGCTTGCGGGCCAGGGCCTGGCCTTCCGGCACGCGCAGATTGGCCGAGACCGTACGCTTGTTGCGGGCCACGACCTCCCACCACAGCGGATAGTCGCCGCGGCCCCAGTCGCGCATCGGGTCGCCCTTGCCGGGCGGCTCGATCTTGATGACGTCCGCGCCCATGTCGCCCAGCAGCTGGCCGCAGAATGGACCAGCGATCAGCTGGCCCATCTCGACGACGCGCAGGCCCTTGAGGGGACCGGTGTTTTCAACCGTCATGACGCTTACGACCTACTCCGCCGCCAGGGCCAGCGGCGCATTGCGCCACACGGGCGGACGCGGCGCGGGCAGGCCGGTGTCGGCCAGGCACGAGGCGCGCAGCTCGTCCAGCGACGGGCCGCGGTCGAACACTTCCAGCGGGCCGCGCTCGGCGCGGATCTTGGCCCGCAGGGCCTCGGTCGCGGCCGCATCGACCTTGCCGGCGCCGTCCAGCACCACGCCGTAGCGTTGGGCGCCCTCGGCGCTGACCAGGCCGCGCGCGACCTCCAGCTCGACCAGCTCGACTTCGCGCTCCAGCGGGTCGCCCCAGCCGCCGCCGCCCCAGGTGACGAAGTGCAGCAGGTCGCCCTTGTCGACCTGGATCCCGTCGCACTTGGAGGGCAGGGCGATGCTCTCGCCATTGCCCTTGTCCAGACGCTTCCACGAGCGGGCGCCCGGCGCGCCGCCGTTGACGCCCCACGGCGGCACGAACCAGCGGTCGTCGTGGATGGCGATCGTCCCGGCTTCCGTGAACTTGTAGGTCATGTGGATGCCGTTGCCGCCCCGGAAGCGCCCGGCGCCGCCGCTGTCGGCCACGCTCTCATAGCGCTCGATGACCATCGGGAAGTAGCGTTCCAGGAACTCGTTCGGAACGTTGGTGAAGCCCGGCCACAGCGAGTGGCCGTCGGCGCCGTCGCCGAACGGACGGCCCGGAATGCCGCCGAAGCCGATCTGGAACAGCTGGAACCACTCGCCCTTGCCGTCGAAGCCCGAGAACATCAGGTGCGGCGAGCTCGAGAAGCCGGCGGCGCACAGGAATTCCGGGGTCTTCTGGCCCAGCAGCGCGCCCAGCACGTCGAAGATGCGGCCAAGAGCGTGGGTGCGGCAGGAGAGGGCGGCCGGGAACTTCGGCTTCAGCAGGCTGCCTTCCGGGATCCGCACGTCGACGAGGTCGTAGAAGCCGTCGTTGAACAGGATCTGCGGGTCGAAGACCATGATCATGTAGATGCCGAAGAACATCTTGAACATGTTCTCGTTCAGCAGGAAGTTGATCGAGCTGTCCGACTGCGGATCGGTGCCGTCGAAATCGAGCACCACCTTGCCGCCTTCGCGCCACATGGTGCACTTGATCTTGAACGGACCAGCGCCCTTGCCGTCGTCGCAGATGTAGTCCTCGAACGACACCGGCGCTTCGCCGATCGCCGTCGAGATCAGGTGGGCCATGGCGCGGTGGTTGCGGGCCAGAAGCTCGTCCAGGGCGCTGGCGAACACGTCGTCGCCGAAGCGCTCGCAGATCTCGACCACCCGGCGGCCGGCCACGCGGCACGAGGCGACGATGGCGTGCAGGTCGGCCTTGAACCATTCGGGCATGCGCGACTGGTGGGCGGCGATGCGGACGATGTCGCTCTGCAGCTCGCCCTTGCGATAGAGCTTCACCGGCGGCAGGCGGAAGCCTTCCTCGAAGATCGAGGCCGCGTCGGTGGGCAGCGAGCCGGGCACCTTGCCGCCGACGTCGGTCATGTGGCCGAACATCGCCGACCAGGCCACCAGGCGGCCGTCGCGGAAGATCGGGGCGATGCACAGCTGGTCGGACGCGTGGCTGATCGCGCCCTCGACCGAATAGGGGTCGTTGACGAGGATGATGTCGCCTTCCTCGATCTCGCCGTCATAGCCCTTGAGGAAGCCGTCGATGAACGAGCCGAACTGGCCCACCACCATGCGGCCGTCGCGGTCGGCGATCAGCGGGAAGGCGTCGCCCTGCTCGCGGATGCCGGGCGACAGCGCGGTGCGGAACAGGGTGGCGTCCATCTCGACGCGGGCGTTGCGCAGGGCGTTCTCGATGATGTCGAGCGTCACCGGATCGACGGCGACCTTGCCGAAGGGCGTGGAATTGGTTTCCAGGATGCGCGCGGGCATTCGTTAGCCCTCCTTGGTCGGGTTGATCAGGATGACGCCGTAGACGTCGACGACGGCTTCGCAGTCGGGCAGCACCAAGGTGGTCGAATCCATCTCGGTGATGATCGCCGGACCCGGAATGCGGTCGCCGGCGCGGAGCTTGGAGCGGTCATAGATGGCGGCCGGCTTCATGCCGCCGTCGGCCCAGACCTCGTGGTCGCGGATCTTGGCGCGCGACGGATCGCCGTCGCCCTTCTCGATCTCGAGGCTGGGGATCTCCTGCACCTTGCCCATGGCGACGGCGCGCAGGTTCACCAGCTCGTGCTCGGCGTCCATGTTGAAGGTGAAGAGGCGGCGGTGCTCTTCGTCGAAGGCGGCGGCCAGGCGTTGCAGCCCGCCGTTCTTCAGGCTGTCGAGCGTCACGTGCATGGGCACTTCGAAGGCCTGGCCGTGATAGCGGACGTCGATCTCGAAGCGGGTCTCGATCTCGGCGTCGGCGACGCCGTCGGCCTTGAGGGTGTCGCGGATCTGGCCGTCCATCTCGCCGAACAGGCTCAGCACCTCGGCCTCGGTCGCGGCCGACAGGCGCTTGGAGTAGGAGCGGGCGGTTTCGGTGCGCATCCGCGTCGTGGCGTCGCCCAGGGCGCAGAGCACGCCCGGCGAGACCGGCGACACGGCCGGCCACGAGCCCATCAGCTTGGCCACGGCGTTGACGTGCAGGGGGCCGGCGCCGCCGAAGCCCATCAGGGCGAAGTCGCGCGGGTCGTAGCCCTGCTGCACCGAGATCATGCGCAGCGCGCCGAACATGTTCTCGTTGACGATGTCGATGATGCCGCGGGCGGCTTCGTAGAGGTCCACGCCGAGCGCATCAGCGATGGTCTGCACCGCCGTCTTGGCCGCCTCGCGGTCGAGCTTGAAGGCGCCGCCCAGCAGGTCTTCAGGCAGGTAGCCGAGCACGACGTTGGCGTCGGTGACGGTGGGGGCCGTGCCGCCCTTGCCGTAGGCGGCGGGACCCGGCGCGGCGCCGGCCGATTCCGGGCCGACACGCAGGGCGCGGGTCAGTTCCGGCACCTTGGCGATCGAGCCGCCGCCGGCGCCGACCGTCTTCACGTCCAGCGACGAGGCGCGGACGGTGAGGTGGCCGACGTCGGTGGTGCGCACGCGGCGCGGCTCGCCGTTCTCGATCAAGGCGACGTCGGTCGAGGTGCCGCCGACGTCCAGCGTGAGAATGTTTTTCAGGCCCGAGTTACGAGCCACCCACAGGGCGCCGGTGACGCCGCCGGCGGGACCCGACATCAGCAAGGACACCGGGTGCTCTTCGGACTTTTCCGACGACATCAGCCCGCCGTCCGAGCGCAGCAGGGCGATGCGGCCCTGCATGTCCAGGCCGCGCAGCTTGTCGCGCAGGTTCTTGACGTACTTGGAGACCACGGGGCGCACGGAGGCGTTGGCGACGGTGGTCAGGGTGCGCTCGTATTCCTGCATCTCCGGCAGGACCTCGTGCGACAGCGAGACCAGCACGCCCGGCAGGATCTCGGCGGCCAGTTCGGCCACGCGACGCTCGTGCGAACCGTTCAGGTAGGCGTTCATCAGGGCGATGGTCACCGCCTCGACGCCCTGTTCCTTCAGCTTGGTCAGCTGGGCGCGGGCGTCGGCCTCATCAAGGGGGCGGATCTCCTTGCCGGCCGCGTCGATGCGACCCTTGATCTCTACCGTGTCTTCCAGCTTGGCCAGCGGCTCGGGCTTGGGCCAGATGATCCAGGCGGCCAGGCCGCCGGGCACCAGCGAGCGGGCGATCTGCATCACCTGGTGGTAGCCCTCGGTGGTCACCAGGCCGACGCGGGCGCCCTTGCCCTCGAGCACGGCGTTGGTGGCCACGGTGGTGCCGTGCAGGAAGACGTCGACGTCCGACGGCTTGACCCCGGCCTTCTCGCAGACCGCGTTGACGCCGGTCATCACGCCGACCGAGCTGTCATGCGGGGTAGACGGCGTCTTGTGCCGCCAGAAGTCTCCCGTCGCCTCGTTCAGCAACAGCAGGTCGGTGAAGGTCCCGCCTACGTCCACGCCCAATCGGTAAGCCATCGTCAGCCTCTTTGCTGGCGCGCCAACATCCCCCCAGGGCGGCGGCGCGACGCCTATTCGGGCGACATTCCCCCGATCGGGCGGCGCGCGCCGGATCGGGGGAGGGGTTTCACCGCTGTGCGGGCGCCATCAGAACTTCACGGCGAGCTCCACGCCCCAGGTCGCGCCGGCTGCGGGCGAGACGAAGCTGCCGCCGAACTCCGGCGCCGGGATCACCTCGGCGGCGTAGTCCTCATCCAGCACGTTCTTGCCGAAGGCCGTCAGGCTCCAGGCGTCGGCCTCGATCCCGGCCCGCAGGTCCAGGGTGGTGTAGGCGTCGCGGCGGGACTTGGCGTAGTTGGCCCGGCCCAGGGCGCCATAGCTCAGCTCGAAGACGGTGGGGTTGTCCTGGTCCTGCACGACGTGGAACCAGGTCGGTCCCGTGCCCCGCACGTCGGCCCGCAGGTGCAGAGACAGGTTCTGCGGCAGCGGATGGGTGTAGTCGGCCGCCAGGTTCCAGGTGTAGCGCGGCGTGTAGGGCGACTCGTTGCCCACCGTGTCGGGCCGCACCGAGTTCTTGCGGATCTCGCTGTCGGTATAGGCGCCCGAGGCCTCCAGGATCAGGTTCGGGCTGGCCTTGTAGCGCAGGCCCAGCTCGGCGCCCTTGATCCGCACCTCGTCGATGTTCGACACCACGCGCAGCAGGCCGAACGGGCCGACGAAGAACTCGAAGAACTGCATGTCGTCGACGTCGGTCTGGTAGGCGGCGGCGTCCACGGTCAGGCGACCGTCGAACATCCGGCCCTTGGCCCCGATCTCGAAGCTCTTGGAGACTTCCTTGTCGAAGTCGTCGCGGATGGTCACCGGCTTGTAGCCGGCCGCCGTGCGCACCGGGTTGATGAACAGGTTCACCGTCGCGGCGCTGCCCTGGCTGTTGAAGCCGCCCGACTTGAAGCCCACGCCCCAGTCGCCGTAGAGGGTCCAGTCTTCGCTGGCCTTCCAGCGCAGGGCGATCTTGGGCTGAAGCTGGTCGTAGGTCTTCTTCTGGTCCTTGATGCCGCCCGGATTGATCGTGGTGTCGAGGCCGGGGTTGAGGGCCGCGCCGCCGGTATAGGCCGGGCCGTCGAAGTCGATGTACTTGGTGCGCGCGGCGGTCGGCACCAGGTTGTGGACCTTGCGTTCCTCGCGGTCGTACCGCAGCGCTAGCGAGCCTTCGAGGCTGGGCGCGAAGTCGTAGGCCAGATGGCCGAACACGGCCGCCACGTCGCTCTTGAAGTCGTCCCAATAGAGCTGCTCGGTCGAATAGGCCGAGGACGAGGGTACGTAGAGCGACCGTGGGATCTCGCCGCCGCCGTCCAGGCCGGTGGCGACGCCCACCTCGCGGTCGATGCGCAGGGCGTAGGCGCCGACCATCCAGCGCAGGGCCTGGTCGGAGCGCGAGGTCAGGCGCAGCTCGCCCGACAGGTCGCTCTGGTCGCGCTTCTGATATTGGTAGCCGTCGCAGGTGGTCGGCGTGTAGGGCCCGAAGAACGAGCCGGCCGCCGTGGTTCCAAGATACTGCGGCGAGGGCAGGGTGACGCCCTTGGCGTTCAGCGCCGCGATCGAGGCCGCGCAACTGGCGCTGGCGTTGAAGAAGCCGAACGAGGCCGAGGCGCCGTCGGCGACCAGGTCGTTGTCGATGTCGGAATAGAGCGTCCAGGCCGTCAGGGTGGCGAAGCCGAGGTCGCGCTCCAGCTTGGCCGACGCCTCGAAGGCCTCCTGCCGGTTGGTGTGCTGCACGTTGTTCTGGAAGGCGAAGTCGTGGTCGTTGACGTCCTCGTAGTAGGACGGCGTGCTCAGCACCGAGGCGAACGAGGGCAGGGCGAAGACGGCGTTGTAGGCGATCGAGCCGGCCGTCAGCCGGCCGTAGCGGGCCTTGAGGTCGAGCTTGGTCTTCTCGTCCAGCCGCGCCACGAGGCGGCCGTTGAGATTGTAGCCGCGATAGCGGTCGACGGCGCCGTCGCTGAACTGGCTGTCGTAGAAGCCGTCGGTGCGCCGCCAGTCGGCCGACAGGCTGCCGGCCAGCTTGTCGGTGAGGGGGCCGGCCACCCGCAGGTCGCCGGCGTAGCTCTTGCGGTTGCCGGCGCTGAGCTTGGCCGAGCCTTCGAACTCGTCGCCCGGCTCGACGGTGGAGACGATGATCGCCCCGGCGGCGGCGTTGCGGCCGTAGACCGCGCCTTGCGGGCCCTTCACCACCTCGATCTGGCGCAGGTCGGAGAATTCGCGGTTGAAGGCGGCCGGGTTGGCCATCTGCACGCCGTCGACGACGAAGGCGAACGAGGCCTGGGCGTCGCGGGCGCCGTTGACGCCGCGGATGTTGACCTGGGCGTCGCCCTGTTCGGCGGCCTGCACCAGGCTGACGCCCGGGGTCAGGGCCACGAAGTCGGCGGCGCGGGCGACGCCGGCGGCTTCCAGCGTCGACTGGCCCAGGGCGGTGACGGCGGCGGGCACGTCGCGCAGGTTCTCGGCCCGCTGGCGGGCGGTGACCACCACCTCTTCGACGGCGGTGTCCTGGGCGGACGCCGCGCCGGCCCAGGCCAGGGCCAGCAGCGATACGCCGGCGCAGGCGGCGAGTGTTCCAGCAGTTTTCATTGATCAGCTCCCCTCGTTGATCGGGGGAGCTTGCGCCGCATACCGATGTTCGCTGCGTGGCCGCGCGGGCTCCCCGCCTGTCGGGCGCCGGGGGCGGGGCGCTGGTTTCGGAGGCGCCGCCGCGCATGCTCGCGCGCCATGCCTGCCCGCGTCGCGGGCGTCGAGGAACACGCGCCATGACCACCCGCATCGAGATCGTCGAAGTGTCGCCCCGCGACGGGCTGCAGAACGAGAAGACGATGGTCTCGGCGACCGACAAGGCCGCCCTGGTGCTCAAGGCCGTCGAGGCCGGCGCCCGCCGGGTCGAGGCGGTCAGCTTCGTCAATCCGCGCGCCGTGCCGCAGATGGCCGACGCCGACGAGGTGATGGCCCGGCTGCGCGGCCAGCAGGACCTGCGCGCGCGCGGCGTGTCGCTGATCGGTCTCGTGCTGAACCGCCGGGGCCTGGACCGCGCCATCGCCGCCGATGTCGACGAGGTCAATTTCGTCGTGGTGGCCAGCGAGACCTTCAACGCTCGCAACCAGGGCGTCCCGGTCTTCGAGACCCTGAGCCAGATTTCCGAGGCCCCCGAGGTCGCGCGCCAGGCGGGGCTGAAGCTGGGCGTGACCATCGCGGCGGCCTTCGGCTGTCCGTTCGAGGGCGAGGTGGCGGTCGAGCAGGTGGCGCGGATCGCCGCCGAACTGGCGAGCTTCGGCGTCACCGAGATCACCCTGGCCGACACCATCGGCGTGGGCGACCCGCTGGCGGTCGAGACCCGCTTCGGCGCCGTCCGCGCCGTCGCGCCGGGGGCGGTGCTGCGCGCGCACTTCCACAACACCCGCAACACGGGCCTGGCCAACGCCTTCGCCGCCTGGCGCGCGGGCGTGGCCAGCCTCGACGCCTCGATCGGCGGCATCGGCGGCTGCCCCTTCGCCCCGGCCGCCACCGGCAACGTCCCGACCGAGGACCTGGCCTACATGTTCGCGCGCATGGGCGTGGCGACCGGGCTCGACCTGCCGGCGCTGATCGAGACGGCCGGCTGGCTCAAGGGCGTGCTGGGCGCGCCGAGCCTGCCGGGCATGGTGTCGAAGGCGGGCGGATTTCCTCAGCCCTGATCCTTCTCCCCTTGCGAGAGAAGGTGGCGGCGAAGGCCGTCGGATGAGGGGTCTCTCAAAAGCAAACGCCGCGAAAGCTGATCAGCTCTCGCGACGTCTGAGGTCTGTGCGACCCCTCACCCGACCTCCTTCGGAGGCCACCCTCTCCCGCAGGGGGAGAGGGGTCTCAGTATTTGAGGCTCACCGCCACGCTGGCCCCGCCAGCGCCGACATCCACCGCCGAGTCCTCGAACTTCGGCGGACCGAACCTCGCCTTGGGGTCGCGTGACAGGCCGACGCCGTCGGCGGGCAGGCCCAGGGCGGTCTTCTTCATCACCCCGTCGCCGTCCTCGTCGTGGAAGGCCAGGAACG
>NZ_QHJY01000033.1 GCF_003185805.1 Caulobacter sp. D5
ACCGGCCAGGTCCGCAACATCGCCGACGTCGTCACCGCCGTGGCCCAGGGCAACCTCAAGCGCAAGCTGACCCTAGACGCCAAGGGCGAGATCGCCTCGCTGGCCGACACCATCAACGGCATGATCGAGACCCTGGCCACCTTCGCCGACCAGGTGACCAACGTGGCCCGCGAGGTGGGTTCGGAAGGCAAGCTGGGCGGCCAGGCCAAGGTGCCGGGCGCGGCCGGCCTGTGGCGCGACCTGACCGACAACGTCAACGAACTGGCCGCCAACCTGACTACCCAGGTGCGCGCCATCGCCGAGGTGTCGACCGCCGTGACCAAGGGCGACCTGACCCGCTCGATCACGGTCGAGGCCTCGGGCGAGGTAGCGGCGCTGAAGGACAACATCAACGAGATGATCCGGAACCTGAAGGATCAGACGTTGAAGAACACCGAGCAGGACTGGCTGAAGACCAACCTGGCCAGGTTCAGCCGCATGCTGCAGGGCGAGCGCGACCTGTCGACGGTGTCGAACCTGGTGCTGTCGGAACTGGCGGCCCTGATCAACGCCCAGCACGGGGTGTTCTATGTCTCGGACGCCGACGAGGCCGGCGACACGGTGCTGACCCTGGCGGCCAGCTACGCCGGCGCCCAGCGCCGCTCGCCCGCCACCCAGCTGCGGCTGCGCGAGGGCCTGGTCGGCCAGTGCGCGGCCGAGAAGAAGCGCATCCTGCTGACCGACCTGCCCACCGACTATGTCAAGATCAGCTCGGGCCTGGGCGAGGCTGCGCCGCGCAGCATCATCGTGCTGCCGGCCCTGTTCGAGGGCGAGCTGAAGGCGGTGATCGAGCTGGCCAGCTTCGGCGCCTTCAACGAGACCCAGCAGGCCTTCCTCGACCAACTGATGGAGTCGATCGGCATCGTGCTGTCGACCATCGCCGCCAACATGCGCACCGAGGGCCTGCTGGCCCAGTCGCAATTGCTGACCTCGGAACTCCAGGCCCAGCAGGGCGAGCTGAAGAAGACCAACGACCGCCTCGAACTGCAGGCCGCGTCGCTGCGTCAGTCCGAGGAGCTGCTCCGCTCCAAGCAGGAGGAACTGCAGCAGACCAACGCCGAGCTGGAAGACAAGGCCCTGCTGCTGTCGGCCCAGAACAAGCAGGTCGAAGCCAAGAACACCGAGGTCGAGCAGGCCAAGGCGGCGCTGGAGGAGAAGGCCGAGCAGCTGGCTCTGACCTCGAAGTACAAGTCCGAGTTCCTGGCCAATATGAGCCACGAGCTGCGCACGCCGCTCAACAGCCTGCTGATCCTGTCGAAGATGCTCAGCGAGAACGCCCAGGGCAACCTTTCCGGCAAGCAGGTGGAGTTCGCCAAGAACATCCACAGCGCCGGCGCCGACCTGCTGGGCCTGATCAACGACATCCTCGACCTGTCGAAGATCGAGAGCGGCACGGTCACCCTCGACATCGGTGAGATGTCGTTCGCCAGCCTGCGCGACCAGACCGAGCGCACCTTCGCCCAGATCGCCCAGGACAAGAAACTGGACTTCCTGATCGATCTGGACCCGGCCCTGCCGCGCGCCATGTACACCGACGACAAGCGCCTGCAGCAGGTGATCAAGAACCTGCTGTCCAACGCCTTCAAGTTCACCGAGGCCGGCTCGGTCAGCCTGTCGGTCAGCCGGGCCGAGCGCGGCTGGGCCGAGGGCAACGACCACCTCAACAAAGCCGGCCAGGTGCTGGCCTTCTCGGTCGAGGACACCGGCATCGGCATCCCCGAGGAAAAGCAGCGGATCATCTTCGAGGCCTTCCAGCAGGCCGACGGCACCACCAGCCGCAAGTACGGCGGCACGGGGCTGGGGCTGTCGATCAGCCGCGAGATCACACGCCTGCTGGGCGGCGAACTGAGGGTGGTCTCCACCCCCGGCCAGGGCAGCACCTTCACCCTTTACCTGCCGCTGAACTTCAGCCCGACGGCGGCCTCGCCCCTGTCCGGCCCGACGCCGCGTCCGGCCGGCGCGCCGCCGGCGACCTTCGTCATCTCCACGGCCGACGCTCCCGCCTACGAGCCGGTCGAGACCGTGCAGGACGACCGCGACGGCATCGAGCCCGGGGATTCCGTGGTGCTGATCGTCGAGGACGATCCGCGCTTCGCCTCGATCCTGCTGACGCTGGCGCGCGACGCCGGCTATCGCGGGGTGGTCACCGGCGAAGGCTCGGCCGTGCCGTCCCTGGCGCGCCGGTTCTCGCCCGAGGCCATACTGCTCGACGTCGGCCTGCCCGACATGGACGGCCTGGCCCTGCTCGATCTCCTCAAGCGCACCGCCGACACCCGCCACATCCCGGTGCAGGTGATCTCGGCCGACGATCGCGGCGGCCTGGCCCCGTCGATGGGGGCGCTGGGCTTCACCAGCAAGCCGGTCGAGCAGGAAGCGGTGATCTCGACCCTCGACCGCGTGCGCCGCCTGGCCCACGGCGGCGCGCGGGCGCCGACCCTGGTCGGGGGCGGCAGCGATACGATCCGCCTGCTGCGCGAGGCCTTCGGCGAAGCGCATGTGGCGCGGGACCTGTCCGCCCTCCCCGCCTTGACCTTCTCTGGCGACGGCGGCGGGCTGGTGATCGAGGTCGAGCCGGGCGCGGCCGGATCGGTTCTCGACGCCCTGAAGGCCCGCAACCCGGCTCCGGGCGCGGTGGTGCTGTACGCCCCCGGCGAACGCGACGCCGAGGAGGCCCGGCGCCTGCGGCTGGCGGTGTTCACGGGTCTCGCCCGCATCGCGCGCACCCCGGAACAGCTGATCGACCAGGCGGCCCTTCTGCTGCACGAACGGGTGGACGGCCTGCCCGAGGCCGCCCGCGCCATGCTGGCCCAGAACCGCCACGCCGACGCCGTGCTGGCCGGCCGCACCGCCGTCGTCATCGACGACGACATCCGCAACATCTTCTCCCTGGCCAGCGCCCTGGAGGAATACGGCATCGCGCTGCGCTACGCCGAAAGCGGCCGCGCGGGCCTGGAGCTGATGGACGGTCTGGATCAGGTCGACCTGGTGCTGGTCGACATCATGATGCCCGACATGGACGGCTACGAGACCATGCGCGAGATCCGGTCGCGCCGGCGCTTCGCCGACCTGCCGGTGATCGCCGTCACCGCCAAGGCCATGAAGGGCGACCGCCAGAAGTGCATCCAGGCCGGAGCGTCCGACTATGTCTCCAAGCCGGTGGACCTGGACCAGCTGATCTCGGTGCTGAGGGTCTCGGTGCAGCGGGCCGACGCGGCGCGGGCGGCCGGCGACAACGTGGTGGTGCTGGCGACGGCGGCGTCCTGATCATGGTCCCCGCCGTCCAGTTCCCGCCGGTCGAGCCCGAGCCGCAGCCGGTCACCAAGATCCTCATCGTCGACGACGACGAGCGCAACGCCTTCGCCGCCGTCCAGGCGCTGGAGAGCCTGGGCCAGGAACTGGTCATCGCCCGCTCCGGCGAGGAGGCCCTGCGGCGACTGCTGACCGACGACTTCGCCGTGATCCTGCTCGACCTGCACATGCCGGGCATGGACGGCTACGAGACCGCCGCCCTGATCCGCCAGCGCCGGCGCACGCGCAGCGTGCCGATCGTCTTCCTGACCGCCGTGTTCCGCGACGAGACCCACATCTTCAAGGCCTATTCGGCCGGGGCCGTGGACGTGGTGTTCAAGCCGGTCGATCCGTTCATCCTGCGCTCCAAGGTGCAGGTGCTGGTCGACCTGCACGTCAAGACGCTGGAGCTGGCCCGCCAGGCCGAACACCAGAAGGCCTTGCTGGAGGAATACGCCCGCGTTCAGGTCGAGAAGGCCGCGGCCGAGCGCTCGCTGCGCAGCAACGAGGAGCGCCAGCAGGCGATCCTTAGGGTGCTGCCGATCGTCTTCCATTCCCGCCTGGCCGAACCGCCCTACACCCCGCTGTCGCTGAGCGACAACGCCGAGCGCCTGACGGGCTTTCCGGCCGAACAGCTGCTGGGCGAGGTCGCGCTGGGCATCGACCGGGTGCATCCCGAGGACCGCGCCGTGGTGGCCCGGGCCCAGGCCGAGGCCATGCGGATGGGCTCCTACACCTGCGAGTACCGCTGGCTGCGGGCCGACGGCGAATATCGCTCGTTCATCGACCAGGGCGTCCTGGCCTTCGACGACGACACCGGCCGCGCCCTGGTCTTCGGCGCCCTGTTCGACAACACCGACCGCCGCGGCCTGGAAGAGGCCCTGTCCCACGCCCGCAAGATGGAGGCCGTCGGCCAGCTGACCGGCGGCGTGGCCCACGACTTCAACAACCTGCTGACCGTGGTGCTGGGCAACATCGACCTCGTCCAGCGGCGCTGCGGCGACGCCTTTCCCTACGTCCGGCAGATCACGGCGGCCCGCCAGGCGGCCGAGCGCGGCGCGGCCCTAACCCGCCAGCTCCTGGCCTTCTCGCGCCGGCAACGGCTGGACCCGGCGACGGTCGAGCTGAACGACCTTGTCCGCGAGTTCTCGTCCCTTCTGCGCCAGGCGGTGGGCGACGCCGTGACCGTCGAGGTCGAGCATTCGACCGAACAGGGCTGGGTGCATGTCGACGTCGCCCAACTGGAGAGCGTGCTGCTGAACCTGGCGGTCAACGCCCGCGACGCCATGGACGGCGCGGGCCTGCTGAAGATCCTCGTCCGCACCGGCGCGGCCGGCCACCAACTGGTGGTCAGCGACAGCGGCCCCGGCATGTCGCCCGAGGTGGCCTCGCGCATCTTCGAGCCGTTCTTCACCACCAAGGAGGTGGGCAAGGGCTCGGGCCTGGGTCTCTCGCAGGTCTATGGCTTCGTGCGGCAGTCGGGCGGCGAGATCGAGGTGACGACCAGCCCCGGCGCCGGCGCATCCTTCCGCATCGACTTGCCGGCCTGCGCGCCGTCGAACGTGGAAATCCCGGTCGAGGGCCCCGCCGCCAGCGTGCCGGTCGGCACCGAGCGGATCCTGGTGGTCGAGGACGATCCGGCCGTGCTGGCCCTGGCGGTCGATACGCTGCGGCCGCTGGGCTACCACGTCGCCGCGGCGCGCAACGCCGCCAGCGCCCTGCGCCGCTTGCGAAACGGCGACGGCTTCGACCTGCTGTTCTCCGACGTGGTCATGCCCGGCGGGATCACGGGCCTGGACCTGGCCCGCAAGGCCCGCGTCAAGCGGCCCAGCCTGAAGGTGCTGCTGACCTCGGGTTTCATCGGCCAGGAGGCCGAGGACTGGGCCAACGAATACCCGATGATCGACAAGCCCTATGCGCCCTCGGCCCTGGCCGCGCGGGTGCGGGCGATCCTCGACGCGGTGAGTTGAAGGGCGGCTAGCCCATCCGGGCGCTGATCAGGAACCGGCTGCGGCTTTCGGCCGACTTGCGTTCAAGCGCCTGGCGCTCCTGCTGCTCGGTGGCGTCGAGCATGGCTTCCAGCAGGCGCGAGAAGTGCAGGCGCATGGCCTGGCGGGCCGCCTTGGCGTCGCGGCGGCGCAGGGCCTCGACCACGGCGGCGTGCTCGTTCTGGCGGGCGTCGCCGTCGTGATGGCAGATCGACTCGTGGGTGCGGCGCACCTCCGGATCTTCCATGCGGAACTTCCAGAGGGTCTTGATCGTGTGGATGATGACGCGATTGCCCGAGGCCGAGGCGATGGTCATGTGGAACTCGCGATCCACCGCGGTCGACCGGGCGTCGTCGTCGCCGGCCTCGACCATCTCGATCAGCAGGGCGTCGAGCTTGGCGAGATCCGCGTCCGAGATGATCGGCGCGGCCAGGGCGGCGGCCTCGGACTCGAACAGCGAGCGCGCCTCGGTCAGTTCGAAGGCGCTGACCGTCGGCAGGTTGTCGCCGCCGGCGCTGTCGGGTGCGACCGGACCGCAGACATAGACCCCCGAGCCGGCGCGGATGCGCAAGGTGCCCCGAGCCTGGAGCGCGATCTCGGCCTCGCGCACGGTCACCCGGCTGACGCCCAGCCGTTCGGACATCTCCCGCTCGCCCGGCAGCCTGGAGCCGGGCGGAAACTCTCCCGCCCGGACCATGCCGGCGATCTTGTCGGCGATTTCCTCGAACAGCCGGCGGTCGGCCATGGCGCCCCTCTAAGACGTTGTTGCGTCGCCAGATTTGCCCCAATCGGATTAAAATTGGAATAGCAAATTGGTTTGCACCACGGCCGCCAATCGGCCCTAGAAGCGCGCGCGTATCGAAGCGAAGAACTGCGGCCCGAAGTACTGGTAGTTGCGGGTGCTGCCCTGGATCGGCATCGAGTCGACCTTGACCTCGTTGAACAGGTTGAGGCCCTGCAGGCGGATGTCGACCTTCTTGTTCAGCTTGTACTGGGCGGTGAAGTCGAAGGCGTCGCCGCCCGAGATGTAGCGCAGCTGAGCGTTGCCGCCGACGAAGTCCTGATAGTAGCGCGAGCGGTAGCGATAGATGCCCTGCAGGGTCAGCGGGCCAGCCTCGTAATAGAGCTGGGCCGACAGCACGTGCTTGGAATAGCCGTTCAGGCCCGCGGCCGGGATCATGCCCTCGGTCACCACGCCGGTGTCGGGGTCGATGACGTCGCCCAGCCGGATGTCGTGGTTCTTGAAGTTGGTGATCGCGTAGTTGTAGCTCAGCTTGCCCCCGAAGCCGTCCAGAGGCTTGGGCAACCAGCTGAACTTGTTCGAGAGCGTGAACTCAGCGCCGTAGACGTGGCTCTTGTCGTCGCTGTTCTGGGTCTGGGTGACCGGCACCGTGACGTTCTGGCCGTCGATGACGAACTCTTCGTCGATGGTCACCGGGATGAAGCCGCCGGTGAACTGCTTGTAGTACAGCGTCGTCGCCAGGATGGTGTCGCGGTTGTAGTAGTATTCCAGCGCCACGTCGGCGTTCCACGACATGATCGGCTTCAGGCGCGGGCTGCCGCTGGCGACGATTTCGCCGATGGCCTCCTGGATCGAGGTGAAGTCCGTGCCGTCCTGCAGGGTGATGGTCCGCCCCGCCGCCAGACTGCTGGGGGCCGGCCGCGACATGGCGCGGTAGAGCGCGATGCGGCCGATCGTCTTGGGGTTCAAGTCGAAATTGGCGTTGACGCTGGGCAGCACGCGGAAGCTGGAGGCCTTGATCCGGGTCGGGTCGAACTCGCCGGTCTCGACCAGGCGGATCGAGCCGTCGCTGTTGTTGACCACTTCCAGGCCGGCCCGCAGCCCCTTGGAAACGACGCTGGTGTCGACGACGCGGACGCCGAAGTTGCCGCGCACCGGCATGCCCGCCGCCTCACCCTTGTAGGAGGCCATGACATAGCCTGACCACACCGTCTCGGTGACGTCGGCGTTGGCCACCGAGCGGGTGTCGCCCGTGCCGCCGGGATCTTCCGTGCCCAGATAGTTGCGGAACTGGCAGAGGGTGTCGAAGGTCGCCCAGCTGTGGATCGTGTTGTTGGGCGCGTCGGCCAGGTAGTCCGACTGCGGGAAATTGGTGCGGCAGGCCAGGTTCACCGCCCGGTCCACGGCCAGGCTGGCCTGGTCGATGGTCACCAGGTCGTCATAGGTGGTGTAGCGGCGGCGCGAATAGCGCAGGCCCGCGTCGACCTTGTTGATGAAGCCGTCGAGCGCGTAGCTGGCGTCGAAGCGGGTCGCGAAGATGCGGTCCTTCTTCTCCTCCTCCTCGCGGGTCAGGCGGGCGTCGTCGCTGAACAGCGACCAGTCGTCGAGGTTGAAGCGCGGGTCGATGGTGATGGTAGGCGCAAAGCCGTTGCGGGCGTCGTAGACGTAGGGCACGCGCTGATTGTTGATCGCCGTGCGCACGCCGTAGATGTCGAGCGGATCCGAGCGCAGGCGAACCGAGCGGGTAAGGTCGGTGCGGGTGGTCTGGCTGTAGGAGATGTCGGCCTTCAGGGTCAGGCGATCGGTGGCCTCGAACTCGAAATTGCCGCCGCCGCCGATATATTCCTCTTCCCGCTGGAACAGGGTCGAGACCGACTGCAGCGTGCTCGAGCCCTCGGCGTAGAGCAGCCGGCCGTCATCGTCGTACTGCACGTTGTGCAGGTTGTAGCGGGTCTCGGCCAGGCCCAGGTCGTGGCGGTCTTCCTGGTAGTTCCGCTTGGAATATTCGACGTCGAAATTGGCGTCGAAGCGGTCGTTGGGCTGCCATTGCAGAGCGCCGAAGAAGGCGTCGCGCTTTTCCTTGGCGGTCAGTTGGCGATAGGTCATCGAGTTGGGCGTCAGGTAGAACGGCGTGCCGGCGGCGGCCTGGGCGCGGCTCACCTCGGTGCAGTTGCCGGTGCTGACGATGCTCGGGTTGCAGGCCACCCAGGTGTTCGACGCCACATAGGACTCGGCCGGGTCGTCGACCTGGTTGCGCTGGATCCCCAGTGAAATGCCGACATCGCCCAGCTTGCCCAGCTCGTACTGGTCGACATAGCTGGCCGTGCCGCGCCAGCCCCAGGGGTCGGAGCCGGTGATCCGCTTCTGGTAGGGATTGTAGTTGCCCTTGAGCTCCACCTGGGCCAGCCGCTTGCCGTAGTCGAGCGGCTTCTTGGTCTCCATCTCGATCGTGCCGGCGACGCCGCCCTCGATCAGGTCGGCCTGCTGCGACTTGTAGATCTTGATGCCGTTGAACAGTTCGGACGGGAACTGGCCGAAGTTGACGGCGCGGTCGCCGCTGCCGTTCGAGGCCTCGCGGCCGTTGAAGGTGGTGGCCGACAGGAACGAGCCCAGGCCCCGCAGCGAGACTTCCGTCGGGCCGTAGTTGCCGCGGTCGGCGGTGGCGCCGGTGATGGTCATGATCGCTTCGCCGATCGACTGGCCCGGCAGGTCGCCGATCTCGTTGGCCGACAGGGCGTCGACGATGGCCGTCGTGTCGCGCTTCACCGCGATCGAATTCTGCATGGTCTGACGGACGGCGCTGACCACCACCTCGTCGACCGAATTGTCGGTGATCGGCTGATCGGCGGGCGCGGTGGCGACCGCTTCCTGAGCCGAAGCGCTGGCGGCCAGCGCGATGGCCGAGGCGGCGACGCCGCAGCTCAGAACCGACCGCAGGACCGCGAACCGCGCCTGGATGCCCAGAGTAGACTGGACGCGCGGAGTATTGGCGACGTGCATGTTTGCTCCCTCCCCTTCTTTTCTTATGCCGGAACCGTGCGACCTGACCGCAGGCGCGTCAAGGCGGATTCTCAGACCAATTTTGGAAATATTTAGGCCAATTTGAACCGGCCGATATGCATACCAATTTTCAACAGGCAGGCGCGCGGAAGCGACCCCGGCCAGGGCCGTGGCGCGAGGCCGCTCCCGCGTCCTCCTCGCTTAAGGAACCAGTTGGCTGCGCAGCGCCGGCACGGCGGCGGCCAGGTCGTTGGCGACGAGCCGGGCGAACACCCGCGCGCCGGTCTCGCCGACGTGGGTGTAGTCGAACTTGCGCACCAGCTGGCCGCGCGGCCCGGTCTCGGTCGTCGGCACGTCGGGCTGGCGCGCTTCCTCCGCCGCGCGCGGCGGCAGGGTCGTGCCGGCCTTGGCGGCGGCCACCTCGTTCTCGAGCGGCTCGGCCTGGGCCAGCTTCATGGAGTCGACGGCGCCCAGCTTGCGCACGACGGCGGCGCTGGACTTGTTGAGATCCACCAGCGGCGCCTTGGTCTCGGCGGCGACCTTGCGCACCTCCTCCGACCAGGGCTCCAGCGTGTTCTTCAACTGGCCGCTGGCGAACTCGCGGCGGGTCAGGGGCGTCAGCAGCACCGGCTCGGCGCCGGCCGCCCTCACCTCCTCGACGAACCGCTTCAGGTTGGCCGGGAACTCTGTGGTCATGTCGGTCCAGCGCTCGCCCTTGGACGACTGGTCGTTGTGGGCGAACTGGATCAGCACGTAGGTGGCGGCGTAGCCCTTCACCCGCGCCTCGTTCAGCGCGATGTCCCACGAGCCCTCGGCGCGATAGCTGCGGGTCGAGCGCCCGCCCCGGCCGAGGTTCAGGCAGTTCAGCGACGACTTGACGTGATAGTCGCAGAAGGCAGAGGCCCAGCCGCTGCCCGGAGCCATGGTGGAGTCGCCGACCAGGATGATCTTGTAGGGCTTGATCGGGGCGGCGTCGGTGCGCGGCTCGCGGTCCTTCTGCGGGCCGGGCGGCTGGGCCAGGACGGCGGCCGGAGCCGCCGCCAGGACCAAGGCCGCGAGCATCGCGGTTCTGATTTTCATTGGATCCTCCCTCTCTTGTCGTTGTGCTCGCGGCCGGCCTTACGAGAAGGCCAGCCCGCCGTTGATGTCGAGATTGACCCCAGCCAGGAACGAGGCGTCCTGCGAGGCCAGAAAGGCCACCGCGGCGGCCACCTCTTCAGGCGCGCCCTCGCGGCGCAGCGGGGTGTTGCCGGCGACGGCGGCGCGGCCTTCGGGCTTGGAGAAGATGTCGTGGAAGCTGGTGCCGATCAGGCCCGGGCACAGGGCGTTGACGCGGATCCCCCGCGGTCCCAGCTCCTTGGCCCAGCCGCGGGTCAGGGTCATCAGCGCGCCCTTGGAGGCGGCGTAGACGCTGGCCCCGGGGCCGCCGCCGTCGCGGCCGGCCAGCGAGGCGATATTGATGATCGCCGCCCCGTCCGGAATGTGCGGCAGGGCCGCCTTGGTCACCAGGAAGGCTGACTTCAGGTTCAGGGTCATGACCTGGTCGAAGAAGGCCTCGTCCATCTCGGCGAGGCTCTTGCGGGCGACCATGCCGCCGGCGAGGTTGACGAGAATGTCGATCTTGCCGGTGACGCCCGCCGCGGCGGCAACAAGGGCGGCGACCTCGGCCGCATCGGTGACGTCGGCGCGGTGCAGCACCGCCTTGCCGCCGGCCGCCTCGATGCGGGCCGCCGTCTGCTGGGCCGAGGCTTCGTCGCCGCGATAGTTCACCACCACGGTCGCGCCCTCGGCGGCCAGTCGCAGCGAGACCTCGCGGCCGATGTCGCGGCCGCCGCCGGTGACCAGCGCGACCTTGTCCTTGAACCTCATGGGGTCCCCTCTTTTACTGAATGTCGGAAGCCGGCGCGGAGACGGGGCTTTCGCGCCCGCCCAGCAGCCAGAGAGCGATGACGCCCAGCGGCACGATGGCCGCCGCCAGGACGAAGATCGGGGCGTAGCCGTGCCGGGTCATGACCGGCACCAGCCAGGTGGTGACCAGGGTGCCGGCCACCGCGGCGGTGCCGCCGACGCCGGCGATCGTGCCCACGGCCCCGCCGCCGTAATAGTCGCTGGGCAGGGTCTGGATGTTGTTGATGGCCACCTGGAAGCCGAACAGGATCACGGCGATCAGCAGCACCGCGCTCAGCGGATCGGCCGCCCGGGCCGTCAGCAGCAGGGCCGGCAGCATGATCACGCCGCCCAGGGTCACCGCGAAGCGCCGGGCGCTCAGGGTCTTCCAGCCGCGCCGGATCAGCGCCCCGGACAGCCAGCCGCCGCCGAGGCTGCCCAGCATGGCGCCGACGAACGGCACCCAGGCGAACAGGCCGATCTTGCGCACGTCGAAGCCGAAGCTTTCCGCCAGGTAGATCGGCAGCCAGGAGACGAACAGCCACCAGACGGGGTCGAGGAAGAAGCGCGAGACGATGATCGCCCAGCTTTGCTTCTGGCGCAGGAGTTGACGCAGGGTCGGCGACCAGCCGGCCTTCGCACTGGCCTCGCCGCGATCGGCGATGTGGGCGCGCTCGGCTTCGCTGAGCCACGGGTGAGCGCCCGGGTCGGCGCGGTAGATGAACAGCCAGGGCAGCAGCCACAGGAAGCCCAGAACCCCGACCACCAGGAAGGTCGCCCGCCAGCCCAGGAGCTCGAACAGCAGGGCCACCAGCGGCGCGGAGATGATCGCCCCGATCGCCGCCCCGGAATTGAAGATGCCTTGGGCCAGGGCGCGTTCGCGCGGCGGGAACCACAGGGCGTTGGCCTTGACCGCGCCGGGCCAGTTGCCGGCCTCGCTGATCCCCAGGGTCACGCGCAGCAGGGCCAGCAGGCCGAACGACCGCACGAGGCTGTGGGCGGCGATCGACAGCGACCAGACCAGGATCGAGACGGCGAAGCCCATGCGGGTGCCGATGACGTCGAACACCTTACCGAACAGCGACTGGCCGAAGGCGTAGGCGACCATGAAGATGGTCACCAGCAGGGCGTAGTCAGCCTTGTCGGCGCCGATGTCCTTCGACACCGCCGGCCACATCACGGCCAGGGCGTTGCGGTCGATGTAGTTGATGACGGTCGCCAGCCCGACGAGGCTGACGATCAGCCAGCGAAGCCCGCTCCTCATTGGCCGATGTCCTCGCCGTCGAAGCGGCCGAAGTGGCCCTTCCAGCTGAAGGGCGCGCCATCGACGTCGGCCTTGTGGGCGGCGCCAGGCTCGGCGCTGTCGGCGATCGCCAGGACGATCGTGCGGCCGCCGGCCAGGACGATGGTGACGACGTCGGCGTCGGCCGTCCGCACGTGGCGCAGGGCCTCGATGCGGCTGGTGCTGCCTTCGGTGGTCTCGGCCGACGGGTCGTAGGCGCCGTGCGGCTCGAGCACGCCGACGAAGGTCGTGTCGGTCGCCTCCTTCACCCGCTGGATCAGCACCGGCTCGCGGCGCAGGTTGAACTTCGGATCATTGGCGCCGCTCTCGCCCAGGATCACCTCGGCCCCGGCCGGCGGCAGCATGCGCCAGGTGTAGAAGCGCTCGCCGTTGATCCAAGTCAGGCGGGCGTTGGAGGCGTCGGGCGCGCCAGTCGCGTCGACCCACAGGTGCTGGTAGCCGTCGTCCTTGCCCAGCACCGGCCGCTCGGCGAGGTTCTGCTTCAGCGGGAAGCCGGCGTCGATGATATGGCCGGAAAAGTGCAGCGGCAGGTCGTATTGGGCCGGCTTGTCGCCGTGCACCTTCAAGAGGTCGAGCACCAGCGGCGGGCCCTTGCCGCCAACGTCGATCTGCACGATCGACCGGCGGAAGGTCACGCCCGGCCAGGCGCCGGCCATCTCGGCCGTGCTGACCTTCGCCTTGCCTTCGGCGGAGAAGAAGATCTGCCTGGGCGCCAGAGTGTTGGCGACCTTGACCTTGCCGTCGAACTGGCTGGTCTCGTTCACCACCAGGGTGTTGTGGGCCACGGTCTGCTTGGCCCAGGTCTCGTTTTCCTTGAGGTAGCGACCGCCGTCCTTGGCCTCGATGTTGAGGAAGCGGGCCGCGCCGTAGTCGGTGACGATCGCGCGGCCGGCGTCGTAGAGGATCCAGTTCAGCTTGTCGTAGTGGCCGTGCCCCATGCCCTGGGCCGAGTTCTTGACCGCCACGACCTCGTCGTCATCGCCCGGACCGGCGCGCATCACGGCGATCGCGCCCTGGTCGCCGTCGGGACCGTCGCGGAACAGCATCGAAGCGTAGGGGAACGGCTTTTCCTTGCCGGCCGCCAGGTCGCGGGCCACGGCCAGGCCGTCCGGCGTCAGGGTGGTGCGGCCCTGCCAGCGGGCGATCGACAGCAGCGACGGATCCCTGGTCGCGCCATAGGCGATGGCCACCGACTGGTAGAGCTCGTCGGTCTTGAGGCTCTTTTCCAGCAGGGCGTCGTTGAACGGGAAGAAGTAGCCGTCATAGGTCAGTTGCACCGCCGCCTGGACCGCCTTGGTCAGCACGCCGCCGCGATATTCGAAGATCTTCCGCTGCGGCTCGTTCTCGTCGATGGCGTGGGCGAACAGCACGAAGGGCTGCAGGGCGTAGCGCTGGTAGTATGGCCCCTCGGCGTAGTAGCCGTCCGGCGAGAACAGCTGGTCGATCTGCTTGAGGAAGCCGACCTTGCCCGAGCGGTCCGTGCCCTTCAGGGCCTTTTCCACCATCACCTGGTCGCGCAGCACGTAGCCGGTCATGCCGACGGCGGCGCAGGCCCAGGTGGCGTGGTTGTGGATGATGTCGAAGACCTGCGGCTGGTCGTCGGCGATGAACTTGGCCATCGGCCGGAAGACGCCTTCGTCGATGGTCTTGCGGTCGGCGTCGCTGAGGGTGTCGCGGATCGCGTCGTAGCCCTGGATCGAATAGACCACCCAGACCGCGTCGTTCAGGCTCTGCCAGAACAGCTTGCCGGCGGAATTGTTCTTGGCGGCCGGGTGCAGGCCCAGGGTCGGATAGAGCTTGGCGTATTCCAGCAGCATCCGCCGGGCGTAGTCGGCATAGGCCTTGTCGCCCGTGGCGCGGTACAGCATGCCCGCGCCGTAGATGGCCATGTAGTTGCGCTTGTGCTGCTCGTGGGTGCGGCCGCCGCCCGGATCCTTCGGCACGGGCACGTCGATGCCGGCCTTCATGGCCGCGTCGACCTCCTTGCGCACGCGCTTCAGTTCGGCGGCGAACATCGGATAGCGCTCGCCTTCGCTGCGCATGGCCGCCAGATCCGCGCCCCCGACCAGAACAGGCCCCTGCCCGCTCGGTTGAGCCATGACGCCGACGGGCAGAGCCGCCGAGACCAGCAGGGCCAGAACCAGGCCGCCCGCGCGTCGCCGAATGTGTCGCACTCGTCTTACTCCCTCGATGCCGCCAGCTCTGTGGCTGGTCCGCAGGTTCGAGAAAACGGCATACGGTAGAGCGGACCATTTGTCCTAACAAATTTTCAGATCTCAGCCCATTTTTGGTCCGCGATATTGCCTATACCAATTTAGACCAATTTGGTTTGACGCTCGTTCGACGGCTTACGGCCATGGCGCAGCGAGCCCGGCGCCCCTGCGGGCGTCGGGATCGGGATGAGCATCAGGGATGAGAACGGCGCGAAGCCGTCAGTTGATCCGGCGCTTTTCCAGCTTCCGGGCCAGGGTGCGGCGGTGCATGCCCAGGCGCCGGGCGGTCTCGGAGATGTTGAAGTCGGTCTCGACCAGGGTCTGGTGGATCCGCTCCCATTCCAGATTCTTCAGCGAAGTGGCCCGCTCGCCGATGGCCGCGCCGGCGTCGCCTTCGCGCTTGTCGAAGGCAGCCTCGATGTCGTCGGTGTTGGAGGGCTTGGCCAGGTAGTGGCAAGCGCCCAGCTTGATGGCCTCGACCGCCGTGGCGATGCTGGCGAAGCCGGTCAGGACCACGATCAGCATGTCCGGATCACGGGCGATCAGCGCCTGGACGCAGGACAGGCCCGACTCCCCGGCCAGCTTCAGATCCACGACGGCGTAGCGCGGCTCGAAGGTCTCCAGCGCCGCCAGGGCCTCGTCCAGGCCATGGACATGCACCACCTCGTAGCCCCGGCGCTCGAAAGAGCGCTTGAGGGTGGCGGCGAACTTCTCGTCGTCCTCGACGATGATCAGCTTGCGCTCAGCGGGCATGACGCCTCCGGATCTGCAGCGAGGCCAGCGGCAGGGTCAGAACGACGCTGGCGCCGCCCTCGGGGCGGTTCTCGGCGCCGACCGCGCCGCCCAGCTTGCGCAGGACGTTGACCACCAGAAACAGGCCAAGGCCGCCCCCTGCCCGTCCCTTGGTCGAGTTGTAGGGCTTGCCGAAGTTCTCCAGGGTCTCGGGCGCGAAGCCCGGACCGTCGTCGTCCACCTCGATGACGATCAGCCCGCCGCTCACGCTCGCATGCAGCCGCACCGCCTCGGGCGAGGCGTCCAGCGCGTTGTCGAGCACGTTGTGGATCACCTGCTTGAGGGTCGATTCCGCGACGATGGAGGTCGGCGCGACCAGATCCGTCTCGTAGGCCAGGACGTCGCTGTTGCGGGTGGCGCGCCACTCGGCCACCACCTCGTCCATGAAGGCCCGCAGGGTGCTGACCCGGACCTCGCCGCTGCGCGCCTCGCCGGCCGACAGCAGGACGCCGGTGACGATCTGCTTGCAGCGCTGGACCTCGCCGCGCATGTCCTCCAGCTCCTGAGCCAGCTCGGGGTGCTTGGCGAACACCTTCATCCGCCGCCAGTCGCTCAGGATGACGTCCAGCGTCGCCAGCGGCGTGCCCAGTTCATGCGCGGCGCCGGAGGCCAGCAGGCCCATGCGGACGATGTGGGTCTCTTCCGCCGCCCGCTGGCGCAGCTCGGCCAGGTGGGCGTCGTGGCGGCGAAGATTGGTGTTGATGCGCGAGACGAAGGTCACCAGCAGCACCGCGTCCAGCACCACCCCCATCAGCATGCCCATGATGAACAGGCCGAAGAACGCCTGGTCGCTGAGGCCCGTGGCGATGACCGGACGGTTGAAGGCCACCAGCATCAGGAAGCAGAAGCTGGGCAGGAAGACGATCGCCCAGGTGGCCCAGACCTCGAGCAGGACGACGCCCAGGATCACGTGCATCAGGTAGAGGGTCGTGAAGGGGTTGGTCGCCCCGCCGCTGAAATAGAGCTGGGCGGTCAGGGCCAGGGCGTCCAGCGCCAGGGCCGAGAAGAGGTCGTAGGGGCCGAGCGGCTTGGCGCTCTTCAGGCGCAGCAGGCTGGCCAGGTTCAGCACCACCAGGGCCGCCAGCACAAGCATCATCGCCGCCAGGGGCAGCTGGAAGCCGAGGCTGAAATGCACCGCCAGTATGGTGACGACCTGACCGACCACGGCGATCCAGCGCAGGTGGATCAGCTGCAGCATGTTCTGCCGGGCGATGGCGTCGGCGGGGTTCGCCGCGTTGTCCGCGGCCCGCGCCCCTGAAAGCCAGCCCGACATGCCGGCGATCAGGATGCGGGCGGTCGGCGTCATGGGGCCTCTTTAACCCGGTTCCGGCGCGCGTCGAACAGAACATAGGCGGCCGCCCCGCCGGTCAGCAGCGCAAGGCCGAACCAGGTCAGGGCGTAGACCAGGTGGCTGTTGGGAAAATTGACGACGGTCAAGCCGCCGATCGGCCAGCCGCCCGGATTGGCCGTCGCATCGGCGTCGACGAAATACGGCGCCGTGGGGCCAAGCCCCTTGGCCTTGGCGATGGCCTGGACGTCGCGGGAGTACCAGCGGCCGCCCGCCGGATCGTTCTTGCGCAGGAAGCCGCCGTGCGGCTCGGTCAGGCGCAGCAGGCCCACGACGCTGACCGGACCGGCGGTCTGGGCGGCCAGGCGCGTTCCGGACGCGCGGTGATCGGCGGAAACGAAGCCGCGATTGACGAGGACGTCGAAGCCCTGGTCGGTGGAAAGCGGGGTCATGACCCAGAAGCCGGGCCCTTCGCGGGTCACGGCCTGAACCAGGGTCTCGCGGTCGTGCAGGAAGCGACCGGTCAGGCGCACCCGACGATAGCCGTCGGAGGCCTGGCTGATCCCCGCCCATCGGTCGGGACCGGGGGGCGGGGTCGGCTCTGCGTGGATGCGCTGCTCGACCCGGGCGATCAGGTCGAGCTTCCAGGCCCTGCGCTGGACCTGCCAGCCGCAGAGCGCCAGGAAGATCGCGGTGAAAGCCAGGCAGAGCCCGGCCAGGGCGATCGTCCGGGCGCCGCCGCGGCGGGCCGTCATCAGGGGACTTCCCGCATGTCGTGGGGCATCGGGGCCATCATGTGGGTGTCGAGGTTGTGCATGACCCACAGCGAACCCGACAGCGTGATCACCACCACGACGAGGGTGAACACCAGGGCCAGCATGGTCCAGCCGCCTTCCGAACGCGAGTTCATGTGCAGGAAGTAGATCATGTGGACCAGCACCTGGATGATCGCCAGGCCCATGACGGCGATGGCGGTCATCTGGTTGGTCGGCAGGACGTGGCCCATCACCAGCCAGAACGGGATGGCGGTGAGGATCACCGCCAGCACGAAGCCGATGACGTAGTCCTTCAGCGAGCCATGGGCGCCGCCGTCGTGGTCGTGCCCATGGTCATGAGCGTCATGCGCGTGGTGCGCATCGTGGCTGGCCGCGCTCATTTCAGGACTCCGAGCAGATAGACGAACGAGAAGACGCCGATCCAGATGACGTCGAGGAAGTGCCAGAACATCGACAGGCACATCAGGCGACGCTTCATCTCGACGCCGAGGCCGCGCTTGGCGACCTGGGTCATCAGGGTGACGAGCCAGATGATGCCGAAGGTCACGTGCAGGCCGTGGGTGCCGACGAGCACGAAGAACGACGACAGGAAGGCGCTGCGCTGCGGGCCGGCGCCCTCGTGGATCAGGTGATGGAACTCATAGAGTTCAAGCGACAGGAAGCCGAGGCCGAAGAGGCCCGTGATCGCCAGCCAGATCAGCGTCGCCGGAACCTTCTTGGCCTGGGCCGAGAGCATGGCGAAGCCATAGGTGATCGACGAGAACAGCAGCAGCGCGGTGTTCACCGCCACGATGGGCAGGTCGAACAGATCCGCCCCCGAGGGGCCGGCCGCATAGTTGCGGCCGAGCACGGCGTAGCACGCGAAGAGGACCGCGAAGATCAGGCAGTCGCTCATCAGGTAGATCCAGAACCCCAGCAGGGTTCCGTTCTCCGGATGGTGGTCCTCGGTCAGGTGGAAGCGGGTTTCGCCCGCTTCGGTCAGGGTCTGGGCGTGGGCCATGGTTACGCGAGGCTCCGCAGGGCTTCGGTGCGGGCGTCCTCAACGCGGACGACCTCCTCGGCCGGAATGTAGTAGTCACGCTTGAAGTTGAAGGTGTGGGCGATGGCCCCGCCGACCAGGGCGACGAACGACGCCACGGCCAGCCACCAGATGTGCCAGATCATCGCGAAGCCGACGACGATGCTGATGCCGGCCAGGATGATCCCCGCGCCGGTGTTCTTCGGCATGTGGATCGGGATGAACCCGGTGGTCGGACGCACGTAGCCGCGCTGCTTCATGTCATGCCAGGCGTCGACCTCGTGGATCACCGGCGTGAAGGCGAAGTTGTAGGCCGGCGGCGGCGACGAGGTCGACCACTCCAGCGTACGGCCGCCCCAGGGGTCGCCGGTCGGATCAGCCAGTTGCTCGCGCTTCAGATAGCCGACGACCATCTGCAGAACGAAGGCGATGATGCCGATCAGGATCAGAACCGCGCCGAAGGCCGAGATCACGAACCAGATCTGCAGGCTGTGGTCCTCGAAGTGGCTCATGCGGCGGGTCACGCCCATCAGGCCGAGCACATAGAGCGGCATGAAGGCGAAGAAGAAGCCGATCTGCCAGAACCAGAACGAGACCTTGCCCCAGAACGGGTCGAGCTTGAAGCCGAAGGCTTTGGGGAACCAGTAGACGATGCCGGCGAACATGCCGAACACCACGCCGCCGATGATCACGTTGTGGAAGTGGGCGATCAGGAACAGCGAGTTGTGCAGCACGAAGTCGGCAGGCGGGACGGCCAGCAGAACGCCGGTCATGCCGCCGATGACGAAGGTGACCATGAAGCCCACGGTCCACAGCATCGGCACCTCGAAGCGGATGCGGCCGCGGTACATCGTGAACAGCCAGTTGAAGATCTTCGCCCCTGTCGGGATCGAGATGATCATGGTCGTGATCCCGAAGAACGAGTTCACGCTGGCGCCCGAGCCCATGGTGAAGAAGTGGTGCAGCCACACGATGTAGGACAGGATCGTGATGACGACCGTGGCGTAGACCATCGAGCTGTAGCCGAACAGGCGCTTGCCGCAGAAGGTCGAGACGACTTCGGAGAACACGCCGAAGGCCGGCAGCACCAGGATGTAGACTTCTGGGTGACCCCAGATCCAGATCAGGTTCACGTACATCATCGGGTTGCCGCCGAAGTCGTTCGTGAAGAAGTTGGTGTGCAGGTAGCGGTCGGCGGTCAGCAGGGCCAGGACGGCCGTGAGGATCGGGAAGCTGGCGACGATCAGGACGTTGCTGCACAGCGAGGTCCAGGTGAACACCGGCATCTTCATCAGGCTCATGCCCGGCGCGCGCATCTTCACGATGGTCACGATCAGGTTGATGCCCGACAGGGTGGTGCCGACGCCGGCGATCTGCAGCGACCAGATGTAGTAGTCTACCCCGACATCTGGACTGTACGCCAAATTGGAGAGCGGCGGATAGGCCAGCCAGCCGGTGCGGGCGAACTCGCCGACGAACAGCGACAGCATCACCGTCACCGCGCCGCCGACCGTCATCCAGAAGCTGAAGTTGTTCAGGAACGGGAAGGCCACGTCGCGGGCGCCGATCTGCAGCGGCACGACGAGGTTCATCAGACCGGTGATCAGCGGCATCGCCACGAAGAAGATCATGATCACGCCGTGGGCGGTGAAGACCTGGTCGTAGTGGTGCGGCGGCAGGTAGCCGGCGGCGTCGCCGAAAGCGATAGCCTGTTGCGCGCGCATCATCAGGGCGTCGGCGAAGCCGCGCAGCAGCATGATGATGGCCAGGATGATGTACATCACCCCGATCTTCTTGTGGTCGACGCTGGTCAGCCACTCACGCCACAGATAGCCCCAGACCTTGAAATAGGTCAGGGCGGCCAGGACGGTGATACCGCCCAGCGCGACCATGGCGAACGTGCCGAGCAGGATCGGCTCGTGGAAGGGAATGGCGTCCCATGTGAGACGGCCGAAGATCGTTTTTACGAGGTCCGGGGACATGATGATCTCTAGGCTTTGATCAGCGCGCTTCGGCGGGCGCGGACTTGGGGGCGCAGAGCGCGGCGACGAACGAGCGGATGCCGCCCTCCCCGCGCCGAACCCGCTTGTCGTATTCGAGGGTAGTGACGTTGGTGGTCCCGGCCATGCCGAGGCCGCCGGCCTTGTCGATGGCCATCATGTCGTGCTGGCACATCTTGCCCGGCTCGACGCAGCGGTTGACCGCCTTGTCGAACAGGCCGGCCTC
Organism: Caulobacter sp. D5; assembly: GCF_003185805.1. GTDB lineage: Bacteria > Pseudomonadota > Alphaproteobacteria > Caulobacterales > Caulobacteraceae > Caulobacter. The sequence continues at coordinate 20,561 of NZ_QHJY01000033.1, forward strand.
GACCGAGGCGAAGCGTTGCGGCGGCACCTTCTCGCTCGGCTTTTCCAGCACGAGGTAGCGCGTGCCGTCGAGGCGACCGTCGCTCTTGCGGACGTCGGCGGCCCACTTGTCGAAGTCGGCGCGGCTCATGCCGTGGAACTTGAAGCGCATGTGCGAGAAGCCCTCGCCGCTGTAGTTGGCCGAGAAGCCGTCGAACACGCCCGGCTTGTTGATCACGGCGTGCAGCTTCGTGCGCATGCCAGGCATAGCGTAGATCTGGCCGGCCAGGGCCGGCACGTAGAACGAGTTCATCACCGACGAGGCCGTCAGGTCGAAGTCGATCGGGGTGTCGACCGGAGCCGCCAGTTCGTTGACCGTGGCGACGCCCAGTTCGGGATAGATGAACAGCCACTTCCAATCGAGGGCGACGACCTGGACCTTCAGCGGCTTGACGCCTTCGGCGGTGCGGCCCGGCGCCAGGCGGTCGAGCGGACGGTAAGGGTCGAGCAGGTGGGTGCTGGTCCAGGTGACGGCGCCCAGGATCATGATGATCACCAGCGGCGCGGCCCAGATCACGATCTCGAGCTTGGTCGAGTGGTGCCAGTCGGGGTCGTACTTGGCGGTCTGGTTCGACTGCCGATACTTCCACGCGAAGAACAGGGTCAGGAAGATGACCGGCACGATGATGACCAGCATCAGCACGGTCGACAGGATGATCAGGTCGCGCTGCTGAACGGCGATATCGCCCGACGGGTTCATCACGACCCAGTCGCAGCCGCTCAGGGCGAGCAGCAGGGGCAGCAGGGCGAGCTTCTTCAATGGACTCGGAATCATGGGGAACCTGGACTTCGGACGCATTGGCCGGCGCGATAGTCTAACGCAGGAGGGGGCGACATTGGACCATTTGTCCTAGGGCGCCGCAGTGCAGCACGAAAATGAGGAGCCGAAGGCGCATCAAGGCGTTTGCCAGAACGGGGCAGTTGGTCTCATGCTCTCGTTCAGACCGTCGGAAAGGCGGCTGAAAAGAGTTTGGGACGGAACAACAGGAACAAGGCGCGTAGCTGCATGAATCAGGATTTCGCACTGCCGACGTCATCGGGCCTCGAGCGCGACGCGCGGCGATTGCACGCCGACCACAAGGGCGTCCGGCCTGGCGAGATCGCCATCGGCGTGATCATCGGGCGAACCTCGGAGTTCTTTGACTTCTTCGTCTACGCCATCGCTTCGGTGCTGGTATTCCCTCACCTCTTCTTTCCGTTCGTGGACCGGCTGACGGGCGTCCTGTGCTCGTTCGCGATCTTCTCGCTGGCCTTCGTGGCCCGCCCGATCGGCTCTGCGATCTTCGGCGTCATCGACCGCAACTATGGCCGCGGCGTGAAGCTGACCATCGCCCTCTTCCTGCTGGGCGGCTCGACGGCCGCGATGAGCTTCCTGCCGGGCTACGCCACGGCCGGCGCCGCGGCGATCTGGGCCCTGGCGGCCTTCCGCATCGGCCAGGGTCTGGCCCTTGCGGGCGCCTGGGACGGCATGGCCTCGCTGCTGGCGCTGAACGCCCCTGAGAAGAAGCGCGGCTGGTACGCGATGATCCCGCAGCTGGGCGCGCCGTTCGGCTTCATGCTGGCCAGCGGCCTGTTCGCCTATTTCGTCGCCAGCCTGGGCTCGGCCGACTTCCTCGACTGGGGCTGGCGCTATCCGTTCTTCGCGGCCTTCGCGATCAACGTCGTGGCCCTGTTCGCCCGCCTGCGCATCGTCGCCACCGAGGAGTTCGGCCAGCTGTTCGAAAAGGGCCAGCTGAGCCCCGTTCCGCTGACCAGCCTGATGAAGGCGCAAGGATCCAACGTGATCATCGGCGCCTTCGCCCCGCTGGCCACCTTCGCCATGTTCCACCTGGTGACGGTGTTCCCGCTGTCGTGGGTCAGCCTGCACGACGACGGCGGCGAGGCGCTGAACTTCCTGCGCATCGAACTGGCCGGCGCCCTGGTCGGCGTGGTCGGGATCATGGCCTCCGGCTGGATCGCCGACCGCATCAGCCGCCAGAACCAGCTGGCGCTGTCGGCCGTGCTGATCGGCATCTTCAGCCTGGCGGCCCCGTGGCTGCTGGACGCCGGCAGCCTGGGCCAGACCGTCTATGTGGTGGTGGGCTTCGCGATCCTGGGCCTGTCGTTCGGTCAGGCCTCGGGCGCGGTCAGCTCGGGTTTCCTGCGCAAGTTCCGCTACAGCGGCGCGGCCCTGACCTCGGACCTTTCGTGGCTGATCGGCGCGGGCTTCGCGCCCCTGGCCGCCCTGGCCCTGGCCAGCTTCTGGGGCCTGCCGGCCATCGGGCTTTATCTGGCCTCCGGCGCGGTGGCGACCCTGATCGCCCTGACCATCGACCGTCGCCGCCGACTGCGCAAGGCCGCCCCCAAGGCCTAACCGCGGACGACAGCCTGAACCAAAGAGGACGCCGCGGGCCAGGCCCGCGGCGTTTTCTACATCAGAAGTCGGCCGACAGCGTGACCTGGAAGGTCCGGTGCGAGCCCGGCCGGAAGGTCGCGGCCGTGTTCACCGTGGTGCTGATCGTGCCCAGGTAGTCCTCGTCGAAGATGTTATCGACGTTGATGCGGGCCTTGACCTGCTTCAGCGGCCCGACGCCGAAGCCGTCGCCGAGATCCACATAGGCGTTCCAGATGGTGTAGCCGTCGGTCTTTTCGGTATTGGTCATGTTGGTGTAGCGGTCGCTGAGATGGCGAGCCGAGACGTTGACCACGGCCCAGTCGACCGGCTCCCAGGTCACCCCGCCCTGGAACAGCCAGGTCGGGAAGTCGGGCAGCGTGTTGCCCGCGATGGCGTTGGTGCCGAAGTTGTTCTCGAACTCGGCGCGATTGTACGACAGGTTGGTGTTGAAATAGATCTTGCCGCCCAGAAGCTCCGGCTTCCACTGGCCGCTGAACTCGGCCCCGTGCGCCTCCACGGCCCCGACGTTCTGGTAGAAGGTCTCGGTGGTCGTGCTGCCCGGCACCACCGAGGCGTAGGACTGCAGCCGGTTGTCGAAGGCGGTGTAGTAGACCACGACCGAGGCGTTGAACGTCGCGCGGTTGGCGCGGTAGCCCAGTTCCAGGTTCTGCGAGGTCTCCGGCTCGGGTCCGGGCACGCTCGGGCTGGCCGCGGAGAAGATGTCGTCGGCGCCGCGCGGCAGGGCCAGGTTCTCCGAATAGGAGGCGAATACCTGGTCGCGGCTGTTGATCGAGTAGACCAGACCCACCTGCGGCAGGAAGCCGTCCTTCCAGTTGTCGGTGATCGTCGGCTTGCGCTGGGCGATGTAGTCGGCCGGGTTGCGATAGCCGCTGATCTTGTAGTCGATGTCGGTCGACTTGAAGCCGACCTCGACCTTAAGGCGGTCGTCGAGCAGCTTGATGGTGTCCTTGAGGAAGAACTGGGTGGTCTCGCGGGTCGAGACGTAGTTGCGCTGCAGGTGCACCGGCTCGTTCAGCAGCGGCGTGCCGTCCGGATCGCCGTTGACGGTGTTATAGCGCGCCTGGGTCCGGTGGTAGTCGTCCTTCTCCAGCCAGACGCCCGCCTGCACGGTGTGAACGCCCGTCCGCCAGGTCCCGCCGACCGTGACACCCTTGCGGATGCCGTCGACGCCCGACAGGCCGTATTGCAGGCCCTTGGGCGCGGTCAGGCCCGAGACATAGTTCTTCTCGGCGTTGTAGCTGGCCAGCGAGGTGGCGTAGGCCTCCGGCGAGACGCCGTAGCCGCCCTTGTCCTCGTAATAGGCGGTCGAGCGGATCTCGAAATTCTCGCCGATCGGCTTGTTCAGCGACAGGCCGTAGAGGTGATCCTGCCGGGCGTTGACCGCGAACTTGTAGTACTGGTTGTAGAGCGAATTCGAATACTTAACCCCGGTCGTGGTCTCCGGCAGGCTAGGCACGAAGCCGAGATAGGCGAAGTCGCGACCCGAACGGCCGAAGGCGTCGCCCGCCGTGCCCAGGTACTGGGCCTTGGTGATCGACGGGGAGTCATAGTCGTAATAGTCGTTGTGCACGGTCTGGAACGTCAGGTTCCCGCCGCTCTCGAAGGCGTAGTCGACCTTGCCCTCGTAGTGCTCGCGCTTGATCGTGCCGGGCCCGCGCCACAGGTCGCCCTTCACCCACGAGCCGGCCACATAGCCCGAGAAGTTGCCCACCTTGCCGCTCTCCAGGCGCAGGAAGCTGCGACGCAGGTTGTCTTCGCCCCAGGTCTGGCTGGCCGAGCCGCCGGCTTCGGCGTCAGGCGTCTTGGTGAAGTAGTCGACGATCGGACCCAGCGAGGCGTAGCTGGGCAGGGCGACGTCGCCGGCGCCGGCCGAGGCCTGCACGCGGGCCAGGTTCTCGTTGTCGACATAGCGATAGATCGGGCTGCCGCCGAACTGGTCGCTACGGCCCATCGGGATGCCGTCGAGCAGGAAGCCGATCTGCTGGAAGTTGAAGGCCCGCACCGACACCGAGTTGCCGAACTCGTACATGCCCAGGGCGTCGTTGGCCTGGACGTTGAAGCCCGGCAGGCTCTCCAGCATCTTCAGGCCGGTGACGCCGGCCGGGGCCGACAGCAGCGCCTCGCGGGTGATCGAGACCGTGGCCGTGGCCTGGTCGGTGCCGATGGCGACGCTGGCCTCCGACACGCGACGACCGGTGACCACGACGGCGTCGACCTCTTCGGGCGCGCTCTCCTGAGCCAGGGCCGGCGATGCGCCGCAGAGCACGCTGGCGGCCATCAGGGCCAGCTTCCAGCGCGGCGCGACGTCGGGTTTCGAGTGGGCTTTGGTCATGGCTATCCCCTGCTGTTGACCCGGCGAGCCTGACTCCCGACCCCAGGTCAAAAAACAGAAATCGCCATTTACTCAGCCCACTTTTCTCCGTGTTCCCGAGCCACACAAACGAGATGATTTAATATGCAACCTGACCAGTTCTTGACTGATCGCGCACCACGACTTCGCCAACCGGCTTCTTTCTGAAAAGCCAGACGCGGTTGGAGATCGAAATCTGCGATGACGCACCACTCGCCTTGGGCGCGACGAGGCTAGTCCATCGCCCCACGCTCCGCAGGTCAAGGACGAGAAAAGGCGACACGCCACTTGGCCGCCGAACGCTCACGCGAGGGGCGCCCGGCGGGCGACAACGATCAAGCGATCCGCAACCGGACGATCCGTCCGGACCGGCTCAGCCGAATAGCGGCCCGTGATCCAGGCGCGGCAGCACGTGCCTGGCGAAGAGATCGGCTTCGGCGATGTGCGGGTAGCCCGACAGGATGAAGGCCTCGAGCCCGATCTCGCGATAGGCGTTGATCTTGGCCAGCACCTGGTCGGGATCGCCGACGATGGCCGCGCCGCAGCCCGACCGCGCCCGGCCGATGCCGGTCCACAGATTGTCCTCGACATAGCCGTCGCCGGCCGAGGCCTCGCGCAGCTCGGCCTGGCGGCGCACCCCGAACGAGGCCGCGTCCAGCGACCTGGCGCGGATGGCCTCGCCTTCCTTGGCGTCCAGCTTGGACAGCAGCCGGTCGGCGGCCGCCCTCGCCTCTTCCTCCGTCTCGCGCACCACCACGTGCACCCGGTAGCCGAAGCGAAGGGTGCGGCCATGGGCGGCGGCGCGGGCGCGCAGGTCCTCGATGGTCTCCTTCACCACCTCCATGCGGTCGGGCCACATCAGGTAGACGTCGGCGCCCTTGGCCGCGACCTCGCGGGCCTCGTGCGACAGGCCGCCGAAATAGAACGGCGGACACTTGCCCGAGACCGTGCGCAGGCGCGGCGGATCGAGCTTCAGCTGGTAGAACTCGCCCTGGAAATCGATGCTCTCGCCGTTCAGCAAGCTGCGCAGGATCGTCATGGCCTCCAGCGTGCGGGCGTAGCGCGGCCCGGACGCCAGGGTCTCGCCCGGCAGGTCGCTGGAGATGATGTTGAGGGTCAGGCGGCCCTCCAGCATCTGGTCCAGGGTGGCGATCTGGCGGGCCAGCTGCGGCGGCCACATCTCGCCGCAGCGAATGGCCAGCAGCAGCTTCAAGCGGCGTAGGATCGGCGCCAGGCCGCCGGCGAAAGCCACGCCCTCGATGCCGAGGTTGTAGCCCGACGGCAGCAGCAGGTTGTCGAACCCGCCGCTCTCGGCCGCCAGCGCGATGTCGCGGCAGTGGGCGTAGGACGCCTTCAGCGCCGGATCGGGAACGCCGAGGAACTCGTAGTCGTCGTCGCACAGCGCCGAAAACCACGAGACTTCGCAGGGAGGCAGGGTGCTCACGGCAGGGGAACTCCGCGGCTGGCGGTGAGGATCGCGTACCACTGGGTGCGGCTCAGCTTCACCCGCAGGGCGTCGGCCGAGGCCTTGATGCGTTCGGGCGTCTGGGAGCCGACGATCGGGATCGGCCGCGACGGGTGGGCCATGATCCAGGCCAGGGCGACGGCGGCGCGGTCGACGAGCTGCTCGCGGGCGATGACGTCGAGGGCCTCGATCACGGCGCGGCCGCGATCGTCGGTCCCCTGCCCCACCAGACGACCACCGCCCAGCGGCGACCAGGCCAGCACGGCCAGGTCACGTTCAAGCGCCTGGTCGAGCACGCCGTCCGACAGCGGCTCGATGGCCAGGGGCGAGAACTCCGGCTGGATGCTGGCCAGGGCGAACGGCAGGTGGGCCTGCAGGGCCGCCACCTGGCTGGGCAGATAGTTCGACACGCCGACGGCGTCGATCTTGCCCTGCTCGCGCAGCTTGGTCAGGGCCGCGGCGATCTCGGCAGGATGGGCCAGAACGTCGGGTCGGTGGATCTGGTAGAGGTCGATCTTCTCGACGCCCAGCCGCTGCAGCGAGGCCTCACAGGCGGCGACCAGATAGTCGGCGCTGGAGTCGTAGGGCACGCCCAGGATGATGCCGCCCTTGGAGGCCAGCACGAACTTCTCGCGCAGGTGCGGGGCGTCGCGCAGCACCTTGCCGAGCAGGACTTCCGACGAGCCGAAGCCATAGGGCGTGTCGGCGCCGTAGACGTCGGCGGTGTCCAGAAGGGTGATCCCGCTTTCCAGCGCGGTCTCGACCAGCAGGCGGGCGTCGGCGACCGATTCACCCTTGAAGCGCCACATTCCCCAGGCCAGCGGAGAAACGGAAATCCCGCTCTTGCCGAGCGGACGGGGTTCGTGTGACTGGCGGCTCTCACTCATGGGTACGTGCTTTCAGTTCGGGGGATTTGAAGATGGTTGAGAAGCTCAAGGTCGGTCTGATCGGGGTCGGCATGATGGGCAACGAGCATCTGCGCAACCTCGAACTGATGCCGGACGCCCACGTGGCGGCCATCGCCGATCCGACGCCGGGCTCGCTGGACTGGGCGCGGGCGACGCTGGGCGACAAGGCCGACGGCGTCGAGACCTTCGCCGGCGGCGCCGAGATGCTGGCCAAGGTCGAACTCGACGCGGTGATCATCGTCTCGCCCAACTTTACCCACCGCACGGTGCTGGAGGCGGCGCTGGCGACCAACGTGGCGATCCTCTGCGAGAAGCCGCTGTGCAGCGACCTGGCCGACGCCCGCTGGGCGGCCGAGACGGCCGAAGCCCGCACGGCCAAGACCGGCGCCCTCTTCTGGACGGCCATGGAGTACCGCTTCATGCCGCCGGCCGCCGAGTTCATCCGGCGCGTGCACGCCGGCGACGTCGGCAAGCTGGCCATGCTGTCGATCCGCGAGCACCGCTTTCCGTTCCTGGTCAAGGTGGGCGACTGGAACCGGTTCGCCGCCAACACGGGCGGCACCATGGTCGAGAAGTGCTGCCACTTCTTCGACCTGATGCGCCTGATCACGCGGGCCGAGCCGGTCTCGGTGTTCTGTTCGGGGGCCATGGACGTCAACCACCTGGACGAACGCTATGACGGCAGGACGCCGGACATCATCGACAACAGCTACACCGTCGTCGAATTCGACAACGGCGTGCGGGCCATGCTCGACCTCTGCATGTTCGCCGAAGGCGTCGAGGAGCAGGAGACCCTGACCGCCACGGGCTCGGAAGCCCGTCTGGAAGCCCTGATCCCGCCCGGCGACCTGGTTTTCGCCCCGCGCGTGCCGCTGGGATCGCCCAAGAAGATGGTCCGCGAGCACGTGCCGGTCGACGAGGCGGCGATGAAGGCGGGCACCCACCATGGTTCGACCTTCTACCAGCTGCGGGCCTTCCTCGACGCGGTCCGCGACGGCGGAGCGCCCGCCGTCACCGCCCGCGACGGCCTGATGGCCGTGGCCATCGGAACCGCCGCCGAGATCAGCGCCCGCGAGAAGCGGGTGGTGACGCTGGCTGAACTGGGGTTCTGAAACATCCTTCCGGTCGTCATCCCGGCCGTAGCGTAGCGAAGAGCCGGGACCCAGGGGCGGCCGCAGTGCAGCGGCCCCTGGGTCCCGGATAGCTTCTACGAGGCTTCCGGGATGACAAAAGAGGAACTGATCAGAACTCCTTGCGCACCGACAGGCCCCAATAGCGGGCGTTGTCGCGCGGCACGTAGCGGACCACGCCGGCCAGGCCGCCGTAGACCAGGTACGGCGAGTACGACTTGTCGGCGATGTTCTTGACCACCGCGCGCACCTGCCAGCCGTTCTCGACACCGACCAGGCCGACGCCGGCGTTCCAGATGCCATAGGCCTTCTGGATGGTGTCGGGCGTCTCGGCCAGCGAGTACTGGGTGTCGTCCTTCCAGCTGTAGTCGGTCGACAGCACCACGTCGAAGGCGCTGTTCAGGCGAGTGCGGTACTCGACGTCAGTATAGGTCTTCCACTTCGGGGCGAAGGGCAGCGGCTGGCCGTCGATGTTGCAGCTGCTGGCTGCGCCGGTCGGGCAGTTGAAGTGCTCGACCGTGGCGTCGGTATAGGCGAACGAGAAGCCCAGCTTCAGGCCCTGGGCCGGACGCAGGGTGAAGTCGCCTTCGACGCCCTGGCTCGACACCGAACCGGCATTGATCAGACGACTGACGATCGCCGCCGGCGTGCCGGCGACGTCGGTGAAGTTGGCCTGGTAGTTCTCGTAGTCGGTCTTGAAGATCGCCAGGGCGCCGACGAACCGGCCGCCCAGGGCCGTGCCCTTGATGCCGGCTTCGTAGCTGTCGGAGGTCTCGGGCTTCAGCGAGATCTCGTCGATCGCCTGCATGTTGAAATAGGTGTTGTAGGCGGGACCCTTGTAGCCGCGCGAGTAGGTCGCATAGACGTTGACCGTCTGCGCCACGTCGTATTGCAGGCCCGCGCGGCCGCTCCAGCCGTCCTTCTCCAGTGAACCCGAGCTCGTGTGGTTCGGACGGATGCCGGTCAGGGCCACGGTCGTGGTGGCCTGGCGGTCGTGGTAGTAGCTCAGCTCGTCGCGGATCGCGCGGGCGCCGAGGATGGCGCGGAACTTCGGCGTGAAGTTGATGTTGCCCTCGCCGAAGATCGCGTAGTTCGTGCCGCTCGTGCCGTAGCGGGCGATACCGTAGTCGCTGACCGCGCTGCCCGAGACGATGCGGGTCAGGTCGCGGCGATAGACCTCGTCGGTGTCGGCCTTCAGGTAGTAGAGCCCGGCCACGTAGTCGATCAGCCCGCCCTTGGGCGAGGTGATGCGCAGTTCCTGCGACAACTGGCTGAAGTCCACACGGCCGTCATCGAAGGCGGTCGGGATGGCCGCGGTGGCCACGGCCAGTTGGTCGAAGTCCTGGCGCTGGTGGTTCTTCCACTCGCGATAGCCGGTGATCGAGGTCACGGTGAATTCGCCGAGCTTCCAATCGACATGGGCCGAGACGCCGCCGTTGCGGTCCTCGACGAAGCTGCGGACGTCGGCGTTGGTCTTGGTGTTGTTGGCGCCCGCGGTGATGCCCGAGGCGGCCAGGGCCGCGACCAGGGTCGGGTTCGCCGTCACGACGTTGGTCGGATAGGCCACGCGGTCGCTCGAGGCGAAGACGCCGGTCGGCGGATCCTCGTCCGAGCGGCTGAAGTCGGCGCTGAAGGTCAGGGTCAGGTCGTCGCTCGGCGTGGCGACGATCTTGGCGCGGCCGCCGAAGCGGTCGTAGCCGTTCACCGTCTGGCCGGTGGTGACGTTCTTGACGTTGCCGTCCCAGCCGCTCTTGAGGATCGACAGGCTGGCGCCCAGCTTGCCGTCGATCAGCGGGCCCGAGACGCCGGCTTTCAGGCGGTACTCGTCGCCCTCGTACCAGGCGGCTTCGGCGAAGGCGTGGGCGTCGGGACCCGGATTCTTGCTGACGATGTTGACCACGCCGGCCGAGGCGTTCTTGCCGAACAGCGTGCCCTGCGGACCGCGCAGCACCTCGATGCGCTCCAGCTCGACCAGATCGAGCGTCGTCTGGCCCGGACGCGACAGCACGACGCCGTCGATCACGGTCGAGACCGAGGGCTCGACGCCCGGCGAGGTGGTGATCGTGCCGACGCCGCGGATGAAGACGGTGCGGTCCTTGTTCGAGGCCCCGGTGCGGAAGTCGACCGTCGGGATCGTCGAGGCGATGTCCTGCAGGTTGTTGAGGTTCTTGGCGGCGGCCGCGTCGCCGGACACGACGCTGATGGCCACCGGCACCTTGGTCACCGACTCCTCGCGATAGCGGGCGGTGACCTTGACCTCTTCGACGGTGTTGGAGTCGGCGCTGGCGTCGGCGGCGAGCGCGGCCGAACCGGTGGCGAGAACGGCGGCGCCGGCCAGCAGGGCCAGTCGCAGGGTGTGGGCGCGGCCCCGGCGGGCGGCGGTACGAACAGTCATGGCATATCCCCAAGGGCCGGCGTTCGGCGTCGGCTTCCAGGGGGAGGTTCGTATTCCTACTAATCCGATGGGAGTAGAAAGATATTCTTGGCCGATCCTCGGATTTCCTAAGGGCGGCAAGGCTTCCCTAGCGTCACACCAACCGCCTGACTTCGCCTACTCCCGCGCCTTCAGCAGCACCGTCGGGAAGTCGGCCGGAACCGCCCCGTCGGCGTCACGCAGCAGGTGGCGGCCGCCCACCGGTAGGGGCAACGGTATCGACAGGCCGTCCTGCTCCTCCAGCCGCTGGAACAATCGCTCCGTCAGGCGCGCGACCACCGTCTCGTGGCCGGGACTATGGATCAGGTTCACCGTCTCGTTCGGATCGGCCTGCAGGTCGTAGAGTTCGTCGATGTCCCAGACGCCGTGATAGTGGATGTACTTGTAGCGGTCCTGGCGGATGGCGTGAACCGTCGGCGTCTGCGGAAAGTTGCGCTCCCAGTAGTATTCGTAGAGCAGTTCGGTGCGCCACGGCGGGTTCTCGCCGCGCGTCAGGGGCAGCATGTCCTCGCCTTGCAGGCCCTCGGGGGCCTCCAGGCCGGCGACCGCCAGCAGGGTCGGCGCGATGTCGAGATTGGCCACCACCTGCTCGACCACCGTCCCGCCCGGGAACAGCTCGGGGCAGCGGGCCAGCATCGGGATGCGCATCGACTCCTCGTAGGCCGTGCGCTTGTCGATCAGCCCGTGCTCGCCGAACGCGAAGCCGTTGTCGCCCATGTAGAGCACCAGCGTGCTGTCGAGATCGCCCCTGGCCTCCAGGTGGTCGAGGACGCGGCCGATGCCCTCGTCGACCGACAGCATCGTCTCGGCGTAGCGCTTGTAGTAGTGCGCAAGGTCCAGGTTGGTGTGGTACGGGAAATCGGCCCCGTGCCAGCTGTTGCGCTGGTTCTTGACCCAGACGGGCTGGCCTTGCGCCTGCTCGGGGGGCAGGTTCAGGCTCTCCGGATAGCGGAACTCGGCGTCGTCGTAGCGGCCCAGGTGGCGCGGCGCGGGAATGAACTCGGCGTGCACCGCCTTGTGGGCCAGGAACAGCAGCCAGGGCTTGTCGCCCTCGCGGCTCTCCAGCCAGTCCATGGCGTAGTCGGTCAGCTCATCGGTCAGGTAGCCCTTCTGGGGCACACGCTCGCCGTTGACGTTCAGACCGTCGCCGTTGGGCCAGTAGTCGCCCTGGCCCTTGAAGCTGATCCAGTGGTCGAAGCCGCGCTGCGGGTCGTCGCCCTCCACGCCCATGTGCCACTTGCCGATGAAGGCGGTCTCGTAGCCGGCCGCTTGCAGGTACTCCGGGAAGAAGGTCACGTCCGGCCGGATCGGGTGGTTGTTGTCCACCACCCGGTGTTGGTGCGCGTAGAGGCCGGTGAAGATGGTCGCCCGCGACGGCGAGCACAGGGCCGTGGTCACGAAGGCGTTCTTGAAATGCGCGCCCTCGGCGGCCAGCCGGTCGAGCACCGGGGTCTCGACGAAGGGCTGGGCGCCGGTGAAGCCCATGGCGTCGAACCGATGGTCGTCGGTCAGCACCACGACGATGTTGCGCGGCTTGACGCCGGGCTTGGCCTTCAGGACGAGGTCCTTGGGCCGCGGCGACGCGTCCTCTTCGCTCGACGCGTCCCAGGAGACGGCATGGAACGGCTTGTCCAGGCCCTGGGCGGCCAGCAGCACGCCGCGGGTGGTGGTGTCTTGCGTCATCGGCTTGCTCCCGCTCAGGCCTGGGCCGTCTCGAGACGCGGCACGAAGACCTGCAGCCAGGCCACGGCGATCAGGTAGGAGACGGCGGCGATGGCCAGCAGCGGCAGGTAGCCGGCGCCGCGCTGGAGCAGTTCCCCCGCCAGCAGCACGATGCCCATGCCGGCGAGGTTGCCGCAGAAGGCGCCGAAGCTGGTCACCGAGCCGACCCGGTCCTTGGGCGTGATGTCGGCGATGGTGGCGAACATGTTGGTCGAGAAGCCCTGATGCGCGGCGAGCGTCAGGCCCAGCAGCAGCACCGCCAGCCAGTAGTTGTCGACCAGCACCGCCAGCGGCACGGGCGTCACCAGCAGGGCGCAGACCAGCATCGAGCCCTTGCGGACGGTGTTGATCGAAAGGCCCCGGGCCAGCAGCCGCGAGGCGATCCAGCCGGAGAACACCGAGCCGACGGCCGCGAAGCCGTAGACCACGGCCAGGGGCTTGCCGATGTCGTGCATGCCGACGTGGAAGACCCGATGGAAGAAGTCCGGGGCCCAGAACAGCAGCAGCCACCAGACCTGGTCCGACAGCGCCTTGGCGCCGGCCACGCCCCAGGTGCGGCGGTCCGACAGCAGCACCTTCAGGCCGATCTTGCCCGTCGGCCGCCCTGCGACCTCGACCGGCTTGTCGGGCGCGAGCTGCAAGCCGCGCGTCGAGACGAACCACAGGGCCACCCACAGGAAGCCCAGCGCGCCGACCACCACGAACGAGGCCCGCCAACCAACGACCGCCGACAGCAGCGGCAGCAGCAGCGGCGTGACGATGGCTCCGACGTTGGAGGCGCCGTTGGAGATGCCGAACGCCACCGACCGCATCCGCGCCGAGAACAGCGCCCCGATGGTCTTCACATAGGACGGCGTGCCCATCGACTCCGTCGCGCCCAGGGCCACGCGGGCGGCCGAGAACTGCAGCATGGTGTTGGCGCCGCCATGGGCCATGGCCGCCAGGCTCCAGGTCGCCACCCCCACGGGCGCGGCCCATTTGACGCCGAGCTTGTCGACGATGCCGCCGGTGAACAGGAAGGCGATCGCCGCCGAGAACTGGAAGAGCGAGGCGAGGCGCCCGTAGTCGGCGTCGCTCCAGCCCATGTCCTGCTCGATGATCGGCTTGAGCACGGCGATCACCTGCCGGTCCACGTAGTTGAGGATGCCGGCGAAGATGATCAGGCCCAGCAGCAGCCAGCGACGGCGCTCGGCCGCGGTCTGGGCGGGCGTCTGACCCGCGGTCTGGGACACGGCTGCGGCATCGGTCATCGAACGGTCTCCAAAGCAAAGCCAAACCCGATGGCGACGCTAGGAATTACGCCTTAGACGAGGCCGCGCCGGGCAGGTTGGCAGAATTTCTGGACGCCCTGCCAGCACCGCCGCCGCGCCCAGCTTTACCGGCGGCAATATCCGACATGAGAACACCGCATTGGTCGCCGCCGCAAAGCCCGGTCTAGCGTCGCAGAAGGCCGCGCCCCCTCGGGGTCTCTGGCCGCTCCCCTCCCCCGATCGCAAACCAGAGCCGACCACAGAAAGCTCGACGTCATGTTCCGTCCCCTCCTCCTCGCCACCGTGGGCCTGCTGGCCCTGGCGACCGCCGGCGCAACCCGCGCCGCCGATCTCGACGCCAAGGCCGTCCATGCCCGCGTCCTGGTGCTCGACAGCCACGTGGACGTGCCCCAGGACCTGGGCGTCGGCGCGCACGAGGCGGCCGTTGACGGCGACGGCCAGGTCGACCTGCCCAAACTCGAGCACGGCGGCGTCGATGCAGCGGTGCTGGCGGTCTTCGTCTCGCAAGGCCCGCGTACGCCGGAGGGCTACGCCAAGGCCCGCAAGGACGCCGACGCCAAGCTGGCCGCCATTCGGGGGATCGCCGAGCGCCATCCCGACCGCGCCGTACTGGCCCTGAAGGCCGCCGACGTCGAGGCCGCCGCCAAGGCCGGCAAGCGGGCGATCATCGTCGGCTTCCTCAACGCCTACCCGTTCGGCGAAGACCTGGCGCCGATCGACGCATATTACACCTTGGGCGTGCGCAGCTTCGGCTTCGTCCACGCCGGCAACAACGCCTTCGCCGACTCCTCGCGTCCCAGCGGCGGGACCAAGGTCGAGTGGGGCGGGCTGTCGCCGCTGGGCAAGCAGGCGGTGGCCAGGCTCAACGACCTGGGCGTGATCATCGACGTCTCGCAGCTGACGCCGGACGGTGTGAAGCAGGTTCTGGCGCTCAGCCGCGCGCCGGTCGTGGCCAGCCACTCGGGCGTGCAGGGCGTGGTCGACAGCCCGCGCAACCTGTCAGACGCCGAACTCGACGCCATCGCCGCCAAGAGCGGGGTCGTGCAGATCGTCGCCTTCGGCCCCTACCTCGTGCGGCCCGGCGTCGATTTCCCGCCCAAGGTCGCTGCCCTGCGCGCGCAATACGCCCTGCCGGTCGCCTATGTCCGCCCTGCCGACGGGACCGAGGCGCTGACGCCCGAGAAGCGGCTGGACTACAGCCACGCCGTCAACGCCCTGCTGCCCAAGGCGACGGTGAAGGACCTGGCCGACTCCGTCGACTACGCCGTCAAGCGCGTCGGGATCGACCATGTGGGCCTGTCGTCCGACTTCAACCACGGCGGCGGCGTCGTCGGCTGGAGCAACGAGGGCGAAGCCGCCAACGTCACCGCCGAGCTGGTGCGGCGCGGCTATTCCGAGGCCGATATCGGCAAGCTGTGGGGCGGCAACTACCTGCGCGTCTTCCGCGCCGTCGAGAAGGCCGCCAAGCACTAGACGTCGAACGCCGCCGGTTCAGTTGCCGCGATCCGCAACCAACTTTTCCGGCGGCGTCATTTCTCGAAGCGTCGCGTGCTGGTCTTGGTGATCTCAAGAGACACCAGGGAATCCAGCCTTGACCTACACCCCCGACAACGCCCGGCCGATGATCGTCGGTCAGCCCGTCCTCGTCGTCATCGACGTCCAGAAGGGCTCGTTCATGGACTGGGCGCCGTCGGAGCGCCTGCCCCTGCTGCCCGACCGGGTGGAGCGCATGCACCGCGTGCGCACCCTGGTCGACGCCGCCCGCGCGGCCGACATCCCCGTGGTGTTCTTCAAGGAAGTGCACCGCCCCAACATGATCGACTTCGGCCGCGAGCTGGACGGCCGCGAGGACGTGCACTGCATAGAGACCTCGCCGGGCACCGAGTTCGCCATCGAGGAGCTGGGCATCGTCGAGGGCGACTACCTGCTCGCCAAGCGCCGCTACTCCTGCTTCTACGGCACCGAGCTGGAGATCCTGCTCAAGGGCCTGAAGGCCGAAACGCTGATCCTCTGCGGCGGCTTCACCGACGTTTGCGTGCACTACACCTTCGTCGACGGCCACCAGGGCGACTACTACTGCCGCGTGGTCGAGGACTGCGTGACGGCCTCGTCGACGCCGGCCCACGACGCGGCGCTGAACGCCATGGAGTACATGCAGACCGGCGCCCGCCGGATGTCGGACGAGATCATCGACGGCTTCGAGGCCTTCGCCGCCAAGAAGGAGAGCGCCGCGTGAGCACGGCCGATCCCTACGGCGCCCAGGCCCATGCCCGCGCCCAGGGCGGCGCGGTGGTCGAGGCCATGCCCACCCTGCCCGCCTCGGCCGCGGCTGATCTGCCCGAAGGCGTCTCGCCGGACGACATGGTCTGGGCCGAGACGATCGCGGCCGGCGGCTACGCCTCAAAGCAGATCGCCCGCGGGACCCGCCTGCGCCTGACCGACCTGGCCGGCGACGGTTGCGTCTCAATGCTGCTGTTCAACGCCGAGCGACCGGTCGAGCGGCTGAACGTGGCCGACACCCTGAAGATCCAGTGGAACGGCTATCTCGGCGCCGGGCGCTTCCTGCTGTCGGACATGGGCCGGGCGCTGATGAGCATCCTGGAAGACGACGCCGGCACGCACGACGCCTTCTGCGGTCCGTCCACGCCCTGTAGCATCGCCGCCAAGTACGGCCAGGCCGGAAACTACGGCCCGCATCCGTCGAGCCGCGAGCGGTTCGGCCTAGCGGTCGGCAAGTACGGCCTTGGCCGCAAGGACATCCATCCCTGCGTCACCTGGTTCAAGGGCGCCAAGGTCGAGGCCGACGGGGCGATCACGCCCCAGGTCGGCCCGTTCGCGCCTGGGCGCAGCCTGCTGTTGCGGGCCGAGATGGACCTGATCGTGGTGCTGGCCAACACCCCGCACGTGATGGACCCGCGCCCGGATTACACGGTCACGCCCGTGCGGGCCCAGGCCTGGCGCGGCCCGGCGGCGCCGGCCGACGATCCGATCCGCACCAGCACGCCGGAAGGCCTGCGCGCCTTCCTGAACGTCGAAGACTACTACGCCCGCTAGGAGGGTCCGATGCGCGAAGACCTCAACACGACGGTGCTGCACGACGAGGTGGTGCCCGCGCGCGCCCCGTGGATGCACGACCTCAAGGCCGGCGAGACGCTGGAGATCATCGACCTGGAGGGCAATCAGGCGGTCGACTTCCTGATGTACGCCACCGCCGACGACGCCGAACGCTACAGCGCCCAGGACACCATCGCCGCTCAGGGCAACCTCTTCCTGCGCGACGGGGCGGTGCTGCTGTCGAACGAGGGCCGGCCGATGATGCGGATCGTGGCCACCAACGTCGCCTATCACGACACCATCGGCGGGGCCTGCTCATGCGAGAGCAACACCCTGCGCTACGGCCATCACACCAAGAACCAGCACGCCTGCGTCGACAACTTCCTCGACGCCAACGGCCGGGCCGGCCGCAACAAGCGCGACATGGTCAGCAACATCAACTGGTTCATGAACGTGCCCGTCGAGGCCGACGGCGCGCTGGGCATCGTCGACGGCATCTCGGCCCCGGGCCTGTCGGTGACCCTGCTGGCCGAGATGGACGTCACGGTGGTGGTCTCCAACTGCCCGCAGATCAACAACCCCTGCAACGGCTTCAACCCGACGCCGGTGCGGATGGTGGTGCGGGCGTGACCGCGCGGGCCATCGCGGCCGCCGTCGCCGCCGGCGTGACGAGCGCGCTGGAGGCGGCCGACGCCGCCCTGGCCCGCATCGCCGCCTATGACGCCGTCCAGCCCCAGGTCTGGATCGAGCGGCTGGATCCCGAGGTCGTCCACGCCTACGCCCGCGCCGTCGACGCCCGGATCGCCGCGGGTGAAGTCCTGCCGCTGGCCGGCGCGACCTTCGCCATCAAGGACAACATCGACTTGGCCGGCCTGCCCACGACGGCCGGCTGTCCGGATTTCGCCTATGCGCCGGAGGCCTCGGCCGTTGTAGTCCAGCGGTTGATCGCGGCCGGAGCGATCCCGGTCGGCAAGACCAATCTCGACCAGTTCGCCACCGGCCTGAACGGCACGCGCAGCCCGCACGGCGCGCCGCACTGCGTGTTCAACCGCGCCTTCGTCAGCGGCGGATCGAGCTCGGGCTCGGCCGTCGCCGTGGGCGCGGGCTTGGTCGACTTCGCCCTGGGCACCGACACCGCCGGCTCGGGCCGAGTGCCGGCCGCCTTCAACAACCTCGTCGGCTTCAAGCCCACCAAGGGCCGCTGGAGCACCAGCGGCCTCATGCCGGCCTGCCGGTCGCTGGACTGCATCAGCGTCTTCACCCACGACCTCGACGACGCCGAACTCGTGGACGCCGTCGCCGCCGGCTTCGACGCCGCCGATCCGTTCTCGCGTCCGCTGGAAGACCGCCCGCGCGGCGCCAAGCGGCTGGGCGTTCCCCTGCCCCAGCAGCGCAACTTCCTCGGCGATGCAACCGCCGCCTATCTCTACGAGCAGGCGCTGGAGCGCTTCGCCGCCGACGGTGCGGAGATCGTGCCGATCGACATCGACTTCCTCAGCGAGGCCGCCCAGCTGCTGTACGGCGGCCCGTGGGTGGCCGAGCGGACGACGGCGCTGAAAACGATGCTGGCGGAGAAACCGGACGCCATCGATCCCACCGTGCGCACCATCGTCGAGGCCGGCCTGGGCGTCACCGCCGTCGAGCTGTTCGAGGGCGAATACCGGCTGAAGGCCCTGGCCCGCCGAGCCGAAGCTATGTGGGACGAGATCGACCTGCTGGTCCTGCCCACCGCGCCGACCGCCTTCCGCATCGCCGAGATGAAGGCCGAGCCGATCCGGCTGAACGCGGCGCTGGGCCTCTACACCAATTTCGTCAACCTGCTCGACATGAGCGCCCTGGCCGTGCCGGCGGGCTTCCGCGGCGGCGATGTCGGCTTCGGCGTCACCCTGATCGGCCCGGCCCACGCCGACCGCGCCCTGATCGCCGCCGCTCGCCCCTATCTGGCGCGGCCAGATGCGCCTGCTCCCGTCCTCGACCTTGGAGACAAGATGGAAACCGTCACCCTCGCCGTCGTCGGCGCCCACCTGGAAGGCATGCCGCTGCACTGGCAGCTGACCTCGCGCAACGCCCGCTTCCTGGGCGCGGCGAAGACCGCCGACAGCTACCGCCTCTACGCCATCGCCAACTCGACCCCGCCGAAGCCGGCGCTGGTGTTTTCGGAAGGGGGCGCGCCGATCGCCGTCGAGCTCTACGAGCTGGACCTGGCCGCCTTCGGCAGCTTCACCGCCGAGGTGCCCGCCCCTCTGGCCATCGGCTCGGTGACGCTGGACGACGGCCGCACGGTGAAGGGCTTCGTGGCCGAACCCCGCGCACTGGATGGCGCAACCGAGATCACCGGCTTCGGCGGGTGGCGGGCCTATATCGCCAGTCTTTGAGCCGCCACTTCACCCGTAAAATCCCCGCGAAAGCGGGGACCCAGGCGTTTTATCCTCGGGCGCCATGCGCTTCAGAAAGGCCTAGGCCCCCGCTTTCGCGGGGATTTTACGGGTTTGGGGGAACGCCTCAGCCCTCAGGATCCTGCAACGGCCCCGGCGGAACCAGGCTGGAGCACAGGTTCGCCACCGGCTTGTCGTGCAGCACCTTCTCGACGAAGGCCGGCGAGTCCGCGCGCGAGCGCATCACCGCGCTGCCGTGGGTGGCGTGCGGATAGTAGCGCCATTCGACGGTGTTCCCCGCCGCGCACATGGCCGAGACGAAGTTGTACTGGCTGACGGTCTGGGCGTCGGAGTCGGCCAGGCCCGTGCCGACGAAGACCGGGGTCGGGATCTTCACATCCGGAAAGTCGCTCAGGGCGTCGGCCCGCGCCTCGAGTGCGTCGATCGGCCGGCTGTAGAGCTTGGAGACCGGCAGCGCGATCTCGCGGGCGAAGGTGCGCAGGCCGCCCATGCAGGTGGTCTGGGCCTTCTCCAGCAGGGGTTGACCGGCCTGCGCGATATAGTCCTCGGCGCGGATGCCCTGCGGGTCGATCGAGCGCACCGTGCCCAGGAAGTAGAGGATCTCGTAGGCCGCGTTCCCGCCGGCGTCACGGTCGGTATAGAGGCTGGGGACCTCCTCCTGCGGCGCGCCGCGGGTGTTGTTGGTGTGGGCCACTACGCCCGTGGCCACCGTGCCCTTGATCTTCAGGTCCGGGGCGTAGGCCGGCGCCCAATAGGCGGCGGCCAGGGCCGCGCCCGAGCCCTGGGACTGGCCCATGGTCACCACCTTGTTGGCCAGCTGACCCGGATAGGCCTTCAGCACCGCCCGCACGCTGTCGAGCACGGCGAGACCCTCGGACCGCGACTGCAGGTACGGATGCGGGCCGGGCGTGCCGAGACCCGCATAGTCGGTGGCGACGATGGCGTAGCCGGCCTCCAGCCAGGCCGACAGGTACTGCTGGTCGCGTTCGGAGCGCGGCACGAACGACGGGGCGCAGACGTCGGCGACGCCGGTGGTGCCATGGGCCCAGGCGATCACCGGCCAGCCACCGGCCGGCGGCGCGCCCTTGGGGAAGAACACCGCGCCGGACACCGTGACCATCTTCTTGGCGTCCAGCCAGTCGGTGGAGCTGTAGAGGATGCGCTCGGCCCGGCCGGCGCCGGCCAGCGCGTCCTCGGCCGGCAGGGTCTCCCGCCTCAGCATCATGCCCGGCAGGGCGGGCGCGGCGCCGGTCCAGCGATAGAAAGGCGTGACGCCGCCGTCGCCGGCCCAGGGATCAGCCGGCTGAGCCAGAGCGGGTCCGGCGACCATGGCCGCGGCCGCGAGAAGGCAGGAAAGACGGGTTCGAAGCATCGGCGGCGGATCCTGGCAGGCGCGAAGGCGCGGTTTCGACGCCCAGTCCGGCCGATCGCCTTAGTTGCCGAAAGCGGAAAGATCGCCTTTCCCGGCTCGCCGCCCGCTCGTCGCGTGACGGTCGCCGAACGACGAGTTTTCGCCAGCGACGCATCCCGCGCAAAATTCAGGCGCCGGCCATCAGCTTTTCAGCAAACCCCAGGGATTTCCGGTTTCTAGCCGCCGGCGATCTTAGCCCCCTCCCGCCCGGTGCTATTGCGGACAGGCGTCGACCGTGGATCGCGAGCATCAGATTGCGTCGCTTCCCCGGCCTTCGGGAATGCCCGCATGGGCAATCATTGTTGTCGGACGAGCCAAGTATGGAACTGGGTCTGAAGCGTTTCACCGGCCGGGTCAGCGACAAGGACCTGCGCCTGCTGCGCACCTTCGCCACGGTGGTCAAGCACGGCGGTTTCGTCGCCGCCGAGTCCGAGTTGCAGATCGGCCTGCCGTCGATCAGCCGCTACATCAAGGACCTGGAGATCCGCCTGGGCGCGCGGCTGTGCGAGCGCGGGCGGCGCGGCTTCACCCTCACCGCCGAGGGCGCGCGGGTGCACGAGGCCTGCGAAAAGCTGTTCGACGAGCTCGACCTGTTCGAGGCCCGGGTGCGCGACATTCATGCGAGCCCCGCGGGCGCCATCCGCATCGGCATGGTCGACGCCCTGGTCGGCGATCCCAACTTCCGCCTGCCGGAGGTGTTCGACGGCTACAAGGCGGCCTATCCGAACGTGCACTTCAACATCTCGACCACGACCTCCAACCTGATCGAGCAGGCGGTGATCGAGAACAATCTCGACGTCGGCGTGGTGTTCGAGCGCCGGCCGATGGAGCAGCTGCGCTACCACTTCCTCTACGAGGAGGTCAGCTGGCTCTACTGCACCGAGGATCACCCGGCCTGGCGCCTGCGCGCCCACGACGACCGCGTCGATCTGGAGGACATCGCCTCCTACGACTTCGTCGGCTACCCGTTCGAACACGAGATGGAGCGCCTGGGGGTCAGCGGCCTGCTCAAGCGCACGGCGACGGTCACCCACATGGAGTCGATCGCCATGATGATCGCCTCGGGCCGCTACCTCGGCTTCCTGACCGAGCATCAGGTCGCGGGCATGGGCGGCGGCAAGCGCTTCCACAAGGTTGCGCCGGAGACCTTCTCCTACGCCAGCAAGATCTCGGTGATCACCCGCCAGGGCCATCCGCCGCCGCTGGTCGCGGCCTTCATCCAGCAGGTCGAGGCGGCCCGCGCCCGGGTGAACTGAAAACCGGGGTGAACGAAAAAGGGGCGCTCCGCGAGGAGCGCCCCTTTCTGTTTCGACGGTGCTTGGTCCTCGTCCTTCGACAAGCTCAGGATGAGGACCATTTAGACGCAGCAGATCAGTAGGAAACCTCACCCTGAGCCTGTCGAAGGACGAGGTTTCCTTCCATCAGAACTTCGCCTTCACGTTCAGGCCCACGGTGCGCGGACGCAGCGCCAGGCCCTGGGTGACGAACAGAACCGAGGGCTTCTGGATGATGGTGTCCTCGTTCAGCAGGTTCTTGGCGAATAGCGACAGCTGGATGTCGGCGACGTCCACGCCGATGCTGGCGTCGACCAGGTCGTAGGACGGACGACGGTAGTCCTTGCTGGTCGTCGAGTAGGAGCCGTAGCTCTCGCCCGTATGCGACCAGTTCACGCTGGCGAAGCCGTCGATGCGGTCGGTGATCGCATGGTCGTAGTCGAAGCCCACCGAGAAGGTGTTCTCCGGCGTGCCCAGCAGCTTGGAGCCGTCGACCGCGCCGGTGCCCTTGGCGGCCTGCGTGATCTTGGCGTCGGTGACCGCGCCCGACAGGTTGAGGGTCAGGTTGTCGGTCAGGGCCGCGCGCAGTTCGAACTCGCCGCCCTGGCTGCGGGCGTCGCCGGCGTTGCCAGTGATCACCGAGCCGCAGGTCGATAGGCGCACCGACTGCTGGACGTTCTTCCAGTCGATGTAGAAGGCCGAGGCGTTGAAGCTCACCCGGCCATCGAACAGGCGGGTCTTGGCGCCGCCCTCGTAGCTCCACAGGCTGTCGGGACGATAGCTCTTGGCGTCCGAGAGGCCGAGGCTGCGCACGTCGGCCGCGCAGAACGACGTCAGGGCGTTGTTCTGGCCGCCCAGGCGGAAGCCCTTGGCGGCGTTGGCGTACAGCGACACCGACTTGGACGCCTCGTAGGTCACCGCGAACTTCGGCGTCAGCGGCGCCGAGCGGGTGCTCGCGTCGTCATGAGCCGGCGCGCCGTCGGCCAGCCAGCCGCCCTCTTCCAGCGCATACTGGCTGGACGCCTTGACCTGCCGCAGGCCCAGGGTGGCCTTGAGCTTGTCGGTGACCTTGAACGAGCCCTCGGCGAAGACGGCCATCTGGTTGTTGCGGCGCACCGAGTTGAAGTAGCCGATCAGGCCGCCCGGCGTGGCGTAGCCCAGGGCGTCCTGCGTCGTCGTGCCCAGTTCGGAGGCGACGGCGGCGTCCAGGCCCAGCACGTATTCGTGGTCGAGGCTGGTGATCTTCTGCTTGGCGAAATAGGCGCCGACCTGCCACTCGTAGCGCTTGCCGCTCTCGGCCAGCGACGGCGAGGCCAGGCGGAATTCCTGGCTGTAGGTCGCCACGGCGTCCTTGTTGCGCATGATCCCCGGCAGGGCCGCGATGGTCTCGTAGGTGTCGCCATAGCTGTCGTCGAGCACGCTGGCGACGTATTCGCTGTCATAGATCGAGCCGTCGAACTGGCGGTCGAAGCTGCGATAGGCGTAGCCGCTGATCGAGGTGAAGGTCAGGTCGCCGAAGCGTTTTTCGACCGTCACGCTGGGCGCGAACAGGGTGTCCTGGCTGGGCTCGCGCACCGGCCGGTTCTCCTGGAACTTGCCCAGCGACAGCTTGGTGATGCCGGTGTCGTCGGCGTCGGTCTGCTGCCACTGCACCGTCGAGCTGACCTTCAGGTCGTCGGTCGGCTCCCACAGGAAGCTGGCGCGCACGGCGGTCGTGCGCTCGGCGTCGACGTTCTTGTTGTCGACGACGCCGGCCGAATTGACGTGGTCGACGAAGCCGCTCTGGTACTCGCGCTGCACGGCCAGGCGGAACGCCGCGTTCTCGCCGACCGGGGCGTTGATCATGCCGCCGAACAGGTAGTTCACGCCGCCTTCGTCGGTGTGCGAGACCTCGCCCTCGGCGCTGCTCTCATAGCCGCCCAGCTTCGGCGTCTTGGTGATGAAGCGCAGGGTGCCGCCCAGCGAGCTGTCGCCGTAGAGCGTGCCCTGCGGCCCGCGCAGCACTTCGACGTGGTCGAGGTCGAACAGCCGCGGCAGGGTCACGCCGGTGAAGAACTGGTTCGGGATCGTCAGCGACACGTCGTTCAGATAGACGCCGACGGTCGCCGAGCCCTGCGACGAGCTGATGCCGCGCAGGCTGATGCGCGACAGGCCGCTGTTGCCGGTGTTGCTGAACGACAGGCCCGGGGTGCTGCGGGCCAGGTCGGCGTAGTTGGCCACGTGCTGCTTGGCCAGCTGGTCGCCGGTCAGGACGCTGATGCTCAGCGGCACGTCGCGCACGTTCTCAGAACGCTTCTGGGCGGTGACGACCAGTTCGGGCACGACGTTGTCGTCGGCCGACGCCGTCGCGGTCTGCGCCCAGGCCAGGGTCGGCGACACGGCCGCCAGCATCCCAGCGACCATCAGCGTCGCCTTCAGGCCGCGCTTGCGTCGGCGAGCCGTCACGAAATCCGAATACATCACGATTATCCCCTTGAGCTTGAAAGCCTTCGGACGGGCCTGGCCTCTTGATCGAGGGTGCTGCGGGCGCGGGTTCCTGGCGCTTTCCTCCTCCCGGAAAGGCCGCCCGCGTCTCGCTCAAGCCGGTCTCCATGCGAGGATTTGGCAGGAGCCCGCCAGCGAGAATGTCGCGTTGCACAATGATGGTTGCGCGAATTTGGAAGTGAACGGCGACGCTTCCCAAGCGGGCCAGCGGTTCGTTATCCGGCCCGTCAAGCATGGTTGCTAAGAACGACATCTACCCACGACACGCGCCGTGGTTCGTCGGAGGGGTCAGAGACTCCCACGGAACCAACATGGCCGACGCCGCTATCGCCGACGCAACGCCCGCACCGGCCCCTTCGAAGGTTTCGAGCCGAGCCTGGATCGTCCTGGCCATGCTGACCCTGGTCTACACCTTCAGCTGGATCGACCGCTTCCTGCTGATCATCCTGGTCGACCCGATCAGCCGCGACCTGAAGGTCTCCAACACCGAGATCGGCCTGCTGACGGGCTTTGGCTCTTCCCTGCTCTATTCGCTGGCGGGCTTTCCGATCGCGCGCCTGGCCGACAAGGGCTCGCGCCGGGCGATCATCGCCGCCGCCATCGGGACCTGGAGCACGCTGACCGTCATCAGCGGCTTCGTGGGCAATTTCATGGGGCTGGCCCTGGCGCGGTTCGGCATCGCGGTGTCGTCGGCCGGCTGCTCGCCGGCCGCCTACTCCCTGATCTCCGACTACTTCCCGCAGGCCCGGCGCGGGGCGGCCATCGCCGTCTACAGCCTGGGCATCTCGATCGGCATGTGGGCGGGCCTGACCTTCGGCGGCGTGCTGGAGGACCATTTCGGCTGGCGCAGCGCCTTCCTGATCGTCGGCTTCCCGGGGATGATCGTGGCGGCGCTGTTCTTCCTGATCGTGCGCGAGCCGCCCCGCGGAACCTTCGACGCCGCCACCGAAGAGAACGCCCGCCAGTATTCGCTGAAGGAGGCGGCCGGCCACATCGTCAGTCACCCCTGTTTCCTGCCGATCGCCCTGGGTTTCGCCCTGATCTCGGCCTCGGCCAGCGCCTTCGAGAACTGGGTGCCGACCTACATGATCCGCGTGCAGCACATGAGCTCGACCGAGGTCGGCTCGCTGAGCGGGCTGCTGCAGGGCGTCACCGGCTTCGTCGGCACCCTGATCTTCGGTTTCGCCGCCGACCGTCTGGGCGGCCGCGACGCCCGCTGGTACCTGTGGCTGCCGATGATCGGCATCGGCGTGATGGGCCCGGCGATCCTGCTGTTCTTCCAGACCAGCGGCCCGACCGCCTATCTCTGCTACTTCATCGCCGAACTGGCCGGCTCGGCCTTCTCGGCCCCGCTGTTCGCCGCCGGCCAGATGCTGTTGCCGCCGCGCCTGCGCGCCGTCGGCATGGCCAGCATGCTGTTCGTGCTCAACGTCATCGGCATGGGCGTGGGCCCGTTCCTGACCGGCTGGCTCAGCGACCTGTTCGTCGCCCGCGGCGCGACCGACGGCCTGGCCTCGTCGATTTCGCTGATGCAGCTCAGCGCGGTCGCCGGCGGCGCCTGCCTGGTGTTCGCCGCCGCTCGGCTGAAGCGCTCGATCCCGGCCTGACAGACGGTCCAAAGGGGTTGCGCCGACGCCTCGCAGGGCGTCTAAACCGCTCCGTGACCCTACGTTATCGCCGCCCCTCGCCCCCTGCCGCGACCTCCGAACACGAGGTCCGTGCGTGACGAGGCTGAGACGGCGAGGCCTGGCGTCGATCAATTCCGAGGTCCGCGACGGCATCCTTCCCGCCGCCGACGGCGTCACCCGCGCGCCCGACGCGCCGGCGGTCGATGACCGCAAGCGACCGCCCTACCGCCTGGTGGCGGTCATCATCGCCTGCGCCCTCTTCATGGAGCAGATGGACGCCACGGTGCTGGCCACCGCCCTGCCGACCATGGCCCGCGACTTCGGCGTGCCGGCCCCCAGCCTGAGCTCCGCCCTCACCGCCTATCTGCTGGCCCTGGCGATCTTCATCCCGGCCAGCGGACGCCTGGCCGACCGCTTCGGCTCCAAGACCGTGTTCCGCCTCGCAATCGCCGTTTTCGTCGGCGGTTCGGTGCTGTGCGGCCAGGCGACCAGCCTGCCGATGCTGATCCTCGCCCGCTTCCTGCAGGGGATCGGCGGGGCGATGATGATCCCGATCGGCCGGCTGGTGCTGCTGCGGTCGGTGGCCAAGCAGGACATGGTCTCGGCGATGTCGTGGCTGATCATCCCGGCCCTGATCGGCCCGATCCTGGGCCCGCCGATCGGCGGCTTCATCGTCACCTATCTGGACTGGCGCTGGATCTTCTACCTGAACATCCCGATCGGCGTTCTGGGCATCGTCCTGGTCACCCTGTTCATCGACGAGGTACGCGGCGAGACGCCGGTGCGGGCCGATCCGGCCGGGTTCCTGCTGTCGGGCGCCTCGCTGGGCTGCCTGCTGTTCGGTTTCGAGATGACCAGTCGCAGCGGCGAGCTGCCCCAGGCCCTGGCCCTGATCGCCATCGGCCTGGTCGCGGGCGGGCTCTATCTGCGTCACGCCCGCCGGCGCGCCGACCCGATCCTCGATCTGTCGCTGATGGCCGTGCCGTCGTTCCGGCTGTCGGTGATCGGCGGCTCGCTGACCCGCATCACCCAGGGCGCCCAGCCGTTTCTGCTGCCGCTGATGCTGCAGCTGGGCTTTGGCATGACCGCCGCCGCCAGCGGCTCGATCACCATCGCCGGAGCCATCGGCTCGCTGGCGATGAAGAGCCTGGCGCCGCGCATCCTGCGTCGCTTCGGCTTCCGCAACAGCATGATCGTCGGCGGCCTGGCGGCCAGCGCGGGCTACGCGGTCTGCGGTCTCTTCCGCCCCGAATGGCCGATCTGGCTGATCTTCCTGACCCTGATGGTCAGCGGCTTCTGCATGTCGTTCCAGTTCACCGCCTACAACACCATCGCCTATGACGAGATCCCGCCCGAGCGGATGAGCGCGGCGACCAGCTTCTACGCCACCTTCCAGCAGCTGATGCTTTCGCTGGGCGTTTGCGCCGGCGCTCTGGCCCTGCACGTCGGCATGCTGGCGGGCGATCACGCCTCGCCGCGGCTGGCGGACTTCACCCTGGCCTTCCTGATCGTCACGGCGATCTCGGCCTCGGCCACGATCTGGAACCGCCGCTTCGCCCCGGACGCCGGCGCCGACCTCAGCGGACGCCCTCAGCGCGGCTGATTTTCCGCCCGCGACCGAAACGTCTTTCGCACCCGAAAACGTCGTTCCCGACGCGCGGACCTGCTCGGTCGTTCATGCCGACAGACGCTTCAGCCCCGCAACAAGGCGCCCCACGCCACATCCCAGGCCACCAAATGCGCGTCCTTCAGGCCGATCAATTCCGTCTGGATATATCGTATAATTTATTTTGACCTTGTCTGAGTTATATGCGTTCCTCCCTGTCACGAATTTGTCAGGGGAGAGGACAAATGCAGGTCCGAGGGAAGAATTGGTTGCTGGTCGCTACGAGCGCGGCGGCAATTATGGTTGGAAATCAAGCGTTAGCGCAGGACGCCAAGGCGGACGCCGCAAGCGCTTCTGAAAAGTCAGACAAGAAAGCCGCGGACGACGCCAATGTCGTCGATACGGTTATCGTCAAGGGCATCCGCGGAAGCCTGAACGCGGCCGCGGAGCGCAAGCGCAAATCCGCTCAGATCGTGGAGTCGATCGAGTCCGAAGACGTCGGCAAGCTGCCCGACAACAACGTGCCCGAGGCCCTGTCGCGCATCACCGGCGTGCAGATCGAGCGCGTCCACGGCGAAGGCTCGAACGTCACCATCCGCGGCATGTCGGGCGTGGCGACCACGCTGAACGGCAACAGCAACACTGTCGGCGAAGGCCGCTCCACGAACTTGGCCGATATCCCGGCCGAACTGCTGAAATCGGTCCAAGTCTACAAGACCCGCACGGCCGACCAAGTCGAAGGCGGCATCGCCGGCACCGTCAACGTCGAGCTGCGCCGGCCGCTGGATCTGCGCAACGGCTACACGATCGCCGGCAGCATCAAGAACGTCTACGGCAGCACCGGCGACACCAAGAGCCCCTACGCCAGCCTGCTGATCGGCAACCGCTTCGACACCGCCATCGGCGAGATGGGCTTCCTGATCAACGGCTCCTACACCCGCAACAACTACGAGGAAGACTTCGTCGAGAGCGAGTCGCCCGACGAATTCTTCGAAGGGTCGGTCTCACTGAACTCGCTGCCGGCGAGCCAGAAGAACATCATCGCTCCCTACGCCGTGAACTACGGCGTCGAGCAGGGCAAGATCACCCGTCCGTCGATCAACCTGGTCGGCCAGTGGCGCTATAACGAACACCTCGATTTCGTGCTCGAGGGCTCCTATTTCGGAAGCGAGGAAAAGCGCGCGCGCGATCGCCTGCACGTCACCACGCGCGACTGGAACAGCAGCGTTTCGGACGTAGTGCTGGCCGACGACGGCAAGACCGTTCAGTCGTTGACGCTTAGCCGCGCGGCTGGCGTCGACGCCAGCGCCCAGTCCTATTACGAGGAAGTCGACTCCGACAACTACACCACCAACGCCGAGGTCCACTGGCGTGGCGATCGCCTACAGATCGACGGCGCCGCCCAGTACAATTGGAGCTCGACGAACTACTACGGCATCCTGACCCTGGCGCACTTCCTGGACGCTTCAGGCAATCCGATCAGCTCGGTCAATGTCGACTTCAACTCCAGCAATGTTCCGGGCCGTGGCCCCTATATCAACTTCACGGGCACGGATCTGAGCCAGGTCGGCAACTATCAGATCTTCCAGGTCCACGACGAGCAGACCTACGCCAAGAGCCGCGAGTTCGTGCTCAAGGCCGACGGGACCTATCGCGTGAGCGACGACAAGCTCCTGCGCAGCATCGGCTTCGGGGCGCGCTATACGGATCGCCACCTGACCCGCGACTACGGCTATCGCGACGCCTTCCCGGTCACCAGCCTGACCGGCTTCGCGCCGGGCATCGGCGTCACCACCAGCAAACTGGCCGTCAGCGGCTTCTCGCCGACTTGGTATCACCTGTCGGGCCCCGACCTGATGGCCAACACCGCGGCCCTGCGCGCGGTCGCCGGCTGGACGACCGTGAAGCCGTCCAACGACGTGGGCCAGAGCTATGTCGAGGACGAGCGGAGCTTGGCGGGCTACGTCAATCTGAACTACGCCGTGAAGAGCCGCTTCCCAATCGACGGCGTCGCCGGCGTTCGGGTCGTCGGAACCAAGGGCACGAACGTCAGCACCAAGATCAATCTCGACGAGGACTGGAACCCCGTCTACACGCCGACCGAGGGTAGCGGCGACTATGTCGATGTTCTGCCCAGCCTTAACGCGGTGATCCACTTCACGCCCAAGATCCAGCTGCGGATGGCCTATACCTACAACATCCAACGCCCGAACTTCCTGGACATGTCGGCCTGGCGGACGATCCAGGCCAACAACCAGATCATCTATGCGGGTAATCCGGACCTAAAGCCCAACCGCTCGGAAAACTATGACGCGTCCCTGGAGTATTATTTCGGGCGCGGCGGCATCGTGTCCCTCGGCGCTTTCCTGAAGAAGCCGGACGGCTATATCTATTACAGCAACGACGGCACCGAGGACATCAACGGCGTCACCTACACGGTCTACACGAACCGCAACGCCGGACCGGGCGAATTCCAGGGTTACGAGTTCAACAGCTCGGGCTTCTTCGACTTCCTGCCGGGCAAGTGGCGTAACTTCGGCGCCAGCGCCAACTTCACCTACATGGCGAAGTACAACATCAACTACCCCTTCAAGGGCGAACAACGGTTGATACCGGGCGTCTTCGACGCCGACAGCACCTCGAAATACACCTACAACCTGGCGCTCTACTACGACACGCCGCAGTTCAGCGCTCGCGTGGCCTACAACTATCGCGCTCGCTACAAGGTCACCGTCTATCAGGACAACCCCGAATACTCGCCGTACAACGACGCGACCTCGCGTCTGGATGCGGCTGTCAACTGGACCCCGGTCAAGCAGCTGACTCTGAGCTTCGAGGGCACCAACCTGCTGAAGGAAAACAACAACGTCTATTGGGGGCAGGACCGCATGCTGCCCCTGGGTGTCCGCGTGCAGGCCCGCACCCTGCAGGTCAGCGCCCGCTTCCGCTACTGACCGACACCAACCGGCGTCCGGCCCCAACCGGACGCCGTCAACGAGCGGCTCTAGTCCCCCAGCCGCTCCCAGGGGAGGCGGCGATCATCGCCCCTCCCCTTCTTCTTGTCCGCTTGGCGGAGCCGGGCCGGTTATCACAGTGCGTCGTGACGCAAGCCCCTGGGGCTTCAGATCGTCACCCATGAAAAAGGGGCGCGGCCCGATCGGCCCGCGCCCCTCGCCTTTACGGCCTGAAAGGAAGCCTCAGCTCCCTTTCACCTTCACCATCACCACGCCGCGCGCCGGCACATCGAAGGCCTGCTCGCCGGCCGGCAGGTCGACGCCGCGCCAGAGGTCGCGCACGGCCGTCAGGCCAGGAACGCCGGCGTCGGCCGCCTTCAGCTCCATCCGGACCGGCTTGTCGCCGCGATTGAACAGCGCCACGGCCACCTGGCCGTCGGCCAGCGGCTTGCTCCAGACCTCGGTCGTTCCGTCCTTGCGCACCGCCTTGCCCTGCACGCCGCGGACGTCCTGGTCGATGGCGATCACTTCGCGGTTCTCGAGGATCTTCAGAACCTCGATGCCGGTTTCGCGCAGGTCGTGGCCCATCATCAGCGGCGCCGCCGACATGGCCCACAGGCTCATGTGGGTCAGGTACTCGTCCTTGGTCATGCCGCCGTTGCCGACCTCCAGCATGTCCGGATCGTTCCAGCCGCCGGGGCCGGCGAACTCGGGCTTGCCGTTCTTGTCGAAGCCGATCTTGGCCATGGTCGGATAGTCGTCGGTGATGTCGCCGGTGGTGCGCCACAGGTGACCGCCGACCTGGCGCCCCCAGGCCCCCACGTCGAAGCGGCCGTACTGGCACAGCGAATAGATCATCGGCCGGCCGGTGGCCCGCAGCGCCGCGCCCATCTCGTAGTAGGTTCGCTTGACGGTGTCGGCGTCGGCATAGAACCACTCGCCCGAGCACAGGTCGTACTTCAGATAGTCGACGCCCCATTCGGCGAAGGTCTTGGCGTCCTGGGCCACGTGGCCGTAGCTGCCGGCGTAGCCGGCGCAGGTCTTGGGCCCGGGCGAGCTGTAGATACCCAGCTTCAGCCCCTTCGAATGGACGTAGTCGGCCAGGGCCTTCATGTCCGGAAACTTGTCGTTGGGCCGCAGCACGCCGTCGGCGCCGCGCTCGCCCTGCCAGCCATCATCGATGTTGACGTAGACATAGCCGGCGTCGCGCAGGCCGAAGGCGACCATGGCGTCGGCCATGGCCCGCACGGTCTTGTCGTCGATCGCCGCGCCGAACTTGTTCCAGCTGCTCCAGCCCATCGGCGGCTTGGCGGCCAGGCCGTCGGCGGCGAGTTCGCCCATCGGCGGCAGGCTGGTGGTGGTGAAGGCGCGGGCCTTGGCGTCGGCGGCCGTGCCCCGGCGGCCGTCCTGCTCGACATGGGCATACCAGATGTCGCCGGCCAGCGAGACCCCGGTGCCCTTCAGGGTCGCGGTCCACTGGCGGGTCGGCTTGTCCTTGTCGTTGAGATTGCGCAGCTCGAAGGTCGCCACCCCGTCCTTCACGACGAGGTTCTGCATGTCCATCGACCCGTACCAGGCCGTCGTGACGGTCCCGGTCGGCTTGCCGGCCTTCTGCTCGATCTTCATCAGGGTGACGCCCGGATAGGACGGCGCGTTATCGAAGGTCCAGACGCCCTCCAGCCCGGCCTTGGCGGCGGGCGCGGCCATGGCGGCGTGCGAGGCGACGAGCCCCATGGCGAGCGGGATTAGCAGGCGACGCATGCGATCTCCTTTTGTGTGGATCAGGCTGCGAGCGAGGCGCAGCAAAGCTCAGGCCCGGCGCGACGCCAGGGCCTCGATAAATCGGTGAAGACGATTCGCGCGCCCGGCCCGGCGCGCGGATCGTCCATAGTCGGCTCAGCGCGCGGCCTCGCAGGGCGGCGCGTGGCCCGAGCCGGGCTTGGGAGAGGCTGCGCTGGGAGCCAGCACCTCCCATTCCTGGACGGCAACGGCGGCGTAGGTTCCGCCGGCCGAGGAGGCGTCGAAGACCGCCCGCAGGCAGCGGGTCGTCACGGGCGCGAAGCTGGCGTCCTGGAAGGCGCCGACGTCCGTGCCGAAGCCCTTGGGAGCAGCGACCGGCTTCCAGCCTCCGTCCCAGTACTCAATCCGCCAGGCCTTGGGCGGGGCTACGCCGATACCGGAACCTGCTGGTTGATCGCCCCAGAACCAGATGCGGGCGCCGTCAACGGTCACCGGCGCGTCGAAGCGGTACTCGACCCACTGGCGCGGCGGATTGTTGGGCGACCAGGTGCCCCAGGTGTCGGGCGGCAAGGGCGAGGCGTTGGTGATCCCGTCGTTCAGGGCCTTGATCCAGTATTGGACAGGGATCGGCTCGTTGGAGGCCGCGGCGGTCGCCTGGCCGGCGATGTTGCGGGTCGAGGCCGGCGGGGCTTGCGGACGGCGGGTCGGGATCAGCTTGCGGATGGCCGGCGGGCTGATGCTGTCGTCCCACTCGATCGGATCCAGGGCGACGCTGCGCCGGAAGTGGCCGCCGCCCGCCGCGTCGGCGGTGTGATAGGCCATGTACCAGCGGCCCTTGAACTCCACCGCGCCCGAGTGCGACGTCGTCGACGACACCGGACCCAGCATCACGCCGCGATAGGTCCAAGGCCCCAGCGGCGAGGTCGCCGTGCCGTAGGCGATGCAGGCGTGATAGACGGCCGGCGTGCAGTCCGACTTGGGCCCGGCGCGATTGCCGGCGTAGAGCATGTAGTAGACGCCCTTGCGCTTCATCAGCCACGGGGCCTCGAAGAAGCCGGTCAGCCCCTCGACCTTCACCTCGGCCCCCTTGGGCGTGACCATGTCGACGGCCAGCTCCATGCCGCGCAGCTGCCCGAAGGTGCCCCAGTAGATGTAGACCCGGCCGTCGTCGTCGATCAGCACGGTGGGATCGATGTTCTGGATGTCGTTGGCGACCGGCGTGGTCTGCGAGATGATCGGGCCGGACGGATGGGCGTCCACCCACGGTCCCGTCGTGCTGTCGGAGACAGCCACGCCGATGGCGAAGCGGTCCCTGGCGTTTCCGCCGGCCTGCAACACCGGCGCGTAGAGATAGAACTTCCCGTCCCGCCCTTTTACGATCTGACCGGCATAGGCGCGGCCTTCCTCGGCCCACTTGAACACGGCCTGCGGCTTGGCGATGGCCGGATAGTGCAGCCAGTCGCCGGACGCCGGGTCCTTGGTGGCCAGCAGCTGCCACTCGTTCATGATGAAGTCGTTGACGTCGGCCGGCGCCTCGTCGCGACCGGCCAGGATCCACAGCGTATCGCCGTCGACCACCGGGGCCGGATCGGTCGAGTAGTAGCGGCCGTCGGCCAGGATGGGATTGCCAGGCGCGTGAACCTTCTCCGGCCCCGCCGCACAGGCGGCGACCGGCGACAGCAGCAGGGCCGCGCCCGCGACCAGGGCGCGCTTCAACTCATTCCTCATCGGGATAGGGCCCCTTGCCGCCATCGGCGATCAGCTGGTCGATGCGGGCCTGGATCACTGGGATCGGCGCCGAGCCGATCTCGAGCACGGCGTCGTGGAAGGCCCGGATGTTGAACTTCGGCCCCAGGGCCTTCTCGGCGCGGGCGCGGCCCTCCACGAAGGCCAGCATGCCCATGTAGTAGGACAGCGCCTGGCCTGGCCAGGCGATGTAGCGATCGACCTCGGTCTCGATCTCGTGGTCGCCCATGGCGGTGTTGTCGTGCAGGTACTTCTGGGCCTGCTCGCGGGTCCAGCCCTTGGCGTGGAGCCCGGTGTCGACCACAAGCCGCGCGGCGCGCCACATCTGGTAGCTCAGCATGCCGAAGCGATCGTAGGGCGTCTCGTACATGCCCATGTCCTCGCCCAGCGCCTCGCAATAGAGCGCCCAGCCCTCGCCGTAGACCGACAGGTAGGTGTCGCGACGGAAGGCCGGCAGGTTCTTGTTCTCGGCCGCCAGCGGCATCTGGAAGGCGTGACCCGGGGCGCTCTCGTGCAAGGTCAGGGCGACCTGCGAATAGAGCGGGCGCGACGGCAGGTCGTAGGTGTTGACCAGGTAGATCCCCGGCCCGCCGCGGCCGCCGGTGTAGAACGGCGCGATCTCGTCGGGCACCGGCTTGATGGCGAAGCGGCTGCGCGGCAGGCGGCCGAACCACTGGCTGGCCTTGCCGTCGAAGGTCTTGGCGATCCAGGCGGCGCGGTTGAGCAGCTCCTGCGGGGTCTTGGCGTAGAACTTCGGATCGGTGCGCAGATAGGTCAGGAAGGCTGGCAGGTCGCCCTGAAAGCCGACCTCCTTGATCACGTCCAGCATCCGGCCGCGGATCTTGGCGACTTCCGCAAGACCGATGGCGTGGATCTCGTCGGGCGTGTGGTCGGTGGTGGTGAACTCGACGATCTTGGACTGGTAGTAGGCCTTGCCGTCCGGCAGGTCGTAGGCCGCCAGCGAGGTCCGCGCGCCGGGGATGTACTCGTTGCGCAGGAAGGCCAGCAGGCTGGCATGGGCGGGCGTCACGTCCCTGGTGATCGCCTCGGCCGCTTGGCTGCGAAGCTGCGCCTGCACCGCGGCGGGGATCACCGACGGCATGGTCTTGAACGGCGCGTAGAACGGCGAGTCCTGCGGGGTCTTGGCCTCGGCCGCCAGCACCACGCCGGCGTCGCGGCCTTGCAGGGTGATCTTGGCCGCCGTGAAGCCGCGCTTCACGCCGCTGCGCATGTTGATGATCTGCTGGCCGTAGTAGCGCGGGATCTCGCGCAGCATGGCCACGTAGTTGCGGTAGTCCTCCTCGGTGCGGAACGACCCGCGCGACCACTCGGCCACGTCGCCCCAGAAGCTGGTGTCGGCGCTGAGCGGCTTTTCGTACTCGCGGTACTTCTGCTCGGCCAGCAGGGCGTCGATCTGGCCCTTGTAGACGGCGAAGTTGATCTTGTTCTCGACCGACAGCTGGGCGACCGGCAGGGCGGCGAGCTGGCTCGACACCTCGGTCCAGCGCTTCAGGCGCGCGGCCTGCACGGCGGGACCGACATCGGGCAGCCGCTTGGGGGCGTTGGGATTGTCCTCGTCCGGCGCGGCCTGGCTGACCCGCCAGTCGTACTCGGCGGTGTAGATCGCCTCGAACCGCTTGTCGGCCGAACCGGCGGCGGTGGCGGTGGCCGCCCAGGCCGGCGCGGCGGCAAGGCCCAGGACGGCCGCGCCGGAGAACATCAAACCGCGACGGTTCATGCCGTGGCTCCAGCCTTGGCGCTGAACACCCGCACGCCGAACACCGGGCCGGCGCTCGACCGCTCCTTCGGCACGAAGCGCACCTTCACGCTGGTCTTGCCCTTGGTCAGGGCCTCGGCCAGCGGGTACTCGACATCGAAGAACTTGCCCGGACGGTCGTTGTCGAGGACCTGGGTGGCCACCTTGGTCCCGTCGACCAGGATGTCGAAGGTCCGCGCACGCTCCCCACCCCAATAGGTCGCCTGCAGGATCAGCGCCCCGGCCCGCACCTTCATGTCGAACTCGAAGAAGCCGCCGGAGCGAGCGTCACGGCCGTTACGGCCGCGATAGCTGACCGGATAGGAGATGTCGGAGGTCAGGTTGTGGTCGCGCTCGGGCTGCATCTCGCCCAGGTGCATGACGTCGACCGATCGGGCGGCGATGTCGCGGGCCTTGGCCTGGTCGGCCAGGAATGCGGCCTCTTCGGTCTTCCACGAGGCTTCGGTGAAGCGCTTGAAATAGACGGCGCTGCGACGCTCGTACTGACTATAGAACGGCGCGAAGCTCAGAGCGCCCGGCCGTGACACGCCGTCGACGGTGTAGAGCGCCTTCTTCGGCTCGACCGGCTTGAAGCCGGCCAGCAGGTCGGCCCCGACCATGGCCGGATCGGCGCTGTTCCATTCGGCCTCGCCGGGACCAAGGTCGGCGGCCAGCACCATGGGGCCGCGCAGGAAGGCGATGGTGTTGGCGTCGCCGGGCGCCGCCTCCAGCCGCAGGTCGAGCGGCAGGGCGATCGAGACCACATCGCCGGCCTTCCACTTGCGCTCGACCAGGGCGTAGCCGCCCGACAGCACCGGCGTCACCGCCTCGTCGTTGACGCTGACCACGGCCTTGCCATTGGCCCAGCCCGGCACGCGCAGGGCGATGGTGAAGCGGCCCGGCTTGGCCAGCTTGCTCAGGGTCAGGCGGCTTTCCGGTTCGAACGGGTAGAGGGTTTCGAGCTTGAGGGCCGCGCCGCGCGCCTTCCACTGGGCGTCGGCCGGGATGTAGAGGTTGACCAGCAGGGTCCCCTCGCCTTCCCAGAAGATCGACTCGCCGTGCTTGGCGTGGCTCTCCATGCCGCTGCCGACGCAGCACCAGAAGGCGTCGTCGTCGGTGGTCGAGAAGCCCCGCGTCGATCCGGTCATCAGCGGCGTCATGTAGGTGAAGCCGCCGGTCTTGGGGTTCTGCGCCGCCATCACGTGGTTGAGGTGCGCCCGCTCGTAATAGTCGAACAGCGAGCCGTCCGGCTTCCAGCTGTAGAGCTGCCGGGTCAGCTTGAGCATGTTGTAGGTGTTGCAGTGCTCGCAGGTCTGCTCGGTGATGTGGTCGGCGATGCTGTCGGGCGACGAGAAGTACTCGCGGTCGGCGTTACCGCCGATGACGTAGCTGTGGTGCTGGGTCACGGTCTGCCAGAAGAACCGCGCGGCGGTGGCGTCCTTCTCCTTGCCGGTCAGCTCGTAGAGGCGGCCCAGGCCGATCAGCTTGGGCACCTGGGTGTTGGCGTGGAAGTTGGCCAGCTTGTCTTCCTGCGCGGCCAGCGGATCCAGGACCTTGCGGTCATAGATGCGCTCGGCCACCACCAGCCAGCGCGCGTCCTTGGTGCGGGCGTAAAGCTCGGCGTAGCTCTCGTTCAGGCCGCCATACTCGCAGCCCAGCAGGGTCTGCATCTGGGCGTCGTCGAGGGCGGCGAACACCTTCTCGAAATAGGTGCCCAGCCCGGTCACGACCTCCAGGGCCTGGGCGTTGCCCCAGGCGGCGTGGATGTCGAGCAGGCCGGCGAACAGCTTGTGCACCGTGTAGAGCGGCGACCAGGAGCCGTTGAGGTCGAAGCCGCCCGAACGGATGTCGCCCTTCATCACCTCGCCGAAGATCTCCTCGCCGTCGACGACGGTGCCGTCCTTGCGCTTGCGCTGCAGGGCGCCGACATAGCCGGTGCCGCGCTTGGCCTGGGCGCGGGCCAGTTCTGAGACGATGTAGTCGGCGCGGCGGCGGCACTCGGCGTCGCCGGTCTGCTGCCAGGTCAGCACCAGGGCGCTCATGTAGTGGCCCAGGGTGTGGCCGGCGATGGTGTCGGATTCCCAGCCGCCGTAGATTTCCCCCTTGGCGGGCAGGCCGGCGAAGATCATGAAATTATGCAGCAGCCGATCGGGGCTAAGACGCAGCAGGTAGGCGTGGTTGACCTCGACCGCGGTCGCGAAGTCGGACGGCAGCAGCCGCACGTCGGAAAGCGGCAGCGGCGCGGCCTTGGTCGGAACGGAAGGCCCCTTGCCGGCGGCGAAGGCGCGGATCGGCTGGGCGGACGCCATAACGGCGGCGGTGGCGAGCAGCAAATCGCGGCGGCTGGCGGACATCGAAGCACCCCAAACTTAATACGGTATACGAAATAAGTCAGACATATTTTCGAAGGTCAATCACCTGATTTTCAGGGATGCGGGAAGCGGCGCCGAAACGCACGCCGCCCTCGTCGTCCAGCCTATCAAGCAGGCAAGCCGCGACCGCCATTCGTGCAGCTACGTCAGGGGCTTGGCGGGCTTGCTTCGGTCCTCACGATGGTGCGCCGAAACCTCGCTTGCCCTACGCATTTATAAGGAAGAAGCGAGGCGCCTCGATCGGGGAACAACCACTTCGCCAGGTGCGTCGGATCAATAAAAAGTCTGATCATATATCGTATAATCTTCTTGACGCCGCATCGCTGACCGTCGTTTCTGCAACGAAGCGAAACGGGGGTGAGCCTTGCGGACGAAGACGCGCATGTCGCGACGAGCGACTTTGTGGATGACGGCGGGCGCCGTCCTGGCCCTGTCCGCGCCTGCGATTACGGTCGCCGCGACGACCAAGCCCGCCTCTAGCGCGACCGCCCCCTCCCCTCAGCCGCCTATCGCCGAACGCTATCGCAAGGCCGACGCCTTCCTGCGCCAGAACCTCTCCAAGCTGATCGTCGACGCCGACCTGCAGCCCGCCTTCACCGACGACGGCAAGGGCCTGCTCTATCTGAAGGGCAAGGCAGGCGAGCGATCCGTGCGCTTCGTGGATCTGGCTTCCAGGCAAGACCGCGTCCTGACCGACGACCGCGCCCTGGCCGCCAAGCTGTCAGCGGCGCTGGGCAAGCCCGTTCCTGCTGACGGCCTATGGCTGGCCCGCCTCGGCTTCGACACGGCTGGCGGCGTCCTGTCCTTCGACGCCCAGGGCAAGCGCTGGAATCTGTCAGCCAAGGGCGAGCTGTCCGAGGCGCACGAGGCCGAATGGAGCCCGGCGCTGTCGCCCGATGGCCGCTTCGAGATCGTCGCCCGTGACTTCAACCTCTTCGCCCGCGAACTGAAGACCGGCCGCGAGATCGCCCAGACCCAGGACGGTGCCCGCGAGCAGCCCTATGGTCGGGGCATCCCGCAACTGGCCGATATCCTGAAGGCCGGCCGCGAGGAGCCGGACATGCCGGTGTCGGTGCGCTGGTCGCCGGACAGCGCCAAGATCCTGACCTGGCGGCTCGACACCCGCGGCGTCGAGCGCCTGTCGATCACCCAGCAGAACCCCGGCGGCCTCTATCCGCGCAGCTTCGCCTACGTCTATCCGCTGGCGGGCGCGAAGGTGCTGCCGCAGGCCACGCGGCTGGTGATCGACGTCGACCAGGCGTTCAAGGATGGCAAGGCCAAGCAGGTCGCGCTGCAGATCCCCAGCGAGTCCCTGCTCTATCCGGCCGATCCGGACCTGGGCTGGATCGGTGATCGCGTTCGCGTGCAGTGGACCGAGCGCGGCTATGGCCAGCTCGTCATCTATTCGGCCGATCCCAAGACCGGGGCTGCGACCGTCTTGGCGCGCGAGAAGGTCAAGCCGATCGTCACCGTGACCTCGACCCAGATCCAGCCGCAACCGGACCTCGGCGGCGAGCTGGTGATCTCCGAGCGCTCGGGCTGGGCCCAGCTCTATCTGGTCAAGCCCGACGCCCCCGACGGCGGCGCGGCCCTGACGACCGGCGCCTGGGAAGTCCTGTCGATCGAGCACATCGACCCGGCCGCCAAGAGCCTGGTGCTGACCGGCGTCGGTCGCGAGGCCGACCGTAACCCTTACGACCGCGCCCTCTATCGCACCGGCCTGGACGGCGCCGCGCCGCGCCTGCTGACGCCCGAGCCGTTGGACCACGACACCCGCGTCTCGCCGGACGGCCGATGGTTCGTCGACGCCATGTCGAGCCCGACGGAGCCGACCCGCACCGTGCTGCGCGACGCCGCCGACGGAAAGATCGTGCTGGAGCTTGGCCGCGCCGACGCCAGCGCCCTGGCCGCCGCCGGCTACACCCCGCCCGAGCCGTTCCAGGGCGTGGCCGCCGACGGCAAGACGCCGCTCTACGGCATGATCTTCCGCCCGGCCGGCTATGATCCCAAACGGCGCTATCCGGTGATCGACAACGTCTACACCGGCCCGACCACCACCCAGGTTCCGGTCGAATGGAGCGAAAGCGTCCTGGCTGGTGGCAACAGCGTCGCCCAGATCGGCGCGATCGTGGTGATGATCGACGGTCGCGGCACCTCGCGCCGCGGCCAGGCCTTCCGGCTGCCCGCCTACCAGAACCTCGGCGAGGTCGGCCTCGACGACCACATCGCCATGATCAAGCAGATGGCGGCCAAGCATCCGGAGATGGACGCCACCCGCGTGGGCGTCTACGGCGGCTCGGCCGGCGGTTACGACGCGGCCCGCTTCGTGCTGCGCCGGCCCGAGTTCTTCAAGGTCGCCGTAGCCTCGTCGGGCAATCACGACCTGCGCCTGGACAAGGCCTGGTGGCCGGAAGTCTCGATGGGCCTGGCCGACGAGGCCACCTGGGAGCGCAACTCCAACATGTCGGTCGCCGGCAACCTGCAGGGCAAGCTGCTGCTGGTGCACGGCGACATCGACGACAACGTGCCGGTCACCGAGAGCCTTCGCCTGGCCCAGGCCCTGATCAAGGCCGGCCGCGACGTCGACCTGGTGATCCTGCCCAACACCACCCACGCCGTCGGCCAGCCCTTCTTCCACAAGAAGCTGCGCGACTACTTCACCCGTAATCTGCTCGACGAAGCCCCGCCGCCGCTGACCACCGCGGCGACCTCGGCTCCGGTCACGCGATGAGGCGCCCGATGAACAAAGCACGCTCCCTTTCCCTGGCCCTGCTGCTGCTCGCCGGCGCCTCCGCCGCCCTGCCCGTCCCGATGACGGCCTTCGCGCAAGAACCGCCCAAGGAAGAAAAGAAGGTCTTCCCGCCGATCGCCAAGACGGCCTACCGCACCAAGCAGTTCCAGCTCGACCTGCGGACCGACAC
Source organism: Caulobacter sp. D5 (assembly GCF_003185805.1). Classification (GTDB taxonomy): domain Bacteria; phylum Pseudomonadota; class Alphaproteobacteria; order Caulobacterales; family Caulobacteraceae; genus Caulobacter. The sequence goes on from NZ_QHJY01000033.1 coordinate 61,616, forward strand.
CCAGACCCTGGCGCGCCTGTCGCCGCTGGGCGAGGCCGCCTTCGACTTCACGCCCGGCGCCCGCGAGGCCGAGCGCGCCGAGGACGGTTACGTGCACATCGGCGATATTCATCTGCGGGTGCGCGAAGCCGGCGGAACTTGGCGTGACTTCAGCTCGGCCCACGCCCGCAAGCCGATCCGCGCCCTGAAGGCCGGCGGCGCGGTGCTGGCCGCGGCCGACATCACCGCCTCGTTGGGCGAAGGCGCGCCGGTGCGCGTCGAGCGCCGCTGGGTGAATGACAACGGCGTGCTGGCCTTGCGCTTCACCCTGGTCAACACCGGCAAGGCGCCGCTGGAGATCGGGGGCCTGGGCCTGCCCATGGTGTTCGACAACATCATCACCGACCGCTCGCTGGAGGAGGCCCACGCCCAGGCCAGCTTCGTCGATCCCTATATCGGCCGCGACGCCGGCTACCTGCAGGTCACCCGCCTGAACGGCAAGGGTCCGGCCCTGCTGGTGCTGCCCGAGAAGGGCACGCCGCTGGAGGCCTATCGCCCGATCCGCGAGGCCCGCGCCACCCGCGGCGACGGCGACATCCTTACCGACAAGACCCAGCGCGGCCAGACCGCCGAGGGCTTCTACGACTGGACCGTCGCCAGCCTGGGCTTCGCCGAGAAGGAATGGAAGAACGCCGGCCAGCAGTGGAACACGCCGACCAGCGTCACCCTCCAGCCGGGCGAGAAGCGCGAAATCGGCGTGCGCTTCGTGGCCTCGCCCTCGATCCGCGCCATCGAGGACACCCTGGTCGCCAACAAGCGCCCCGTCGCTGTCGGCGTGCCCGGCTACGTGCTGCCCACCGACCAGCAGGGCTCGCTGTTCCTGAAGTCGCCCTCCAAGGTGGCCAAGGTCGAGAGCTTCCCGGCCGGCGCCCTGACCGCCACGGCGAGCGGCCAAGGCAAGGGCTGGGCGCGCTATGACGTGAAGGCCTCGGGCTGGGGCCGCGCCACCCTGTCGATCACCTATGCCGACGGCCAGGTGCAGACGGTCAGCTACTTCGTCACCAAGCCGCTGGAACAGACCATGGCGGACCTTGGCCGGTTCACCACCGAGAAGCAGTGGTTCGACGACAAGGCCGACCCGTTCGGCCGCTCGCCGGCGATCCTCAGCTACGACCGCGAGACGAACAAGATCGTCACCCAGGACTCGCGGGTCTGGGTGGCGGGCATGAGCGACGAAGGCGGCGCCGGCGCCTGGGTGGCGGCGATCATGAAGCAGCTCGACAACCCCGACGCCGGCGAGGTCTCCCGGCTGGAGCGTATGGTCGACGAGACCGTGGTCGGCAACCTGCAGGTCGCCGACGGCCCGCAGGCCGGGGCGGTCAAAAAGAGCCTGTTCTACTACCAGCCCGACGAGCTGCCCAACTACTACGACCCCAAGATCGACTGGCGCTCCTGGACCTCGTGGTCGAAGAAGGACGCCGGGGATCTGGGCCGCTCCTACAACTATCCGCACGTCGCCATCGGCCACTGGGTGCTCTACCGCCTGGCCCGCAACCACCAGGGCCTGGTCACCCGCCACGACTGGCGCTGGTACCTCGACCACGCGCGGATGACCGCCGTGGCGATGATGCGCGACGCCCCCTACTACGCCCAGTTCGGCCAGATGGAGGGCGACGTCTTCGTCGACATCCTGAAAGACCTGAAGCGCGAGGGCATGACCGCCGAGGCGGCCGAGTACGAGGCCCTGATGAAGGGCCGCGCCGACCACTGGAAGACCCTGCCCTATCCGTTCGGCAGCGAGATGGCCTGGGATTCCACCGGCCAGCCCGAGGTCTATGCCTGGATGCGCTATTTCGGCTACCAGCCGCAGGCCGACGAGACCCGCGAGGTGATCCTCGCCTACGATCCGACCATCCCCAGCTGGGGCTACAACGGCAACGCCCGCCGCTATTGGGACTTCCTGTACGGCGGCAAGTACTCGCGCATCGAGCGGCAGATCCACCACTACGGCTCGGCCCTGAACGCGGTGCCGCTGTTCGACGCCTTCCGCGCCGATCCGGCCGACCTGCACCTGCTGCGCGTGGCCTACGGCGGCATGATGGGCGGGATCACCAATATCGACCAGGACGGCTTCGGCTCGGCCGCCTTCCACTCCTATCCCGACATGATGAAGTGGGACCCGCTGACCGGCGACTACGGCATGGGCTTCTTCGGCCACGCCTATGCGGCGGCGACCTATGCGGTGAAGGACCCGACCTTCGGCTGGCTGGGCTTCGGCGGCGACGTCAGCGAGGCCGGCGGCGTGGTGCGGATCACGCCCAAGGACGGCGCTCGCGCCCGCCTGTTCGTCGCTCCCGTCGGCGCCTGGCTGACGCTGGAGGCCGGCAAGATCGAGGCGGCGACCTACGCCCCGGCCACCGGCGAGATCACCCTCACCCTGGCGGCAGGCGATGCATCGACTCCCGCCGCCCGCCTGCTGGTCGAGGCCACCACAGCCGGCGCCAAGACCTACGCGCCGGCGGAAGGAGCCTTCGAGCGGGGGGCCTACACCGTGCCGCTGGGCGACAAGGCCAAGACGATCGTCCTGCGTCCGCGATAGATCCGGCGGACGCCTCTTCTACGAACGCCGTCGCTCCCGAGCGGCGGCGTTTTCGTTTGATTGGCGTGCGTGAGCAGCCGCTTTCGGCTCGAGCCAGGTCAGTTGTTGGTCAGCTTAGAGGTTTATCTGATATACGATGAACGAAGCAGCGCCGCCGGTTGCGGCCTTGGAAGATACTCCGTTCATCATGAGCATTGTTGTTCGCACGCTCTCAGAGCAGACCTACGAAGTCGTCCGCCTCAAGATCCTGACGGGCGACATGTCGCCGGGAACCGCCGTGCGCCAGGACGCCATCGCCGCCGAGCTCGGCGTCTCGAAGATCCCATTGCGCGAGGCCCTGAGCCGACTGGAGCAGGACGGCCTGCTCAGCTCCTACCCTAACCGCGGCTATGTCGTGCGCGGCGTCTCGACCGAGGAAGCCAGCGAGGTCTTCGTCCTGCGCCTGAAGCTGGAGCCGGGCGCGGCCGCCAAGGCCGCCGTCAAGGCCGGTCCCGAGGACCACGAGCGGGCCGAAGCCGCGCTGACGGCGCTGGAGACCGCGCTCGGCAGGCCCGACGGCGACCATGTCAGCCACAACCGCGCCTTCCACATGTCGCTGGTCCGTCCCGGCGGCCACATCACCAGCCAGTTGGTCGAGCGGCTGCAGATCCTGTCGGAGCGCTATGTGCGCATCCACCTGGAGCCTTTCGGCCGCGACGAGCGGGCCAGCCGCGAGCACCGGGAAATTCTCGAGGCCTGGAAGGCCGGCGACGCCGCCAAGGTCGAGGCCCTGCTCGCCGAGCACATCCAGGGCACGCTGGACGACCTGCGTCAGCAGTTGGCGCTCAAGCAGGGCTGAACCGCGCCGCCCCTAGCGCAGCCGCGCCAGGACCCAGTCGGCCAGCGCCTCGCGTCCGGCGGCGGGATCCTCGTCCGCCCGGCAGGCGAACCAGATGGCCGACAGCAGGCGCGAGGCGACGCCGGCGGCCAGCACCACCTCTTCTGTGGACCGCCCGGTGACCCGGCCAAGGGAGTCGCGCAGAGTGCCGCCGTGGGAATAGCGGATCACCGCTCCGGCCCCGGCGAGATCCGCGCGGCGGAGGGCCGCCAGGAACAGCCGGCGACGGCGCAGGACTGGGCTGGCCGGACGCTCGGCCCGGGCGTGGAAGGTCAGCACCTCGCGCAGCCGCTCCAGGGTCAGCACCTCGTCGATGTGGGGCGCAGCCTCCGCGGCCTCGACGGCCTCGGCCTCCATGGCGGCCACCTGGCCGCGGA
>NZ_QHJY01000300.1 GCF_003185805.1 Caulobacter sp. D5
AGAGAGAGGGAATTACGCCTTAAATCGACATCCGCATGATCTCTTGATAGGCCGAGATCACCTGGTCGCGGATCGAGATCACGGTCTCCAGGCTGGCTTCGGCCGAGGAGATGGCGGTGACGACGTCGATCATCTCGGCCTTGCCGGCGGCCTGCTGGGCGATCTTGTGCTCGGCCTGGCGCGACGACTGCACCGTGTCGGTCATGGCCGACTTCAGCATGTCGCCGAAGTCCATCTTCTTGGGTTCGCTGGAGCTCTTGCCCAGCGACAGCGGCGTCGAGCCGGTGGCGGCGTAGGCCTTGGAAGCGGCGAGCGCGGTGATCATCGCCTAGCCCCCTACTTCTTCAGGATGTCGAGCGTGCGCGACTGCATGCTGCGCGCGGTCTCGATCACGTTGAGGTTGGCCTCGTAGGCGCGCTGCGCCTCCTTCATGTCCAGCGCCTCGACCAGGGTGTCGACGTTGGGCAGCTTGACGTAGCCCTTGGCGTCGGCGGCCGGGTTGCCGGGGTCGTACTCGGTCTTGAAGGCGCTCTCGTCGCCATCGACGCGGATCATGTTGACGCCTTCGGCGCCCTCGACCTTGGTCGGGCGGAACACCGGCACCTGACGGCGGTAGGGGTCGCCGCCGGCCGTGCGGGCCGTCGAGTTCGCATTGGCGATGTTCTCGGCGATGATGCGCATGCGGCCCTGCTGGGCCTTCAGCGCGCTGGCCGCCACGGCCATCGCCGCCGTCGACTGGGATCGAATTTCAGCCATCTAGCGCGTCCTCAACCGTTGGGCTTGCGCGAGGCGGTGCGGAGCATCGCCAGCGAGCGCTGATAGAAGGAAACCGCCGCGTCGTAGTTCATGCGCGCATCGGTCATCTTGAGCATCTGGTCCTCGAGGCTCACGGAATTGCCATCGAGGGTGGTCTCGCTGTCGGCGCCCGTCGGCGAGCGCCACGGGGTGGCAGTCGTGGCCGGCGCCATGTGGCCGCTGCTGGTCGCCAGCATCTTCACCGGGCCGACCGGCGCCGCGCCGCCGCCGCGATAGGACGAGCCTGTCGCCTGGGCGTCGAGCGAGGCCTGGAAGGTGTAGGCCTTCAGGTCCCGCGGCTGGTAGCCGGGGGTGTCGGCGTTGGCCACGTTCTGGGCGACGACCTTCTGCCGCTCGTTCAGATAGCCGAGCCGGCTCTTGAGCATCGCGAAGAGGGGAATGTCGTCGGGACCCATGCGGATCATGGTGAAGAAACAGGGTTAATTCGGCATTAATACCCGTAGGGCACACCAGGGATGCGGCGCCTCGCCGCGCCCTTTCTCTTCTTGGAATCCTGTCCGCGCGCCATGGACGTCTTTCTGCTCATCCGCGCCGTCGCCGCGCTGGCCGTCACGCTGGGCCTCATCGGCCTGGCCGCCGTGGCCCTGCGCCGATTCGGCCCCGACACCCTGAACCGCCTGGTTTCCAAGCGCCGCGAGCGCCGCCTGCAGGTGGTCGAGACCCTGGTGCTCGATCCATCCCGGCGCCTCGTGCTGTGCCGCATGGACGGCGAGGAGCGCCTGGTGCTGCTGGGCGACGGCCGCCTGCTGGACTGGACCCCCGCCGGCGCCCCCGCGCCCTCTCCCGCCCTTTCTTCTACGCCTTCCGCCGAGACCCCCGCCCAGCCGGAGCCCGTGGCCTGATGAGCCTGCTCAAGTCCCTCACCGGCGCCCACCCGCAGGACCTGCGCCGCGCCGCGGCCATCGCCGTGCTGGCCGCCTTCGCCACCACGCTCGGCCCGTCCTTCGCCATGGCCCAGTCGGCGGTCAACGTGAACCTGGGCACGGGCGCTGGCCTCACCGAGCGGGTCGTCCAGCTGGTCGGCCTGCTGACCGTGCTGTCGCTGGCCCCGTCGATCGTCATCATGACGACCTCGTTCGTCCGCATCGTCGTGGTGCTGGGCCTGCTGCGCACGGCGATCGGCGTGCAGCAGAGCCCGCCCAACCCGGTGATCATCAGCCTGGCGCTGTTCCTCACCGCCATCGTCATGGGCCCGACCTTCGAGCAGTCCTACGACGCCGGCGTCAAACCCCTGCTCGACAAGCAGATGGAGCTGCCCGAGGCCTTCGAGGCCGCCGGCGGGCCGGTGAAGACCTTCATGCTGCGCCAGGTCGACGAAGACGATCTGGCCCTGTTCATCCGCCTCTCCAAGATCGAGAAGCCCAAGGTCGCCCAGGACACCCCGCTGAAGGTGGTCACCCCGGCCTTCATGATCTCGGAGCTGAAGCGCGCCTTCGAGATCGGCTTCCTGCTGTTCATCCCGTTCCTGGTCATCGACCTGGTGGTCGCCAGCGTGCTGATGAGCATGGGCATGATGATGCTGCCGCCCGCCACGGTCAGCCTGCCGTTCAAGCTGATCTTCTTCGTGCTAGTGGATGGCTGGCGACTCGTCTGCGGCAGCCTGGTGGAAAGCTTCCAGCGCGGCGCCGGCGGCGGCTGACGCGCGATATTCTTTGACGACAAGAACAGAAGACCAAGACCGATGGGCGTTTTCGTACTGGGCTCGATCAATCTGGACGCCGTGGCGCGGGTCGACGACCTGCCGCGGCCGGGCGAGACGGTGGCCGGCCTGTCGCTGGAGCTGTTCCTCGGCGGCAAGGGCGCCAACCAGGCCGTCGCCGCCGCCCGCATGGGCGCCCCCACCCGCCTGATGGGCGCGGTCGGCAAGGACGACAGCGGCTCCAGCCTGAAGGCCAAGCTGGCTGGCTACGGCGTGCAGGTGGCCGACGTCGTGGAGCTGTCGGGCGCCCCCACCGGCCAGGCCCACGTCTGGGTGTCCAACAGCGGTGAGAACATGATCGTCGTCACCGGCGGCGCCAACATGATGATCACGCCCCAGCAGGTGGCCGCCACCCCGCTGGAGGGCCAGCGCGTGCTGCTGGCCCAGCTGGAGACCCCGGCGGCCGCCATCGAAGCCCTGTTCAAGGCTGGCGCGGCCAAGGGCGGCCTGCGGGTGCTGAACGCCGCCCCTGCCCTGCCCCAGGGCGCGGCCCTGTTCCCGCTGACCGACATTCTCATCCTGAACCAGACCGAGCTGGCCACCTACGCCCGTCTCGACCACGAGCCGGCCAAGCTGGAAGAGGTCTCCAAGGCCGCCCGCAAGCTCATGAGCCGCCCGGACCAGACGATCATCGTCACCCTGGGCTCCTCGGGCGTCGCCGCCGTGCGTCGCGACGAGGCCTTCCTGGTCGAGGGCCGCAAGGTCAAGGCGGTCGACACCGTCGGGGCCGGCGACTGCTTCTGCGGCGCCCTGGCCGCGGGCCTGTCGGCCAATCTCGACCTGCGCGAAGCCGTCGAACAGGCCAACGCCGCCGCCGCCCTCTCCGTGCAGAAGCCGGGCGCCGCCCCCTCGATGCCGGGCAAGCGCGAAGTCGAGCAGTTCCTGGAGGGCTGAGGCCCTTCGGGCTGGAAGGAACCGGGCTGATGGAGGATCTGACGCCGAAAATAGGCTTCTGGATCGGGAGCATATTCTTCGGCACGGGCCTTGGCATGCTGATCTTCGCCGCCGGCGATCGGGGTCAGACGTCGCGGCAGTGGGCGATGGAGGCCGGGGTCGATCTTGGCGTTTGGCTGACCCTGGGAGGGATTTTCCTCATCGGCGGCATGGTCCTGATCGCCATTTGCCGCTGGCCAGAGCGAAAATAGCGCCCCCCGCCCTACACCCTCAGTCCGCGAAGAACTCCACGATCGCCCGGGCGAAAGCCGGATTGGCCACCGCCGAGCGGTGATCGCCGCCGACCAGCAGCGACCGCGCGCCGGGAATGGCCGCGGCCAGCCGCTCGGGATGCACCGCCAGCGGATCGTCGTCGCCGGCGACCACCAAGGTCGGCGCCGTGATCGCATCCAGCGCGATCGGCTTGGCGTGGACGACGCTGGCCTGGGCCGCCAGGGCCTTGCGATCAGCGCCGATGGCGTCGGCGAACAGGCGGAAGGGCGCGGCGGCCGGATGGCGGATGGTCGAGGGATCCTCGGTCAGCAGCGCCTCGACGATGGCCTCGCTCGGCACGTGGCGGGTGTCGACCCCGCCGGTGGCGACCACGCCCTCGCCCACCCCGCCGGTCACCAACCGGCGCACGCGCGGCTCCTGGCTGGCGCAGATCAGGGACACGATCGCTCCCATCGAATAGCCGGCCAGGTCGATGGCCGCCGCGCCCAGGTGGTCGATCAACTCGCCGACGTCGCGCGCCATCCGCGCCTCGCCGTAGAAGGCCGGGTCGTGCGGCTTGTCCGACGCCCCATGGCCGCGCGCGTCGATCGCCACCACCTTGCGCCCCGCCGCGACCAGGGCGTCGACGACGCCCGGCCCCTTCCAGTTGATCAGGCCGCTGGCCGAAAAGCCGTGGTGCAGCACCACCGGCGGCCGCGTCTCGTCCTCGCCCCAGACCTGATAGGCGATCGACAGGCCGTCCGAGGTCGTGAAGCTGGGCATGCGATCCACCGTAATTCAAACAATCGTTTCGATTGCTAGCGCAGCGAAGCGGCGGGCGCAACTTGAGGTCAAGCTTGCCAAGCTCGCCCGCGAGCCTTCAGATATGCCGAGCCCTGAGTTGGAGCCGATCGTGGACGAAGAAGCCGCAGGCGAAGCCGCGACCGCGAAGATGAAGAGCCACAGCCTGACGCCGGTCGCCTACTGCTTCGGCGAGGAACCGCCGGCGTCGTTCGTCATCGCGCCCACGCTGATCCTTGGCCTGATGCTGTCGATGATCTGGGTGGTGTTCAACGAGCGCGGCAAACGTCGTTTCAAGCGGCGCTTCTAGCGCCGGTCAGGCCGCGCGGATGCCGCTGAACGAGCCTTCGGCCTGGGCGCCGACGACGGCGTCGTAGCCCAGGATCATGTCGACGTCCTTGCCGTTGCTGGCCAGCGGCAGGCGCAGCCACAGGATCGAGACGTGCGGCGCGCCGCGCCAGGCCAGGCTGTGCACGCCCACGCCCGGACGACGCTCGTCGACCACCTTGTCCAGCTCCTTGCGCCAGTAGTCGGCGGCGGCGGTGTTGTAGACCTCGTCCAGCTTGCGGCCGGTGATCTCGCGGCCATAGACGCCGTAGAGGCCGGTGCCGGCCAGGCGCAGGCGATAGTCGCGCGGCTCGCGCACCACGTCGGTCAGGCTGACGGTCGGAAGCAGGCGCTTGATGCCGGAAGGTTGAAGATCGACACGCGCAGGCAGGTTCGCCCCACGGCGCAGGGACGCCCAGTATGCGAACATTTCCTGATGAGCGCGCGCCGCCGTGGCGGATGCGCTCAATTGCGCGGACATCTTCAGAGTCCTTAACAAGTCTTTGGAATCACGGTGATTCACCGCGCATTCACTATGTCTTAAGCACCGAATCGGCGGAAGCGAAAAATCGCGTTCGCCAACAAAGATTCTGCTGGCGAGTCAATCTGCAAGCACAACGCCCGGCCGCTGGGACAGCGACCGGGCGTTGGCGTTTCGCTCGAGCTTAACCACAAGCGATTGATTGATTTAGGGTAAATGAACGCTCAGACTCACCCCTTGCGGGCGCCGCGGGTCCCTCGCCCGGTCTGACCCAGGCCCATCTGCCGGGCCAGCTCCGAACGCGCCTTGGCGTAGTTTGGCGCAACCATCGGGTAGTCCGACGGCAGCCCCCACTTCTCCCGGTAGTCTTCAGGGCTCAGGTCGTACTGCGTGCGCAGGTGCCGCTTCAGCGACTTGAAGCGCCGGCCGTCCTCCAGGCAGACGATGTAGTCGGGCGTCACCGAGCGCCGCACCGGCACCGCCGGCTCCTTCGGCTCGGGCGCGGCCGCCTCCGGCGCGCCGACCGCCGACAGGGCGGCGTGCACGCTGCGGATCAGGGCCGGCATCTCGGCCGTCGGCACCGCATTGCCGCCCACGAAGGCGGCGACGATGCTCGCGGTCAGTTCGACCAGGGGGATGTCTTCTTCCATGGCGCTCTCCCGTTCTCTCTGTTTTCTTTTATTCGACGCGCGCCGCCTCACACGCGAAGTCCACATATGGATAAGCTTGCCAGTAAAACTGGGCAATAGCTGAATCCATGGAATATTGACTGACGGATAGCCGACACAAGCCGGATGACAACTCAAGGTCGTGAGTTGAAATTTGCATTTTCCGTACTATTGACTGAACACGTTCAACCAACTTGACCGAGCGGACTAGTATTGCGTCGCTTTCTCAAGAAGTCCCCCTCTTGCCTGAGAGGGCGGGCTGCAAAACAGGGAAGCGCCCCTTCCTCCGTAAAATCCCCGCGAAAGCGGGAACCCAGGTGTTTTTTGAAATGCGCCGCGCCAAAAAAGCCCTTCCCCCTTGATGGGGGAAGGGTTGGGATGGGGG
>NZ_QHJY01000301.1 GCF_003185805.1 Caulobacter sp. D5
CTCAGTCGCTCCGCGACAGCTCCCCCAGAGGGGGAGCATCTGAGGCCGTAGATCCTCCCCCTTTGGGGGAGGTGGCCCGGAGGGCCGGAGGGGGCCCTCCCCCGCTCCTATTCCAGATCCCCTGGCCCGAACGCCTCGGGCAAGAGGCTCCAGAACGGCGTGCGCTTCGTGGCCGCCCCGCCCTGCACCGAGACGATCTCGCAGGTCCTGGCCGCGAACTCGCCGATGCGCTGGCGGCAGGCGCCGCAGGGCTGGACGACGGCGTCGGAGCCGGCGGCGATGTAGACGCGCTCGATGCGGCGGCCGCCGGCCGTGACCATGGCCCCGATCGCCGTCTGCTCGGCGCAGGTGCCCGACGGATAGGCGGCGTTCTCGACATTGACGCCGAAATGCACCCCGCCCTGGTCGTCGACGACGGCGCTGGCGACGGTGAAGTTCGAATAGCGGGCGTAGGACCGCCCAAGATAGGCCGGCAGCGCCGCGGCGATGGCCGCTTCGTCGGAAGCCTGGATTTCAGACAAAGATTTTGCGGCGCTCATGCCATCCCTCGGGTCCCGGCAGGATCGCGCCGGGAACCGAGGCAATCAGTCGCGGCCCGCTTATGCAAGTGCAAACCGCGACGTCCGGCTCAGCTTTCGCCGGGCGCCAGGGCGACGATCGACAGGGCGTGCACGGGACCCGCCATCTCCTCGGCCAGGGCCTGGAAAATCAGCCGCTGGCGGGCCACGCGGCCCTTGCCGGCGAAGGCCTCGGCCTCGATCGTCAGGTTGAAGTGGCTCTCGCCGCCCTCGCGGTGGCCGGCATGGCCCTGGTGGCGGGCGCTGTCGTCCACGACCTCCAGCCGGGTGGGCGAAAAAGCGGTGGTCAACTTGGCTTCGATGGCGTCTGAGACGGCGCCCATGGTGATCTCCGGCATGTCAATCCTTGAACGGAAATAGCCTGGGCTTACTCTAAGCGCCATGAGCCGTGCGTTCGAATACCGCCCCAAGTTTTTCGACATCCGCGTCCGCCCGCCCAAGCCGGGCGAGGAGGAGGGTCCGCGCGCCGACGACGTCAACCGGCTGAAGCCCGGTCAGCGCCGGTGCGAGCATGCCGACTGCCTGCGCGCGGCCGAGGCCAAGGCGCCCAAGAGCCGCGACCTGCCGGGCCAGTACTACCATTTCTGTCAGCCGCACGCGGCCGAGTACAACAAGAACTGGAACTTCTACGCCGGCATGAACGAGGGCCAGATCCGCGCCGAGCAGGAGCGTGAGAAGGTCACCGGCGGCCGGCCGACCTGGAGCATGAAGGCCGACGCCGGCTCGCGCGAGGCCGCCGCCGCCGCCGCCCGCGACGCCCGCAACATGGCCGACCCGTTCGGCCTGTTCCGCGCCCAGCAGCGCAAGGCCGAATCGGCCGCCGCCGGCCGCGCCGTCGGCAAGCTGGAACGCCAGGCCCTGGCCGACATGGATCTGGACGTCGACGCCGACGCCGCGGCCATCCGCGCCCGCTACAAGGACCTGCTCAAGCGCTGCCACCCCGACATGAACGGCGGCGACCGCAGCGCCGAGCACAAGCTCCAGCGGGTGATCAAGGCCTACAAGACCCTGCAGAAGTCCGGGATGGCGAAGTAGCGACGACTCAAGACGCGAGGCGGCGGTAGCCCTTCTCGCTCCAGCCTTCGTAGAAGTCGCCCGGCTCGCCGTCCTCGGTCGCGATGGCGTCCAGCGGCTCGCGCTTGCCGTCCGGGTAGATCAGCGACCAGCCGCCGTCCTTCGCGCGCGCCAGGATCACCTCGACGCGGCGGGCCTCTCCGATCGGTCCGACGAGGCAGCTCATGCGCAGGCGAGTCGCGTCCTGCCAGCTCTGGGGACGGCAGGACGCTCCTTTCGAGGCCGTGGGGACCAGGTCCGCGCCGTCGGCCCGGTAGACAGTCACGCCGCCGCCATCGTCGCTCTCGTTGCCGAACACCAGCCAGGCGCCGTCGGGCGAGCCTGAAGGGGTTCCGACGTCCGCGACACGAGGGCGACCGTCGGCGCCGATCAGCAGCGACAGGAGCTCGCCCTCGCCGTGGGTGAAGGTGAGATGGGGCAGCCGCTCGCCGCCCACGGTCACGACACCCGCCATGCGCCAGCGCGCGCACTGGTCGAAGCCGTCGCAGAAACCGCTGTCGGAAAAGCTGGCCACATCGCCCCGGGGGCCGCGGGGGCCGCGCACGAACAGGGCGTCGCCCTCGCGGCGGGCCAGATCTGGGAATTGGGCCAGGACACTGGCCTCTTCGGGACGCCCCTGGTCGAGATTCTCGCGCAACAGCCGGGCGTAGGCGCGATCGTCTTCGGCTTGAGACACCGTGACGTCCGGCGAGGCGGCGGCGGAGCGGGCGGCTTCGGCGCGGTCGCGGCGGATCGTCAGCCCGCCGGCGACGGCGAAGGTCGCCGCCATGACGACGGCCGTGACGATCCAGGGAAAGGCGCGCTTGAAGGCCATGGCCGAGCTTTAGGCCCGCCCAGGCGTTCGCGCGAGTCCAGAAACGAACTCGCGCTTAAATTCAGCGAATGCGGATGCGGATCGGCACGTCGATGAACGAACCGGCGCGGCTCTTGCCGTCCGGACCCAGCAGGTCGACCTGGATCTGCGAGGCCATCTGCAGGGCGGCGTCGCCGACGCCCAGATCGTTGGGGCTCTCGGCCTGGACGCTGCAGGCCGTCAGGCCGCCGTTGTTCTTGACCATGCAGGAAAGCAGGGCCACCGCTTCGCGCGGTTGCGCCACCTGGACGACACGGGCCTGCGGCTCGGCCGAGGCGGACGGAGCGGCGGCGGTCACGGCGGCGGCGAGAACGAACGAAGCGATCACTGTATCATCCCTATTGTCTTGCGGAGATCGCCAGGGGCTGCCTGGAGGCTCCGGTGTCATTTTGGGTCAGGCGGCGTTCGCCTGCTTGAGCCGTTGCAACCCCTGGGCCGCCAGGTCGGTCAGCGACCGCAGGCCAAGCTCGGCGAAGACGTCGAACGCGACCGCAAGAGCGGTGGCCGCCCGGTCCAGGCGACCGTCGTCGCGACCGGTGATCTCCACCCGCGCTTCATAGAGACGGGCCAGGTTCATCTGGGCCACGGCCCAGCCGGCCGGATCGCGCGCGCCCGGATGGGCGGAAAGTTCGGCCTTGAAGGCCATCTCGGCGGCGTCGAGCACGGCCAGGTCGGCCGTCAGCTCGGCGCAGCGGGCCAGGCTCAGGGCGCGGTTGTTGGCGACGGCGGCGCGCAGGGACAGGGCCGGCTGCACCTTCACGATATGGGTGGCGCGGTCGTAGCAGGTGACGGCCTGCTCGAAGCAGCGGTCGGAGGTGGTGGCCTCGCCCATCATCTGCAAAGCCTCGCCCAGGCCGGCCTGGGCGCGGGCCCAGTCCAGCGGGCTGTGGCCGGGATCGAGCGGCTCGAGCGCCTGGGTGGCGGCCTCGACGCCGTCGGCGATCAGCGAAAGCTCGCCGTCGAAATCGCCCAGGCGCGTCAGGGCCTCGGCGCGCAGCAGTTCCAGCCGCGACCAGGTCAGGGGTTCGAAATCGGGATCGAGGGCGGCGACGGCGACGCGGGCCTCGGCCAGGGCGACCTCGACCAGCGAGCGGTCCTTCAGGCGGACGGCGCAGGCCAGCAGCAGGTCGATGCGGGCGGCGCGCTGGTCGGCCAGTTGCAGGCGACCGCCGCCGGCCTTGGCGCCGCGATCGCTCGCCAGCACGTCCAGCGGGGCCTCGAAAGCCTGGGCGCAGGCCAGGGCGCGGTCGATATCGTTGTCGGACAGGGCCATGCGACCGTCGACAGCGGCCATCAGGGCCGAGGCCAGGGGCGCGTGCGGGCCGTGGGCCGACTTGGCCAGGGAAAGCGTGGCGCCGGCGGCCGCGTGCAGGCCCTCGTCGCCGAACAGCTCGGCGCCCAGCATGGCCAGCACCGCCTGCTCGCAGCGGGCGG
>NZ_QHJY01000302.1 GCF_003185805.1 Caulobacter sp. D5
GGTGCTGCCGGGCGACACCCTGCGCACCCGCCGCCGCGGCGACGTCGCCGCCTGGCCCGCCTTCGAGGACGGCAGCTGGTGGGTGCAGGACGCCGCCGCCGCCGTTCCGGCCCGCCTGCTGGACGTCAAGCCCGGCGAGACCGCCGTCGACCTCTGCGCCGCCCCCGGCGGCAAGACCCTGCAGCTGGCCGCCACGGGCGCCAAGGTCGTGGCCGTCGACCGCTCGGCCTCGCGCCTCAAGCGGGTCAGCGAGAACCTGGCTCGCATGAACCTCCAGGCCGAGGTGGTGGCCGCCGACGCCGCGACCTGGACCGACGAGCGCACTTTCGACGCCGTGCTGCTGGACGCGCCGTGCTCGGCCACGGGCACCTTCCGCCGCCATCCCGACGTGCTGTGGGCCGCCCGCCCGGGCGACATCGCCAGCCTGGCGACCGTGCAGTCGGCCCTGCTGGACAGCGCCGCCAAGCGCACCGCTCCCGGCGGCCGCCTGGTCTATTGCGTCTGCTCGCTGGAGCCGGAAGAAGGCGAGGCCCAGGTCGAGGCGTTCCTGACCCGTCACCCCGAATTCTCGCTGGCCCCGATCGGCGCCGGCGAGGGCGGGGCGCCGCAGGCCAGCCTGACGGCTCGCGGAACCCTGCGCCTGCTGCCGCATCATCGCGAAGGCGGCCAGGACGGCTTCTTCGCCGCCCGTTTCGTCAAGGCCGCATAAGGCTGCAACTCAACCGCTCGCTTGTAGCGCGAGCCTTTGCCCGGTAAGCCAGGAACACCATGACCGCGCCGATCATCGCCCCGTCGATCCTCGCTTCCGACTTCGCAAAGTTGGGCGCCGAAGTCGCCGCCATCGAGGCGGCCGGCGCCGACTGGGTGCATGTCGACGTCATGGACGGCCATTTCGTGCCGAACATCACGCTGGGCCCTGACATCGTCAAAGCCATCCGGCCGCACGCCAAGATCCCGTTCGACGTGCACCTGATGATCAGCCCGGCCGATCCCTATCTGGAAGCCTTCCGCGAGGCCGGCGCCGACATCATCAGCATCCACCCGGAAGCCGGCCCCCACCTGCACCGCTCGCTCAAGCGCATCCGCCAGCTGGGCGCCAAGGCCGGGGTGGTGTTCAACCCCTCGACCAGCCTCGACCACGTCGAATGGATCCTCGAGGACGTCGACCTGGTGCTGGTCATGTCGGTGAACCCCGGCTTCGGCGGCCAGAGCTTCATTCCCGCCCAGCTGCGCAAGGTCGAGGCCCTGCGCAAGCTGATCGACGCCCAGGGCCTGGACATCATCCTGGAAGTCGACGGCGGGGTGACCCCGGTCACCGCGCCCCAATGCGTCGCCGCCGGCGCCACGGCCCTGGTGGCCGGCTCGGCGGTGTTCAAGGGCGGCCCGGACGCCTACGCCGCCAACATCCGCGCCCTCAAAGGGGACTGACGCCACCGCATGACCGGCGCGCCCGACACGCCTTCCGCATCCCAGGCCGCCGGGCGTCCCCTTGGACGTCCTGTGCGCCGGGGATCCGTGTTGGCGCGGTCGATCGCCGCCTCGGTCCGCGCCGGCGTCGAGCGTGAGTGGTTCGGCTCGCCGCCGCACCGGGCGCTGATCTCCTCGCCGCGTCCCGTCGGCCTGGCCGCCCGGCCGCATGATCCTCGTCCGGTGCAGGTCCAGCGCGGCCGCCAGCTGCTCGACGGCGTCCTGACCCTGCACGACGAGAGCCTGAAGGTCGGGGCAGAGGGCGATCCCTTCGACACCCCCAGCCCCTCGCGCGCCTTCGCCGTGGCCCTGCACCGCTTCGACTGGCTGCCCGGCCTGCTGGCCCAGGGCCCCGAGGGCGCGCGGCGCGCCCTGCGGCTGATCCAGGACTGGCGGCGGGTGTTCGGAACCTGGAACCAGTTCTCGTGGTCGGGCGAGTGCCTGGAGCGCCGAACCTTCCATCTGGCCTGCGCCGCCAAGACCCTGTCGCCGGGCGCTTCGGACGCCGAGGCGACGGCCCTGGCCCTCGACATCGCTCGCGGTGCGCGCCAGCTGCTTCGGGCCTCCGACGCCCCCGACCGCGTCCTCGAACGGGCGGTGGTGGTGACGATCGCCGGCACGGCCCTGGTCGGAAAGGCCAGCGACCGCCTGATGGCCGAGGGCCTGCGCCGGGTGCTGCGCTGCCTCGACACGGTCGTCCTGGCCGACGGCGGCCACGCCTCGCGCTCGCCCGAGGCCGGGCTGGAGCTGCTGTTCGACCTCCTGACCCTCGACGACGCCCTGGGCCAGCGCGGCCGGCCGACGCCGGAGGTCATGAGCCGGGCCATCGACCGCCTGTCGTCGGGCGCGCGCTTCTTCGCCCTGGCCGACGGACGGCTGGCGGCCTTCCACGGCGGCGAGGCCATCGAGCCGGCCCGCATCGCCGCGGCCCTGGCCCATGACGACCATGGACCCCAGCCGCCGATGGACATGCCGCACGCCGGCTTCCAGAAGATGCAGGGGGGCACGATCCAGGTGATGGCCGACGCCGGCGTCCCGCCGGTGGGCGCGCTCAGCCGCTCGGCCTGCGCCCAGCCCGCCGCGCTGGAGATCATCTGCGGCAAGGACCGCCTGATCACCTCCAGCGGCTGGAGCCCCGAGGCGGCCAACGCTCAGGCCTTCCGTCTGTCCGACGCCGCCTCGACCGTGTCGGTGGGCGGCGGCTCGGCCGGCCGGCCGCTGTCGGGCTTTCGGGCCGCGGCGCTGGGTCCCTGGCTGGTGGACGGCGCGACCAGCGTCGAATCCCGCCGCCACGACGCCGAGCAGGGCGTCTGGCTCGACATCGTCCACGACGGCTGGCGGCGTCTGGGCCTCAAGCACGCCCGCCGCCTGTTCCTCGACATCGCCGCCGACGAACTGCGCGGCGAGGACAGCCTGATCCCGATGGCGGAAGCCAAAGTCGACGGCCCGCGCCGCTATCACCCGTTCAAGATCAGCTTCCACCTGCACCCCGACGCGCGCGCCTCGCTGGCCCGCGATGGCAAGAGCGTGCTGATCAAGGGGCCTTCCAACATCGGCTGGTGGCTGCGCAACGACGCGCCCGACGTCGCCGTCCTGGCCGCTCCCCACTTCGACCACGGCCACGCCCGCCAGGCCGGGGTGATCGTCCTGAAGAGCCAGGTCCGCGCCGAGAAGGGCGCGAAGATCAGGTGGAAGCTGGCCCGGGCTGCGGATCACTAAAGGTCCTTCTCCCGCAGGGGGAGAGGGGCTAGTCGAGGCTTCGCCCCTTCGTCTCCGGCAGCAGGAAGGCCGTGGTCAGCACGCTGATCAGGGTGAAGATCACCGGGTACCAGAGGCCGGCATAGATGTTCCCCACCGCCGCCACGATGGCGAAGGCGCTGAAGGGCACGAAGCCGCCGATCCAGCCCGTGCCGATGTGATAGGGCAGGGACAGCGCCGTGTAGCGGACCTTCGTCGGGAAGAGCTCGACCAGCGCCGCGGCCAGCGGGCCGTAGAGGGCCGTGGCGCCGATCACGAACACCAGCAGGACGCCAAACACGCCCCAGAGGTTCATCCGCGCCGGGTCGGCCGCGGTCGGATAGCCGGCCTTGGCCAGCGCCGCCTTGATCGCGGCCTCGCCGGCGGCCTTCACCGCCTTGGCGTCCTTGGCCGGCAGGCCCTCGGCGCTCTTCGAGACGATGCGCGTCTCGCCGATCTGGACGACGGCGGGGGCGCCGGCCGGGCCGGTTTGGTTGGCGTAGGAGACGCCGGCATTGGCCAGGGCGCTCTTGGCGATGTCGCAGGACGAGACAAAGGCGGCCTTGCCGATGGGATCGAACTGCAGGGCGCAGTCCCTGGGGGCGGCGGTGACGCTGACCGGCGCCCTCGCCGAGGCCTCGGCCAGGGCCGGGTTGGCGGCGCGCTCCAGCAGGTGGAAGCCGGGGAAGTAGAAAACGAGGGCCAGGGTCATGCCGCCCAGCATCACCGGCTTGCGGCCGATCCTGTCCGACAGCCAGCCGAAGACGACGTAGAGCACCGCGCTGACCGCCGCGGCCCCCATCATCAGGCCGTTGATCGTGCCGGGCGCGACCTTGAGGAACTTCTCCATGAAGGTCTGGATGTAGAAGAAGGTGGTGTACCAGACCGCGCCCTGGGCCGACATGACGGCGAAGAAGGCCAGCAGCACCAGCTTGAGATTCTTCCACTGGCCGAAGGCCTCGGCATAGGGGGCCTTGGACGCCGCGCCCTCTTCCTTCATCCGGGCGAAGGTCGGGCTTTCGCTGAGCTTCAGGCGCATCCAGACCGAGACCGCCAGCAGGCCGATCGAGACGGCGAAGGGGATCCGCCAGCCCCAGTCGTCGAAGGCCGCCGGCCCGATGAGGGCGCCCAGCAGCCAGCGGGTCGCCAGGATGACCAGCAGCGCGGCGAACAGGCCCAGGGACGCCGAGCTCTGCACCCACGACGTCGCCCGCCCGCGTTGGCCCGGCGGGGAATGCTCGGCGACATAGATCGCCGCCCCGCCATATTCGCCGCCCAGGGCGAAGCCCTGCACGCAGCGCAGGATGATCAGCAGGATCGGGGCGATGATCCCGGCCTGCTTGAAGGTGGGCAGCAGGGCGATGGCGAAGGTCGCGCCGCCCATCAGCAGCACCGTGGCCAGGAACGCGCCCTTGCGTCCGGCCTGGTCGCCGATCTTGCCGAACACCAGGGCGCCCAGCGGCCGGAAGGCGAAGCCGACGCCGAACAGGGCCAGGGCGGCGATATAGCCGGCGGTGTCGGACAGGCCGGTGAAGAAGGTCTTGGAGATGACCTGGGCCAGGCTGCCGAAGATGAAGAAGTCGTACCACTCGAAGGCCGTGCCGGCCGACGAGGCCGCCACCACCGTGCGCATCGACGCGCCTTTCTTGTGAGCCGCGCCCGATACCGGTTCCGTCATTCGGAATTCCCCCTGATTGATCGGAGGATTAGCCCGGAACGCGGCGCTCTGGGAAGCCTTGGGAGAACGTCGTCAGGCGACGGCGGCCTGGGCGCTGGCGGCGGCCCCAGCGGCGGCCTCGGCGACGCGGACGATCTCCGACAGCAGGGCCGTGGGCGAGATCGGCTTGGCGGCCACGCCGTTCATGCCGGCCGCCAGGTAGGTGGCGCGCTGGTGGGCCAGGACGTTGGCGGTCAGGGCGACGATCGGCGTGGCGCCGGCCGGGCCGGGCAGGGCGCGGATGCGGCGTGAGGCCTCCAGACCGTCGACGCCGGGCATCTGCACGTCCATCAGGATCAGATCAAAGCCGCGCTCGGCCGCCTCGACGCCCGACAGGCCGTCCTCCGCCGTCTCGACCGCGGCGCCGAGCATCTCCAGGAGCCGGCGGGCGACCATGCGGTTGGTGGGGTTGTCCTCGACCACCAGCACCTTGAGGCCCTGCAGCATCTGTTCGTCGACGGCGTCGCCCTGGGCGGGCTGGGCCACCGACGACGCGGCGATGGTCAGGCGGAAGGTCGAGCCCTCGCCCTCGATGGAGGAAAACTCGACCTCGCCGCCCATCATCTGGGCCAGGCGTCGGGTGATGGCCAAGCCGAGGCCCGAGCCGCCGAAGCGGCGGGTGGTGCTGGCGTCGGCCTGCTGGAAGCGCTGGAACAGGCGCGCCTGGGCGTCCTGGGCGATGCCCACCCCGGTGTCGGCCACCTCGAACGCCAGGCGGTCGGCGCCCTCGCGGCGCAGGCGCAGGGTCACCGAGCCCGACAGGGTGAACTTCACGGCGTTGCCGACCAGGTTGAACAGGGCCTGGCGCAGGCGGGTGGGGTCGGCCAGCACGATCCCGACGTCCGGCGCGTCGACGATCAGGGCCAGGCCCTTGTGCTCGGCCTGGCCCTTCAGCAGGCGCGCGACGCTGCGCACCAGGTCGGCCGGGTCGATCGGCTCGGGCGTCACGTCCAGGCGTCCGGCCTCGATGCGCGAGAAGTCGATGATGTCGTCCAGCAGGGTCGAGAGCATGCGGCCGCAGGCCAGGGCCTCGCCCAGCAGGTGGTCGGCTTCCGACGAGAGCCCCTGGCGCTTGAGCAGGTGGATGATCCCCAGCACCCCGTTCATCGGCGTGCGGATCTCGTGGCTCATATTGGCCAGGAACTGGGCCTTGGCCTCGTTGGCGGCCTGGGCGGCGCGCTCGGCCTCGACCAGGGCCAGTTCGGCGCGCTTCTGCTCGTCGATGTCGAGCACCAGGCCATAGGCCTTGCGCACCCGGCCCGAGGCGTCGCGGCGCACCTCGTGGAACAGGCGGATCCAGCGCTCTTCGCCGTTGGGGCGCACGACCCGGGCGTCGAAGGCCCGCTCGCCCCAGCGGCCGACCGCGCCGGCGGCGTAGACGGCGGCCACGTCCTCGGAGCGGATCATCGGCCAGATCGCCTGCCGCACGTCCTCGAAGGTGATGCGGCGGCCCAGGATACGGTGGAACTCGGGCGAGCCCCAGAACGAGCGATCGACGTGGTCGATCTCGTAGACTCCGGCCTGGGCAGCGCCCAGGGCGGTCTTCAGCCGTCGGGCGTTGGCGCGGGCCTCGCGGCGGGCGTCGGCCAGGGCGGTGACGTCGTCCATGTAGGTGATGACGCCGGCGATCGCGCCGCTGGCGTCGCGCCAGGGGCGGGCCTCCCAGCGCAGGCGGTGCTCGCGGCCCTGGCCGTCGGTCAGGCTGTCCTCGCGGCGCACCACGGTCTGGCCGGTGAGGGCGCGCTCGACGGCGGCGACGAAGCGCTTGCGCGCCCCATAGGTCAGCTCCTGCAGCGACTTGCCGATGACCTCGGCCTCGCTGGCCTGGAAGATCTCCAGGAAGCGGGGGCTGACCACTTTCAGGCGCAGGTCGCGGTCGTAGAGGGCCACGGCGAAGGGCGCGCCCTCGACCAGCCGGCGGGCCTTCTGCTCGCCCCAGCGGGCCAGGTCGCGGTCGCGGGCGACCTCGGTGATGTTCTGCGAGATGCCGCGCAGGGCGAAGACGCCGCCGGGCCGCGGCTCGGTCTGGAAGGTGGCGCGGAACGAGAACTTCTGGCCGGTCGCGCCGCGCATGTGGTGCTCGATCGTGCCGCCCTGGCCGGTGCGCACGGCGCGGGTGAAGGTCGAGCGCACGCGACTGCGCTCGGGCTCGTCGAGCTGGGCGTAGAAGGTTTCCGGCGTCGAGACCTGCTCGGGGCGCAGGCCCGTCAGGCTGAGGATGTCGCTCGACCACTCGATGCGCTGGGTGATCGGATCGAAGCTCCAGACGCCGACGCCGGCCGCCGAGGCCAGCATCTCACGGGTGCGGCGCGAGACCGCCTGCTCGGCCTTGCGGGCCACCTCGGCCGAGACGTCGCGCAGGGTGCCGACCATCTCGCCGGCGGGACCCTGGCGCACATGCGCTTCGAGCCAGACGCGGCGCTCGTCCTTGCAGACCATGCGCACGCGCAGGACCGTGCCGCCCATGGCGCGGATGACCTCGCCGGCCTGGATCAGCTCGGCGTGGTGCTCGGGATCGATGAACTTCAGGGGCGGCTGGCCGATCAGCTCGGCGGCGGTCCAGCCGGTCAGGCGCGTCCAGGCCGGATTGACGGTGACGAAACGGCCCTCGACCACGACGGCGAACAGGTCGTGGGCGTTCTCGAAGAACCATTGCGCGCTCTCGGCCTGGCTCAGAGGCGCGGGCGGCGTGTCTGGCGAGCGCGGCGAGGACAATCCCAGCTCCCGGCGGAAGGTGAGGCGGATCGTCGCGCCCAAGGGTAAACTTTAGGTTGGCGCCGGCTCGCGTCAGGCGAATATTTCCTGATCCCGCTCCGGGCGCTCAACGAAAAACCCCGCCCGGATCGCTCCGGGCGGGGTTCATGCGCTTTTCGCCGGTGAGGGCGAGAAGGATCAGTAGCGGACGTTCAGGGTCAGCAGGGTCTGACGGGCCGGCGCCGGGTCGGCGTGGTGCACGCCGTTGGTGCGCAGGATGTAGCGCTCGTCGGTCAGGTTCTGGACGTTCAGCTGCAGGTCGATCTTGTCGTTGACCTTCCACGAGGCGAAGGCGTCGTAGCGGGTGTAGGCCGGGATGTAGATGCCGCTGGCGCCGCCGCCGGCCCCGCCCTGGTTGCCGCCGAAGGTCTTGGACACGTAGTAGGCGCCGCCGCCGACCGTCAGTGGGCGGATGATTCTGTAGGTCGTGAACAGGCTGAAGGTGTTCTTCGGCGTGTTGGCCAGCGGATCGCCGGTGTTGAGGTGCTGGGTCGCCGTGGTGACCCCGCCGCTGGTGGTGAGGGTCACCGCGCCGCGGACCAGTTCGCTGTCCATGTAGGTATAGCCGCCGAACACCTGCCACTTCGGCGTGATCTTGCCCGACACGCCGAGCTCGAGGCCCTGCACGCGGGTCTCGCCGACCTGGGCGAAGTCGGTGGCCGCCGGGCCGACCAGGATCAGGGCGTTCTTGCGTTCGGTGCGGAAGACCGCGCCCGACAGGGCCAGCTGCTCGCCGAACAGATTCCACTTCGCGCCCAGCTCGTAGCTGGTGGTGTCTTCGGGATCGAGGATCGACTGGGCCACGGTGGCGCCGGTGTTCTGATCGCCGCTGGCGGTGGTCGGCGGGGTCGAGGAGGTGGCGTACGAGGCGTAGATGCTGCTGGCCGGGGTCGGCTTGTAGTTCAGGCCGATCTGGTAGTTGAAGAAGTCCCAGCTGGCGTCCGGCAGCTTCAGCAGGGTGATCGCGGTGGCCACGCCGTTGCTGCTGGAGGCCACGGTCTGGTTCAGGCCGCTGGTCTCGTAGCTGTCATAGCGCGCGCCGAGGTTCAGCAGCAGCTTGTCGGTGATGGTCACGGTGTCGAAGACGTAGATCGCCGCCGATTTGGTGAGCGAGTTCGAGACCGGACCCTTGTTGATCACGCCCTGCCAGGAGTCGTTCGGGTTCGGCGCGTAGAGGCGCGTGCAGTCGCCGACGCCGGCGGTGGTCACGTTGTTGGTGAAGCCGGTCGGGCAGGCCGAGCCGTTGGTGGTGTAGATCAGGTAGCTGGAGTTCTCGTTCTTCTCGCGCGACAGCTCGAGGCCGGCGTTGAAGCTGTTCTTCAGCGAGCCCAGCTCGAACTTGCCGCTGATGTCGGTGACGGCCGCGACCGTGGTGGTCGGGTTCAGGCGGGACTTGGTGCCCCGCTTGATCCACCACTCGCCGGCCACGAACTGGGCCGCGCCGCCGTCGCCGGGGTTGGTGACCAGGTAGTCGTTGACGGTCTTGGAGTAGCGGACGGCCTGGCGGACCGAGAAGTTGTCATTGATCTCGTGGCGGATGGCCAGGGTGGCGATGTCGGCCTTGGTCTTCATGAAGTCGCGGTCGAGGCCGTAATAGGCGTCGCGCGAGACGTCGAGGATGCCGCTGGTCGGACGGGTGCGGCTGTCGGTGCCGGCCACGCCCCAGGTGCGCTTGCTGGCCAGGGGGATGCCGTAGTCCGGATCCTGGTCGGTATCGAGGTGGTAGTAGCTGAGGGTCAGCTGGGTTGCGGTGTCGATGCCGAAGGCGATCGAGGGGGCGACGCCCCAGCGCTCGAAGCCGACAGCGTTACGGCCGGGGGTGTCGCCCTTGGTGGTCATCAGGTTCAAGCGGAAGGCGGCGTTTTCGGCGAAGCTGTAGTTGGCGTCGGCCGTGGCGCGGTAATAGTTGTCGGTGCCGATGCCGGCGGAGCCGTTGATGAAGTCGCGGTTCTTGGGCGACTTGCTCGACAGGTTGATGCTGCCGCCGCCCGAGCCGCGGCCGCTGTAGACCGAATCCGGACCCTTGATGACCTCGACCTGCTCGAGGTTGAACACCTCGCGGGTCTGGCCGCCGCTGTCGCGGATGCCGTCGACGAAGATGTTGTTGCCCGAGGACTGGCCGCGGATGAACGGACGGTCGGCCAGGGGCTGGCCGCCTTCGCCGGCGCCGAAGGTGATGCCCGGCGAGGTGCGCAGGATGTCCTGCAGCGAGGTCGAGGCGGTCTGCTCGATGATCTGCGACGAAATCACGGTGATCGAGCG
>NZ_QHJY01000303.1 GCF_003185805.1 Caulobacter sp. D5
GTAACCCCTCACCCTCCCACGCTTCGCGTGGGCCCCTCCCTCTCCCTATGGGAGAGGTTTCCTAAAGCGCCGGCAGCCGCACCTCGGCCCGCAGCCCGCCCTCGGGGCGGTTCTTCAGCAACAGTTCGCCGCCTTCGCGCTTGAGGATCTGCTGGACGATGGTCAGGCCAAGGCCCAGGCCGGCCGTGTTGCGGGCGCGGGCGCTGTCGAGGCGGTGGAAGGGTTCGAGGACGTGGGCGAGTTCTTCCTCGGGGATGCCGGGGCCGCTGTCCTCGATCGTCAGGATCACCAGCCGGCCGTCGCGGACGAGGCTCAGCCGGGCCTCGCCGCCATAGTGCAGGGCGTTCTCGACGAGGTTGCTGATCGCGCGTTTCAGGGAAAGCGGGCGGGCGTGGACCGGCAGGTGCTCGGGGCCGTCATAGGCCGCCTCGCGCTCGGAGTCGGTGGCGTCGTCGACCAGGGTCATGGCGATGGCGGCGATGTCGGTGCGGCGCGGCGGCTCGGGATCCTCCTGGCCGCCGAGATAGGCCAGCAGCGAGTCGAGCATGGCCGTCATCTCGGCGACGTCGGCCTCCAGGGCCTCGCGGGCGACGGCGTCCTGGACGAAGCCGGCGCGCAGGCTGAGGCGGGCCAGGGGCGTGCGCAGGTCGTGGCCGACGGCGGCCAGGGCCTCGGTGCGGGTCTGCAGCAGGCCGGCGATACGGTCCTGCATGGCGTTGAAGGCCTTGGCGACCAGCTTCAGGTCGCCGGCCCCGGTCTCGGCCACGCGCATGCGCTCGCCCTGGCCGACCTTGTCGGCGGCCTCGGCCAGGGCGCGCAGGGGGCGGCTGAGGTTACGCAGCACCAGGGCGGCGGCGGCGATGACGCCGAGACCCAGAATGAAGGCCGAGCCGAAGCTGCTGAGCACCACGGCCCAGGGGGCGGCGCGGATCTTGGTCTTCATCCACACCCACGAGCCGTCGCGCATCTTCAGCGCCACCTTCAGGTGGGTGTCGCGGGGCAGGGCGTGGTCGGTCTCGGTGTTCATCCGCAGTTCGCGCCGCACGAGGCTGGGCTCGGCGTCGCGGAACTGGTCCTTCAGCTTGCGCTCGGCGGCGCGCTCGCGATCGACCAGGGTCGGCAGGGCGGTCCAGCCGATCTCGTTGGGCCGGGCCGACAGCCCAGCGGCGCGGGCGGCCCGCTCGTGCTCGGGACGGGTCTCGAGGATGGCTTCGGCGGTGACCAGCTGCTCGGCGGCGCGCCGGACCTGGTTGTCGCGATTGGGATAGAGGCGGCTGTTCTCGAACAGGATCGAGCTGCCGACGAACTCCAGGGCCACGGCCAGCATCAGGACCAGGGTGACCTGGCCAACCAGACGCTGCGGCCACAGCCGCAAAGGCTTCATCGACGCTCCACCGCGGCGGTGAAGATGTAGCCGACGCCGCGCACCGTGCGCAGCAGGGCCTCGGCCTGGCCGCTGACCGCCAGTTTCCGGCGCAGACGGCTGACCAGAACGTCTATGCTGCGGTCGGAGGCGTCGGAGATGCGGGCGCGCGACATCTCCAGAAGGCGCTCGCGGCCGATCACCCGCTGGGGCGAGGACAGGAAGGCCAGCAGCAGGTCGAACTCGGCCCCCGACAGATCGACGAAGGCGCCGTCGGGCGACAAGAGTTCGCGCCGGCCGGGATCGAGCTGCCAGCCGGCGAAGACCATCTGCTGGTGGCCGCGCGGCTGGCTGGACTGGGTGGCGCCCTGGGCGCGGCGCAGGATGGCGCGGATGCGGGCGATCAGCTCCTTCTGGCTGAAGGGCTTGCCGATATAGTCGTCGGCGCCGAGCTCAAGGCCGATCAGGCGGTCGGTCTCGTCGTCGCGGGCGCTGAGCATGACGATCGGCACGTCGCTTTCGCGGCGCACGCTGCGGCACAGGTCGAAGCCGTTGCTGCCGGGCAGCATGACGTCGAGCAGGATGATGTCGACGCTGTTGGTCTCCAGCACCCGGGCCATCTCGGCCCCGTGGGCGGCGCTGAGCGGCTGGAAGCCCTCCTCGCGCAGCAGGCGCATCAGCAGGGTGCGCAGGGCCGGATCGTCCTCGACGATCAGGACGACCGGAGCGACGGGGGCGGCAGCGATCTCGCGCTGCAGGGCGATCATTCCGTGGCCTGAGGATTCCATGCGTCCGGGCTATCTAGGAACGACGGCGCCGTGAACAAGGCCGAAAGGGGCGTTTCTTCGCCGGTTTCCACCAGGGGTCGGCCGACTTTCGTCGCTCGCTGAAAAGTAAGGCGCCCTCGCGCGCACTTCGGGGGAAGAGGAACTCGCGCGAGGGCAGGCCGCCGGGGCGGCCGTCTTTGGACCGCTGGCTTACGCCGCGCGGCAGGCTTCGGAGACAGCGGTCCGCACCGCGCCTTCGTGGGCGGCGGCGTCGGCGGCGCTGTTGAACACCACGTGGACCAGGCCTTGCTTGGCCTTGGCCGCGGCCACGCCCTGGCGGCTGGCGACGAGGCCGGCGGCCGATTGGGCGCAGGTCCCGGCGGTCTCGATCTTCACCGTACGCTTGGCGAGGTTCTGCCTGGCGACGGCTTCGGTGTGGGTGAGGCCGTGGCCGGCGGGACCGGCGACGGCGGGCGAGGCGGCCAGGCACGCGGCCAGGCCGAGGAACGCAACGACTTTCATAGGACTTGGAAACTCCGGATACTGAACTCAGCCGCCAGCGGCGGTGTCGGCTTTCGCCTGAAGGGCGGGCAGGGTGGCGCGGTAGCCGTCGACGGCCTTCAGCAGGCCGGCGATCTCGGCCGGGGTGATGGCCGTGCGGTGCTCGTAGCCCTTGTCGGACTTGAACTTGAAGCCCCAGGCCGACGGCGCGACGGCGAGCTTGCGCAGCTCGGTCTCGCTGACGGTGAAGGCCAACTCCTCGCGGCAGAGCTCGGGCGCCTCGAACAGGAAGCACTGGCCGGCGTTGTCGCGGATCTTGGTCACCTGGGCCTGCACCGGGAAGGCGCTGGTCTGGTAGGCCACGGCCCCTTCGCCATAGCCGCGCATCGAGCCCTGGTAGGTCAGGGTCTGGCGCACCTCGAAGCGGGTCGAGCCCGTGCGCTTGTCGACGACGGCGCGCAGGTGGTTGTCGTTGGCGGGCGAGCGGAACACGCCCTTGCCGGTCTGGAAGCCGCGCTCGGTGCTGACGACGGTCTCGATGTCGAGCGGATCATCCAGCACCTGGGCCTTGGCGTGGAAGTGCTCGACGCCGAGCGCCGTCTGCTTGGCGGGCAGTTTCACCGTTTCCGCGGCTGCGGCGCCGGCGATCGCGAAGCCGCTGATCACGGTAAGCGCCAGCAGGCGATGACGGGTCTTGTTCATGGTCTTCTCCCGAACGGCGCCGACCGATCCCTCGTTCGACAGGCGCCTCTGAACGTGTGTCAGAGTGGAGAGAGCGCCTTGCGGCTTTGCATCGCGTTCGTGACAAAACGTGTCGGAGCGGGCGTTTCCGCGCGACGGCGTTATGCGGCCGAGCCCAGGTAGCCCAGGCCCGTGGCGCGATGGATGGCCTGGGCGCGGCCGGCGACCCGCAGCTTCAGGGCCGCGTTCTGGACGTGGAAGCGGACGGTGGGTCCGGAGATGCCGATGATCTGGCCAATGTCGGCGTCGGTCTTGCCGGCCGCGGCCCACTTCAGGCACTGGATCTCGCGCTTGGTCAGGCGGGCCAGGGGCGCGTCGTCGCCGACGCCGTCGCGGTAGGCCGAGACCAGGCGCAGGGCAGCGCCGTGCAGCTGGTCGGCGCGGGCCTCGTAGAGCGCCGGCAGGTCGGGCACGGGCTTGGCCGAGGCCCAGACCACGGCCCCGATCACCCCGCCGGTCAGGTAGGCGGGCGCGATGATGGCGGCGGCGACGCCGAAGTCCTCGGCCGCCTCGCGCACGGCGATGGCTTCCAGCCGGGGCAGGGGCCGCCAGCTGGAAAAACGGCCCTCGTGATAGAAGAACGGGTCGGCGGCGTAGCGGGCGGCCAGGATGAACGGGGCCCGCAGGGCGAACGAGCGGTCGCGCCAGTAGCGCAGCCCCGCGTCCAGCCATTCGAAGGTGGTCTCGGCCAGGGGCAGCCCGTCCGGGCCGAGCATCGGCTCTGGGCTCGAGATGTCGGCGCTGGCGGCGATGTAGGGCAGGCCGATCTCGGCCCCCAGGTCGCGGACGCGCACCGCCAGGTCCAGGACCCGCGCCAGGCGTTCGTCGCTTCCCCCCAAGGTCTGGACCGTGGTCGCCGTCATGCGGGCGTTCTTTCCCTATCGGTTCCGATAGCTTGCGCACCCGGGCCAGGCTTTCGCAAGTTTCCCCGAGGGCGTGGGATGGGAGTGAGCGCGTGGACCTGGAACTGTCGGCTGAGGACCTGGCCTTCCGCGACGCGGTGCGCGCCTTCATCGACGCCAACCTGACGCCGCAACTGCGCGAGGCCGGGCGGCGGATGACCAGCGTGTTCTGCGACAAGGCCCACAGCCTGGCCTGGCAACGGATCCTGGCCGCCCAGGGCTGGGCCGCGCCGACCTGGCCGGTGGAGCATGGCGGGCCGGGCTGGAGCGAGATCCAGCGCCACGTCTTCTTCGCCGAATGCGCCCGGGCCGGGGCGCCGGGCCTGGCGCCGATGGGCCTGCGGATGGTGGCGCCGGCGATCATGCGGTTCGGGACCGACGAGCAGAAGGCCCGTTACCTGCCGCGCATCCTGTCGGGCGAGGACTACTGGTGCCAGGGCTATTCGGAGCCGGGGGCGGGGTCGGACCTGGCCTCGCTGCAGATGAAGGCCGTGGCCGACGGCGACGACTACGTGCTGAACGGCTCGAAGATCTGGACCACCCACGCCCACTGGGCCACGCACATGTTCTGTCTGGTGCGCACCTCGACGGAGGGCAAGCCGCAGGCGGGCATCACCTTCCTGCTGGTCGAGATGGACCGGCCGGGGATCCGCGTCGATCCGATCATCACCATGGCCGGCGAGCACGAGGTCAACCAGGTGTTGTTCGACGACGTCCGCACGCCTAGGGCCGACCGGCTGGGCGAGGAGGACCAGGGCTGGACGGTGGCCAAGCACCTGCTGGAATTCGAGCGCGGCGGGGGCTATGCGGCCGGGCTGGAGGCCGGACTGGAGCGGCTGCGCGGGCAGGTCGAACCCGAGGATCCCGATCACCGGCGACGGCTGGCCGAGGCGCAGATCGCGGCGCTGGCCATCGACGTCACCGAGCGGCGGGTGCTGAGCGCCTTCGCCAGCGGGGCCAATCCCGGACCGGCCTCGTCGATCCTGAAGGCGCAGGGCTCGGAAGCCTTGCAGCGGCAGGACGAACTGGCGCTGGACGCCCTGGGCGGCTACGCGGCCGTGCATCAGCCGAAGGCGCGCGAGGCTGGCTCGAACGAGGCCTTCGTGGGACCCGAGACGGGGCTTACGACCACGGCCCGCTATCTCAACAACCGCGCCGCCTCGATCTATGGCGGCTCCAACGAGATCCAGCGCGACATCATCGCCCGGCTGGTGCTGGGGCTGTGACCCTATCAGTTCCGATAGCTTGTTAGAGTCCCCCGCCCACCGCACGCTCCGATAGAGCCAGCGTCCAATGAAGGCGCGGCCGGAGGGAGGTTTCGCATGCGAGGACTTCGTGTCGCGCTGACGCTAGGGGTGTCCGCGGTGGCTCTGACGATGGCGGCGCCGGTCTGGGCGCAAGGGGCCAAGCCAGCCCAGGACGATAAGGACAGTTTCGCGATCGAGACCGTCGTGGTCACGGCCCAGCGCCGCGAGGAGGCGGCCAACGACATCGGCATGCCGATCCAGGCCTTCAGCGGCGACGCCCTGAAGCAGCTGCGGGTGACAGACCCCAAGGACCTGTCGACCGTCGCGCCCAGCTTCACGGTCAGCCAGAGCTACCAGGGCGTGCCGACCTATACGCTGCGCGGCATCGGCTTCAACACCATCAACCTGTCGGCCACCTCGACCGTCGGCACCTATGTCGACGAGGTCGCCTACGCCTATCCGTTCATGAACACCGGCCCGATGTTCGACCTGGAGCGGGTCGAGGTGCTGAAAGGCCCGCAGGGCACGCTCTACGGCCGCAACACCACGGCGGGCCTGGTCGATTTCGTGACCAACAAGCCGACCGACCAGTTCGAGGCCGGGCTGACGGCCGAGGCCGGCAACTACGAGACCCGCAATCTGGAGGGCTATTTCAGCGGTCCCTTAAGCGACAAGGTGCAGGCCCGCATCGCCTTCCGCGCCGAGCACAGCGGCGAGGGCTGGCAGAAGAGCAATTCGCGCGACGAGCGCCTGGGCGAGGTGCATCGCCAGGGCTGGCGGCTGTCGCTGGCGGCCCAGCCCAGCGAGAAGGTGGACCTCGATTTCTCCTACGCCGGCTGGCGCAACCGGTCCGACACCGTGGCCGCCCAGGCGGTCGGCTTCACCCCGGCCACGGCCGCCAGCCCGTTCAACGCCGCGGGCCTCGTGACCTACGTCGCCAACAACAAGCCGACCAAGTCGACGCAGGCCGACTGGGCGCCGCTGTCGGTGCGCGGAACCGATGTGGGCACGGGCCTGGGCATCAGCGACCCGGCCGAGGAAGACGACCGCTTCGATGCGGCCAAGCTGCGCTTTTCCTGGCATATCTCCGACGATGTCAGCCTGATCTCGCTGACCAGCTACAACAAGCTCAAGCGCGACGCGGTGTTCGACTGGAGCGGCGCGCCCTACGAGATCCTGGTCCAGAAGGCGCACGGCGACATCGAGTCCGCGGCCGAGGAACTGCGGCTGGAGGGGCGGACGGAGAAGGGCTCGTGGCTGGTCGGCGTCTATGTGGCGCACGACAAGATCCTCGACATGAACCGCACGATCCTGGGCCAGAACGCCAATGTGGGCCTGATCCGCTTCTACGGCGCGACCCTGCTGGCGACGCCGTTCAACAGCGGCGCGTACACCGCGCTGCAGATGAGCCAGGCGTTCCGCACCTACGAGGACGTCGGCAATATCGAGACCGACACGGCCAGCCTCTTCGCCAACGCCGACCGCCAGCTGACCGAGCGGCTGAAGCTGACCGTCGGCCTGCGCTACAGCCAGGACAAGCAGGATTACGTGGGCTGCTCGCGCGATTTCAACGGCAACATGCTGCCCAACGTCAATGTCGTGAACCGGGCGCTGTTCTTCGGCGTCTACGGCCTGGTGGCGCCGATCACCCAAGGGTCGTGCAACACCTTCGATCCGGCGACGGCCAGCTTCGGCTTCGTGAAGTCGACCCTGGACGAAGACAACTTCGCCTGGCGCGTGGCGCTGGACTGGCAGGCCTCGGACGACGTCTTGGTGTTCGGCTCGATCTCGCGCGGGGCCAAGGCCGGGGCGACGCCGATCAACGCCGCCAACATCTCGACCCAGAACGCCCCGGCGCGGCAGGAACTGCTGACCGCCTACGAACTGGGCGTGAAGGCCGCCCTGTTCGACCGCCGCGTCCAGGCCAACCTCGGCGTCTTCTACTACGACTACACCGACAAGCAGCTCAGCGTGTATTTCGCCGACCCGATCTATACGGCCCTGTCGCGCCTGGCCAACGTGCCGGAAGGCGAGGCCAGGGGCCTGGACGGCGACATCACCTGGCGGGCCACGCGGTCTTTGACTTTCCTCGCCTCGGCGACCTGGCTGCACACCGAAGTGAAGGGCTACACCGGCATCAACGCCGCCGGTCAGGCCCAGAACTTCGATGGGCGGCCCTTTCTATACAGCCCGAAGTTCCAGGGCGGCCTGACGGCCCTGTTCGACCACGACCTGGAAAGCGGCCTGAAGCTCCAGGCCGCGCTGAACGGGCGCTGGCAGGACAAGTCGAGCGCCGACCTGGAGGGCAATCCGCTGTTCGCCATCGACAGCTATGGCTTGCTGAACGCGAGCCTCGGCCTCTCGTCGCCGGAAGCCGGCTGGGAGGTCTCGCTGTGGGGCCGCAACCTGACCGACGAGTACTACTGGACCGCCGTCAGCAGCAACGCCAACACCGTGGTCCGCTTCCCCGGCAAGGCCCGGACCTGGGGCGCGGCGCTGAGCTGGAAATTCTAAAGCGAGCGCAATAGTCGCTCTGCGGCCCGCGTCTCACCTTATGGTTGATTTTATGAAAATCTAGCTCCACCATACGCAACACATCCATGCGCTGGGGGGCGTCATGTCGTCGAAGGACAGAGATCAGGGTCCGCACGAAGCTCCGGACAATATCGACCAACGGATAGAGGAATTAATCGTCGGCCTCGACGTACTGACCGATCGCGCCCTCTCGGCCAAGCGGCCGACGGACGATGAGACCATGCAGCATATCGGGATCTCCAAAGGCGATCTCGATGGCCCTGCGACGGATTGGATCAACAAGCGGTTCAGGAGGCCTGCCAAGAAGCGGCTTCTCGTTCCCGGCGAAATCAAGCCCAGTACTAAGTGGGCGGATATGGTGAAGCTGGTCTTCGACGTCGATACGAAAAGCGGATCAGAGAAGTAGGCCGATGCGCGCGATCCTTTTTCTCACCGCCTGCAGCACCGCCTGCGCTGTTTCGGCTTCGGCCATGGCCGGCGGAGCCGACAGCTTTACGTTGAACGGCGCCGAAGAGCCGGAAATCAAGGCCTGGACCGAACCGGCCTCGGTCGCCTTCACCTCCAACAACGGGGGCAAGGATAGCTGGGCGGTTAATCTGGCCGGCAAGTATGAGAACCAGCTCAGCGACAACTCCACCTCAAAACTGGTAGTCCGCTTCGCCGTGGAAAAGAACACCCAGCTGAAGAAAGAGGTAGAGAACTACGGTGCCTCAGTCGGCTACAAGTTCTACTGGACCGACGCCAGGGATGGCCCCACGCCCGACTTGGAGGCCTGGCATCTGGCCAACGAATTCTCACTGGGAATTACTGACAAGGCCGTCTTCCCAGACGCCAAGGCCATCTGCACGGCCGCTCCGCTTCCGCCTGAGTGCACCGAGCAGCGCGAGACCTCGCTGCGCGCTCAGCTTCAGGTCCAGCCTTACCGACACGGATGGGATAAGACCTTCCATTATGAAGACAGTACCCACACCAAACTGAAAGGGCAGCGCTGGACACGCAGCTTCACGCCCGTGCTGAGCCTGTTCTATGACGAGATTCTGGACGCCAAGGCCGACGCGGCGGGCGCGCGGGCGGATGGGGGCGTGACGGGCTTAAAGCTGTCTCTCTCTGGAGCGGCCTCGCCTCGGGTGACGAATTATCGTCTCGTGCTGTCGGCCAAGCTCCAGCTGACCGAAACGCTCAGCCGCAGCGTAGGCCGGCGCGACGGCTTCCAGAGCAGCGCCACCTTGCTGAAGCTGGGCGCCGACTACGAGTTCGGCCCCCGCTCGTTCGAGAATGGGGGGAACAAGTGGGTCCCGTCGTTCGGGATTGCCTACACCAAGGGCGATGACCCGCTAGCGGGCAAGACTGACCTAGACAACACTGTGCTGGCGTTCAAGTTGACCTATCGCAACTAAAGCCGTCAGCTTCGTAGTCATGAAGCTGGCGGTAGGTCGAGAAGTCCAGTCTCCCCCTGCGACTAGCTCCGCGCCTCGGCGTCGTCCTTCAGGTTCTGCTTGAGAAAATCGATGAACCTCTGGGTCCTGGCAGGAACCAGCCGCGTCGCCGTGATCGCATAGATCAAGGCGGGCGGCCCCTGCCAATCGGCGAGGATCCGGACCAGCCGGCCGTTCGCCACCTCTTCGGCCACGACCCGATCGGGCGCGAACAGGACGCCCATGTCCTGAACGGCCAATCGGCGCAGCATGGCGACGCTGTTGGCGCGAAAACGGCTCGATGCGGCGACGTCCACGCTCTGATCGCCGGCGTTCAGGCGCCAGACGCCGTTTCTCGGCATGGCGAGGCAGGCCCGTGCGGCCAGCTCCGAGGGATGGGAAGGCTCGCCGTGGTCCGCGAGATAGGTGGGGGAAGCGTAGAGGAACGGCGTCAACCTACCGATCACGCGGGCGATCAGCCCCGCGCCCTCGGGTTGAGCCATACGGATGGCCAGATCGAACGGCTCGGCGATCAGGTCCACATTGCGCGGCGTCAGATCCAGATCGAAATCGAGCCCGGGATAGAGCTGCGCCAGTTCGGGCAGCAGCGGCGCCAGCCAGGTCGTGGCGAAATCCACCGGCAGAGAGACCCGCAGCGTCCCGACCGGACGGGCCACCATGTCGCCGAGTTCCTCATGGGCGATGCGCGCCTCGTCGATGATCCTTGATGCCCGCTCGAAATAGAGCTGCCCCGCCTCGGTCGGCTCGATGGAGCGGGTGGTGCGGTTGAGCAAGCGCAGGCCGATCGACTGCTCCAGCAGCGAAATCCGCCGCGACAGGGTGGAGTTGGGCATGCCCAGGCTCTCGGCCGCGCCCCGGAAGCTGCGGGCTTTCATCACCTCAACGAACAGCGCCATGTCGTCCAGACGGCTCACCTAATTGCTCCATTTATGGATCAATCAATTCCATTTCGACGACTTTGTGCCGATCGGTACCTTTGCCATCTGTGGCTCTCGACAACAAGGAGCCCGGCCATGAGCCCTCTCTTCACCCCCGTCCGTCTCGGGTCCATCGATCTCGCCAACCGCCTCGTCATGGCGCCGATGACCCGCTCGCGGGCCCAGGCGGACGGCTCGCCGGGCGAGCTGGCTGCGGCCTATTACGCCCAGCGCGCGGGGCTCGGCCTGATCGTCAGCGAAGGAACCCAGCCGTCGGACGACGGGCAGGGCTACCTGACCACCCCAGGGATCCATACCGACGCCCATGTCGCCGGCTGGAGGACGGTCACCCAGGCGGTGCACGCCAAGGGCGGCCGCATGTTCATCCAGCTGATGCACGCCGGACGCATGTCGCACCCCGACAACACGCCGCATCACCGCCAGGGCGTGGCCCCTTCGGCGATCGCGCCGGGCTCGCAGATGTTCACGCCCACCGGGCCGCAGGACATCCCCACGCCGCGCGCCCTGAGCGCCGACGAGGTGCGCCAGACCGTGGCCGACTTCCGCTTCGCCGCGCGGCGGGCGATCGAGGCGGGCGCCGACGGCGTCGAGATCCACGGCGCCAACGCCTATCTCGTGCAGCAGTTCTTCGCGCCTAGCGCCAACACCCGCACCGACGAGTATGGCGGCTCGATCCAGAACCGCGCGCGCTTCGCGATCGAAGTCGCGACCGTCATAGCCGAGGAGATCGGCGCAGAGAAAACCGCCATCCGGCTTTCGCCGGGCACGGCCATGTGGGGCATCGACGAGGGCCATGAAGGCCCCGCTCTCTATCGCCATCTGGTCGCGGAGCTCGACAAGCTGGGCCTGGCCTATGTGCACGTCATGCACCAGGGGAACGACGCCCTGTTGGCCGATATCCGCAAGCTTTGGAGTGGAACGCTGATCCTGAACCGGCCGGGCCGTCCGCGCGAAGAGATCGGGAGTGACGTCACGTCGGGCCTCGCCGACCTGGAAGCCTATGGCCAGATGGTGCTGGCCAATCCCGACTTCGTCGACCGTTTGAGGTCCGGCGCGCCGCTCAACACGGCCGACCGCATGACCTATTTCGGCGGCGACGCCCGCGGCTACACCGACTATCCGACGACCGGCGCGTCGGTCCCCGCCTAGGAACCGACGGTGATACGAGCCCCCGCCCGGCGGCGGGGGCACGGCCGCCCGCACGGGCTCGAAGTGCGAGAAGTCTCCGGACAGCGCTATCCATGCGGCCGGCGGCCGATCATCGCGCCTGGAATTGATATGGCTCTGGGGCTGGCGTTCTCGCGCGACCCGAGCTAGCAGACCGCCCCATGATCCGCCTCGACAACATCTCCAAGCAGAACGGCCACCAGATCCTGTTCATCGAAGCCTCGATGGGCATCCAGAAGGGTGAAAAGGCCGGGCTCGTCGGCCCCAACGGCGCCGGCAAGACGACGCTGTTCCGCATGATCACCGGCCAGGAGCAGCCCGACGACGGGCTGGTCGCGATCGATCCCGGCATGCGGATCGGCTATTTCAGCCAGGATGTCGGCGAGATGTCGGGCCAGAGCGCGGTCGCCGCGGTGATGGACGGCGTCGGTCCCGTCAGCGCGCTGGCCGCCGAAATGGCCGCGCTCGAGGCGTCCATGGTCGATCCGGACCAGGCCGACCAGCTGGACGCCGTCATGGAGCGCTACGGCGAGGTGCTGGAGCGCTTCCAGGAGCTGGACGGCTATGCGCTGGAGGCGCGGGCGCGCGAGGTGCTGGCGGGCCTGAGCTTCAGCCAGGAGCGCATGGACGGCGACGTCGGCATGCTGTCGGGCGGCTGGAAGATGCGCGTGGCGCTGGCCCGCATCCTGCTGATGCGGCCCGACGGCATGCTGCTGGACGAGCCCTCCAACCACCTGGACCTGGAAAGCCTGATCTGGCTCGAAGCGTTCCTGAAGAACTACGACGGCGCGCTGCTGATGACCTCGCACGACCGCGCCTTCATGAACCGCATCATCGGCAAGGTGGTCGAGATCGACGGCGGCCAATTGATCACCTATTCGGGCGATCTGGACTTCTACGACCAGCAGCGCGCGCTGGGCGAGGCTCAGCGCCAGGCGCAGTACGAGCGCCAGCAGGCCATGCTGGCCAAAGAAATCAAGTTCATCGAGAAGTTCAAGGCGCGCGCCTCGCACGCCGCCCAGGTGCAGAGCCGGGTCAAGAAGCTCGACAAGATCGAACGCGTGGAAGCCCCGCGCCGTCGCCAGGCGGTGCAGTTCGAGTTCCAGAGCCCGCC
The DNA here is from genome assembly GCF_003185805.1 of Caulobacter sp. D5. Taxonomy (GTDB): domain Bacteria; phylum Pseudomonadota; class Alphaproteobacteria; order Caulobacterales; family Caulobacteraceae; genus Caulobacter. Next base: position 12,712 of record NZ_QHJY01000303.1, read on the forward strand.
GCGCTCGGGCGAGGACGTGATCAGCCTGCGCAACGTCCACAAGGGCTATGGCGACAAGCCGATCTACGAAGCCCTGGATTTCCTGGTGCGCCGCAAGGAGCGCTGGTGCGTGCTGGGCGCCAACGGGGCCGGCAAATCGACGCTGCTGAAGCTGGTGGCCGGCGACGCCAAGCCCGACCAAGGCGCGGTCAATATCGGCGCCAGCGTCAAGATGGGCTATTTCGCCCAGCACTCCATGGACCTGCTGGACGGCGAAGAGACGATCTTCGAGTCGCTGGAGCGCTCGTTCCCACAGGCCGGGCAGGGCGCCTTGCGCACCCTGGCGGGATGCTTCGGCTTCTCGGGCGACGACGTCGAAAAGCCCTGCCGCGTGCTGTCGGGCGGCGAGAAGGCGCGCCTGGTCATGGCCAAGATGCTGTTCGATCCGCCGAACCTGCTGGTGCTGGACGAGCCGACCAACCACTTGGACATGGCGACCAAGGAGATGCTGGTCGCGGCCCTGGCCGACTTCGAGGGCACGATGCTCTTCGTCTCGCACGACCGCCACTTCCTGGCGGCCCTGAGCAACCGCGTGCTGGAACTGACGCCCGAGGGCGTTCACCAGTACGGCGGCGGCTATACGGAATACGTCACCCGCACGGGCCAGGAAGCGCCGGGGCTGCACCCGGGCGGGTAAGAGCCGCCTGACCGTTTAGCGGGCGACGAGGGCGCGACGAGGTCCTCGCCGAACCGGCGTCAGCTTCCCGACGTCAGCTTCCCGTCGGGGGCTTGGTGATCAGGAAGCGCGGCAGCAGGCTGGCCACGACGCGGCGGGCCGCGTCGTCGGGCTGGTCGAGCATGTCGCGCAGGGGCGGGCCGATCAGGGCCTCGCCGAAGGCGCTGAGCGCGATGAACAGCACCGCCGCCCCCATGCCCTGACGGGCCTGGGCGTCCTGCACGCCCATCTTGTCGCTGATCGCATCGACCAGGTTCTGCACGGCGGCCCGCACGGGCTCCAGGTGCGAGAGGTCGCCGGACAGCGCTATCCAGGCGGCCAGACGGCCGGCGCCGCCGGTGGAAAAGGCGTCGAACACCGCATTGACCAGTTCCAGCGGCGCGCCCTCGTCGGTGCGCAGGCGGGCCACGGCCTCGTCGAGGGCCTGGGTCAGGTCGGCGACCATCGAGGCCATCAGCGCCGACTGCAATCCGGCCGCCGATCCGAAGTGGTGGATCAGGTTGGCGTGGGTCACGCCGATCTCGCCGGCGACCGCCGACAGCGTCACCGCGTCGGGCCCGCCCGACAGCAGCAGGGCGCGCGCCGAGGTCAGCGCTTCGCGTCGCGCCTCCTCGGGCAGGCGTCGACGACGACGCGTGGCGGTCTTTTCAATTGACATCGATGTAAATGACATTCATGTAGATAAGACGAAATTCTTAAGCCCGGACAAGGGGAACCGCAAGTGCAAGCTTCGCCGTCATCACCCGTGTTGCAGCCCGTCGCCGGGCATGAGCGGCTGCCATCCCTGACCGCGCCCCGTCGCGTGCAGCCCGTTCGGGCGGCTCGCGCCTTCTGCCGGCTGGTGGCCGACAAGGAAGACACCCGGCAGGTGTTCGAGATCATGAACGCGCTGGCGGGCCGTTCGATCGACTGGGGCTACCAGCGTCTGCTGGAGACGCCGGAGGGCGGCCAACAGGCCTACGCCCAGGTCGAGCTGTCGGACCGGCTGCAGGACCGCGACTGGCTGGCGGGCTTCGCGCCCGGGACCGTCGGCGCGGCCTATCTGGCCTTCATCGACGTGCGCAACCTCTCGGCCTACGGCCTGGCCGACGAGAGCCGCAAGGTGGCCGACAGCGAGATCGAGGCGGCCCATCCCCGCGCCTGGTACGCCCGCCGCATCCGCGACGTCCACGACATCTGGCACGTGCTGACCGGCTACCAGACCGATGCTCTGGGCGAGGCCTGCGTGGTGGCCTTCTCGCTCCCGCAGACCAAGAGCGCGGGTTTTGGCCTGATCGCCGCCGGCGGGGCGGTGCAGTTCATGCGGGCGCGCACCGGCTATCCCTGCGGGCGGGCCGTGCTGCAGGCCTGGCGCAACGGCCGCCGCGCGGCCTGGCTGCCGGGGCAGGACTATGAGGCCCTGATGGCCGAGCCGCTGGAAGCGGCGCGCCGAC
>NZ_QHJY01000304.1 GCF_003185805.1 Caulobacter sp. D5
CTCTCTCTTAGAGAGAGGGAGGGGCCCATCGCGTAGCGATGGGAGGGTGAGTGGTTACGGTCTGGCCGATCGGAGCGCGGTCAGGATGTCGTCGGCTGTCCCGCCGGGATCGGCCAGGACTTGCTCGTTGCGGAATCTCAAGACCACATATCCCAGTCGTTCCAGCGTATCGGTGCGACGGTCGTCATAGTCCTCGCGGCCGTCATGCGCAGCGCCGTCGAGCTCCACGACTAGCTTGCCCGCCTTGCAGACGAAGTCCGCGAAATAGCGGTCGATCGCAATCTGCCGCATGAACTTGAAGCCGGCGAGGCGGCGGTTGCGGACGAGCGCCCATAGCGTCTTCTCCGCCAAGGTCTGGCTTTGGCGAAGGCGGCGGGCGTAGGCGGTCCTGTCCATGCAAAAGCATGAGAGCGGCTTTCCCTCGCTCTCAAGCAGAGGAATCGGGATTTTCCTGCAGGCGGCGAAACCACTCACCCTCCCACCGCTTCGCGGCGGGCCCCTCCCTCTCTCTAAGAGAGAGGGTTTGGTTGGGGCGCGCACCGGTTTGGCGCGCCCCTTGTCGGTCAGGCGCTGAGCGCCGCCCGCGCCGCCTTAGCCGCCGCAACCATGTTGGCGAGCGCCGGCTCCACCTCTTCCCAGCGCCTCGTCTTCAGGCCGCAGTCGGGGTTGACCCAGAGCTGCGACGACGACAGGCGCTGGCCGGCTTTCGCCAGCAGGTCGGCCATCTCGGCCGCGCCGGGGCTGCGGGGGGCGTGGATGTCGTAGACGCCGGGGCCGATCTGGGCCGGGTAGGCGTAGGCCTCGAAGGCGTCGAGCAGCTCCATCTTCGAGCGGGCGGTCTCGATGGAGATGACGTCGGCGTCCATGGCGCCGATGGCGGCGATGATGTCGTTGAACTCCGAATAGCACATGTGTGTGTGAACCTGGGTTTGGGGACGGACGCCCGAGGCGGCGATGCGGAAGGCCTCGACGGCCCAGGCCAGGTAGGCGCCCCAGTCGCCGCGGCGCAGGGGCAGGCCCTCGCGCAGGGCGGCCTCGTCGATCTGGATGATCGCCGCGCCGGCGGCTTCGAGATCGACGACCTCATCGCGGACGGCCAGGGCGATCTGGCGGCAGGTCTGCGAGCGGGGAATGTCGTCGCGGACGAACGACCACTGCAGGATGGTGACCGGGCCGGTCAGCATGCCCTTCATGGGACGGGCGGTGAGGGATTGGGCGTAGGCCCACCACTCGACCGTCATGGGCTCAGGGCGCGAGACGTCGCCGTAGATGATCGGCGGGCGCACGCAGCGCGAGCCGTAGGACTGCACCCAGGCGTGCTTGGTGAAGGTAAAGCCGGTCAGGCGCTCGCCGAAATACTGCACCATGTCGTTGCGCTCGAACTCGCCGTGGACCAGCACGTCTAGGCCGATCTCCTGTTGCCAGGCGACGGCGCGGGCGGTCTCGGCGCGCAGGAAGGCCTGGTAGTCGGCGTCGGGCAGCTGGCCCTTGGCGTGGGCGGCGCGGGCCGCTCGGACGGCGGCGGTCTGCGGGAACGAGCCGATGGTGGTGGTCGGCAGGGGCGGCAGGGAGAGCCTGGCCTGCTGCAGGGCGATGCGCTCGGCGAAGGGCGTGGCGCGGGTCGCGTCGGCCGGGACGAGGGCGCTAGCGCGGGCCTGGACGGCGGCGTCGTGGATCAGCGGCGAGGTCTTGCGCGAGGCGAGCGCGGCGCTGGAGGCGGCGAGCTGGTCGCGGACGGCGGCGCGGCCCTGGTTGAGGGCCTTGGCGAGGATCGCCAGCTCTTCCAGCTTCTGGACGGCGAAGGCGAGCCACTGGCTGACCTGCGGGTCGAGGCCGGTCTCGATGGCGAGGTCGAGCGGGGTGTGCAGCAGCGAGCAGGACGGGGCCAGGATCACGCGGTCGGGGCCGCGCGCGGACACGACAGGCTCGACGCGGTCGAGGATGGCTTCGAGGTCGGCGCGCCAGACGTTGCGGCCGTCGACGACGCCCAGCGACAGGACGAGGCTGTCGCGGGCCAGGGCCAGGACGGCGTCGAGATCGCCCGGGGCGCGGACCAGATCCAGGTGCAGGCCCTCGACCGGCAGGTTGGCGGCGGTGGCGAGGTTGTCGCCATAGGTCCCGAAATAGCTGGCCAGAAGGATGCTGATGCGCGGGGCGGCGTGGGTCAGGGCGCCGTAGGCGCGGCGGATCTCGGCGCGCTCGAAGTCGGTGAGGTCGAGCGCCAGGCAGGGCTCGTCGACCTGCACCCAGTCGGCGCCGGCGGCGGCCAGGCGCTGGAGCAGCTCGGCGTAGACCGGCAGCAGGGCGCTGAGCAGCGACAGCGGCTGGAAGTGGCGGTCTTTCGACTTGGCCAGCTTCAGGAAGGTGACGGGGCCAAGGATGACCGGGCGGGTGTGGACGCCCTGGGCCTTGGCCTCAAGGAAGGCGTCGATGATCCTGGTCGAGGCCAGGGTGAAGGCCTGGTCGGGGGCGAGTTCAGGCGCGAGGTAGTGGTAGTTGGTGTCGAACCACTTGGTCATCTCCAGCGCCGGCAGGCCGGTCGCGGTCTGGTGCGAACAGCCGTGGCCGCAGGTTTCCGGCGCGCCCTGCGTCCCGCGCGCCATGGCGAAGTAGAGCGGCAGGTCCACGGGGCCGCCGGTCCAGCCGTAGGCGGCAGGGATCGCGCCGACCATGACGGCGGTGTCGAGCACGTGGTCGTAGAGCGAGAAGTCGCCGCTGGGGACGTGGTCGACCCCGAGGTCGGCCTGGCGGCGCCAGGCCAGGGCGCGCAGGGCGGCGGCTTCGGCTTCAAGCCCTTCGGCGTCGAGGCGGCCGGCCCAGTGGGCTTCGAGGGCGGTCTTCAGGCGGCGCTGGGGGCCGATGCGGGGAAAGCCGAGGGCGGCGACGGTGACGGTCATTTCTTAGCCTCTGTCTCGATTGTGACGGAGGCTGGACGGGGCGCAGGCGCAGGCGCGCGAACGGGCTGGCCGACCCGCGCCTGGAGCTAGCGACCAGACCGGGCACCCCGCCGGAGGACGTTATCTGTCGAGGCAGGTCTCCTGGCTCGCGGGTCGACGCCGCCGTCCTGGCCTTCCCGATGCGCCACCGAGTCGAGTTCGGCGCACCAGTGACACGTATCGGACGGCCGCTCGCCGCTTACAGTTGCGGGGGCAGCGCCGGTTTCACACCGGCTTCCCTCTTAGCTTTGGACGCAAAACGTCCGCAGACCACGACCCGCTTATCAAGCCTGGGTCGGCCGGCATTGTCAACAAGGACATAAAGATATCTTTATGTGATTTCAGATTGTGGTCGAGCGGGGCTTGGCCCGTGACAGGACGTCGCACACCGTTCATAAACCCCGCGTTCAGTCTCCATTCAGCCGTGCTCCTCTAAACCGGACGACATGAAGCCGATCCGCGCCATACTCGCCGCAGCCGCCATCGTCGCCGCCCTCCCGGGCGCGGCTCTGGCCCAGCGCGGCCCGGACTCGCTGGGCGCCGACTGGCGCGCCCGGCAGGACCAGGCGCGTGGCGGCGTGCAGTCGGGCCGCCTGGTGCCGCTGAGCGCGGTCATCGACAGCATCGCCCGCCGCACCCCCGGCCGCCTGCTCGACGCGGGCCTGGAAGGGCGCAACTACCGCATCCGCTGGGCGACCACGGACGGCCGCCGCATCGACTTCATCGTCGACGCCGAGAGCGGCCGCATCCTCAGCGGCGGGTAGAGCGTGACGGCTGAGACCATGAGCGATTTCGGCGTTCGTCACGCTCCACCTTTTGATTGCGAGCCTGTTTATCCGGTTCGGACGGGACCGTCCGAACCGGACAGGCTCTAGGGAGTTCCCCGAGACATGCGCATCCTGCTCGTCGAAGACGATCCCGACCTGTCGCGCCAGCTGAAGCTGGCCCTCTCCGACGCGGGCTACGCCGTCGACCACGCCGCCGACGGCGAGGAGGCCCAGTTCCTGGGCGAGACCGAGCCCTATGACGCGGTGATCCTGGATCTTGGCCTGCCCAAGGTGGACGGGGTGTCGGTGCTGGAGCGCTGGCGGCGCGGAAACGTCGCCACGCCGGTGTTGATCCTGACCGCCCGGGGCGCCTGGAGCGAGAAGGTCGCCGGCTTCGACGCCGGGGCCGACGACTACCTGACCAAGCCCTTCCACACCGAGGAACTGCTGGCGCGCCTGCGGGCGCTGCTGCGGCGCTCGGCCGGCCACGCCGCGCCGAGCCTGACCTGCGGCGGCCTGCGGCTGGACCC
>NZ_QHJY01000305.1 GCF_003185805.1 Caulobacter sp. D5
CTGGGCCACCTCCCCCAGAGGGGGAGGATTTAGCCGCCCAGATGCTCCCCCTCTGGGGTAGCTGTCGCGGAGCGACTGAGGGGGCCGCCGCAGGCGGCAGGCAACCTCTGCCGCACCCTACGCATTTTCCTGACACCCGAGGGCGAACAGGAGAATGACGGCATGAACGGCGTGGGTTTCATCGGCGCGATCATCATCGGCGTCTTCGCCGGCTGGCTGGCCGAGAAGATCATGAAGCGCGATCATGGGCTGCTGACCAATCTGGTGGTCGGCCTGGTAGGCTCGCTGATCGGCGCCTTCCTGGCGAGCATGGTGGGTCTGGGGGCGACTGGATGGCTGGGCAGCCTGGTGATCTCGACGATCGGCGCGGTGGTGCTGCTGGCCCTGCTCGGTCTTTTCCGCCGACGCGCCTGAGGGGGCGCTCCAACATGAAGCGCGTCCTGACCGCCGCCGCGGCCCTTGCCCTGCTGGGCGTCGCGGCCTGCGGCGAGCGGGCCAGGCTCGACGTCGCCGCCGGCACGGGTCCCAATCCCCAGCTGCCGGCCCCGAAGAAGACCCTGCTGCCGACGCTGAACATCGCGCCGGCCAAGGGCTGGCCGGAAGGCGCGACGCCGAAGCCGGCGCAAGGCCTGGCGGTCAGGGCCTTCGCCGACAAGCTAGACCATCCGCGCTGGATCCAGGTCCTGCCCAATGGCGACGTGCTGGTGGCCGAGACCAACGCCCCGCCCAAGCCCGAGGACAGCAAGGGCCTGAAGGCCAAGATCGAGGCCGTCGTCATGAAGCGGGCGGGGGCGGCGACCAAGAGCGCCAACCGCATCACCCTGCTGCGCGACACCGACGGCGACGGCGTGGCCGACCTGCGCGCCACCTTCCTGTCGGGGCTGAACTCGCCGTTCGGCATGGCCGTCGTCGGCGACGCCTTCTACGTGGCCGACACCGACGCGGTGCTGCGCTTCCCCTACAAAGGCGGCGAGACGACGATCACGGCCAAGGGCGTGCGGGTCACCGACCTGCCGGCCGGGCCGCGCAATCACCATTGGACCAAGAGCCTGATCGCCAGCCCCGACGGCAAGCGGCTCTACGCCACCGTCGGCTCCAACAGCAACGTCGCCGAGAACGGCATGGCGGCCGAGGAGGGGCGGGCGGCGATCTGGGAGATCGATCTGGCGACCGGCGCCAAGCGCCTGTTCGCCGGCGGCCTGCGCAATCCCAACGGCATGGGCTGGGAGAGCTCCACCGGCGCCCTGTGGACCGTGGTCAACGAGCGCGACGAGATCGGCAGCGATCTCGTGCCCGACTACCTGACCTCGGTGAAGGACGGCGGCTTCTACGGCTGGCCCTACAGCTATTACGGCGGCCATGTCGACAAGCGGGTCGCGCCGCAGCGGCCTGACCTGGTGGCCCGGGCCATCGTTCCCGACTACGCGCTGGGGCCGCACACCGCCTCGCTGGGCCTGACCTTCGATGCGGCCTCCGCCCTGCCGGCGCCGTTCAGGGGCGGGGCCTTCATCGGCCAGCACGGTTCGTGGAACCGCAGGCCCCACAGCGGCTACAAGGTGATCTTCGTGCCCTTCGCCGGCGGCAAGCCGTCGGGTCCGCCGCGCGACGTGCTGACCGGCTTCCTCAACGACGAGGGCGAGGCCCTGGGCCGTCCGGTCGGCGTGGCCTTCGACGCCAAGGGCGCGCTGCTGGTCGCCGACGACGTGGGGAACGTCATCTGGCGGGTGACGCCGCGCTGACGATTCCATTGCGCGGTCCGGCGCCCAAAAGACGAGCGCTTTCGGCGCGTGGCGATGCGACCTTTGCGCGTGTTGATCGTCATCGCAATCCATGATGACCCATAAGATTCCATAGATTTCGAATATCGATGTCGTCGGTACGATAAGCATATCTATGAAGAGGCATATTTTTCCCCGCAGAGATAACGGCTGAACTGTGACGGACTAGTGTCCGCCCTTCGTTCGTTTGTGGCCGTATCTTGCCGTGAACGGCGGCTTTGGCGGGGATTTTGGGGAAATTCCACAGACGTGGGGTGCGTTGTCGCTTCCCGATCGTCCGTGGCATCTTAAAGCACCCGCCATGGCGGAGGCTTCGCGAGGGGCGAAGTTTCCATGCAAACTCTCCATGGGGGCATATTTTTAATGCTGGACCGTAAGTTGCTGTTGGCCTCGTCGGTAATCGCGGGCCTCGGCCTCGCACCCGTCGGCGCCTGGGCTCAGACCCAGACTCAAAACAAGACCAAGGCCGCCGCGCCGGCGCCCGCCGAAGACGAGGTCGAGGCGGTGGTCGTCACCGGTTCGCGCCTGAAGCAGAACGCCTACAACAGCGCCTCGCCGATCCAGGTGATCACGTCCGACCAGGCGTCGCTGGAAGGCCTGATCGACACCACGGCCATCATCCAGGGCTCGTCGATCGCCAGCGGCTCGTTCCAGGTCGGCAACGAGCTGACCGGCTACAACATCACCGGCGGTCCGGGCGTGAACTCGATCTCGCTGCGCGGCCTGGGCGCCAACCGCACCCTGGTGCTGCTGGACGGCCACCGCATCGCGCCGTCGGGCGTGCGCGGCCAGGTCGGCCCGACCGACCTGAACACCATCCCCAACGCCGTCGTCGAGCGCGTCGAGATCCTGAAGGACGGCGCCTCGTCGATCTACGGCTCGGACGCCGTGGCCGGCGTCGTGAACTACATCACCAAGAAGGATTTCGACGGCGGCAAGATCAAGCTGTACGGTAACGCCCCGTTCAGCAGCGGCGGCGGCGGCAACCAGTACACGGCCGAAGCGCTGTGGGGTAAGACCTTCAGCCGCGGCTACGTCAACGTCACCGGCAGCTACTACAAGCAGAACGCCCTGCGTCGCGGCGACCGCGAATACACCAGCTGCGCCAGCGAAAACTACTACAACCTGCAGACCGGCGCGCGCCTCGACTACACCGATCCGGTGACCGGCGGCCTCAAGTGCTACAACCAGCTGAACAACGTGATCTCCACGAGCGTCGGCTACCTGCAGTACAAGCAGGACGGTCTCGACTACAGCTACGCGGGCAACAACAGCACCTTCGCCGGCCTGGCCCGGGTCGCCCGCGCAAACTACGCCGAGAGCTACCGCTACGCCAACTACGACTCGGCGGCCTGGCAGCGCGCCACCGTCATCAGCCCGGTCGAGCGCTACAGCCTGTACGTCAAGGGCGGCTACGACATCTCCGACTCGGTCGAGGCCTATGGCGAGGTGCTCTACAACCGCCGCAACTCCGAGCAGGACGGCGCGCGTCAGCTCTACGCCACCCTGGCCTCGACCAACCCGAACAATACCCTGGGCGCGGCCGCCGGTACGGTCCAGCCGGTCATCTCGGTGGCCTATGACTCGATCCAGAAGGTCGACTACTACCATGGCCTGGGCGGTATCCGGGGCGACCTGCGCAGCCTGAGCGACACCAAGCTCGACTTCCTGAAGTCGTGGAGCTGGGACGTCTACGCCCAGTACGGCAAGTCGGACGGCACCTACTCGGTCAGCACGATCAACGCCGACGCCGTCGCCGCCACCATGGCCGCCGGTTCGACGAACTACTGCGTCCAGTCGATGGTGACGATCTCGGGCGGCGACTGCTCGACTCTGCCCAACGGCATTCCGTGGCTGAGCCAGCGCGTCCTGTCGGGCAACTTCACGGCCGCCGAAAAGGCTTTCCTGTTCGGCGTCGACGTCGGCCACACCGTCTACGAGCAGTGGATGGGCGAGGCCTCGGCCACGGGCGACCTCTTCACCCTGCCGGCCGGCACGGTCAGCGCCGCCGTCGGCGTCTCGTTCCGCAAGGACGACTTCGACGACACCCCCGGCGTCGCCTCGCTGAAGAACAACAACCTCAACCTGACCCAGGCGGGCCACACCGCCGGCCACGACGCGACGACCGAGGCCTTCATCGAGATCGAGGCCCCGCTGCTGCGTGACCTGCCGTTCGTGCACAGCCTCGACCTGACCGTGTCGGGCCGTCACACCGAGGTCGACAGCTACGGCGACAACGACGTCTACAAGATCGGCCTGAACTGGCGGATCACGCCCTCGTGGCGCCTGCGCCTGTCGGACGGCACCTCGTTCCGCGCCCCGTCGCTGTACGAGCTCTACCTGGCCAACCAGAGCGGCTACACCACCGCCGATCCCTGCATCCTGTGGGGCAGCAGCGGCGTCAGCGCCACGATCCAGGCCAACTGCGCGGCCCAGGGCGTGTCCAGCTCGCAGACCACCTACACCAGCCTCGTCTACACCGGCGGCGGCTCGGGCAACCTGAAGGCCGAAACCTCGGAATCGAAGATCGCCGGGATCGTCTGGACGCCGCAGTTCATCAACCTGCAGGTGGCCGTCGACTATTCCGAGATCGACATCGACAACGAGATCACCCAGTTCGGCGCGGCCAATATCGCCGAGCGCTGCTACGAGTCGGTGAACCTCACGAGCGCCTTCTGCTCGCTGGTCTCGCGCGACGCCTCGACGAACCGCCTGATCGTCCACAACAACTACGTCAACGTGGCCGAACAGAAGAACCGTGCGCTCGACCTCAACGTCGACTACCGCCACCACTTCCCGGCCGGCGACCTGTCGTTCCACAGCGAGTTCACCTGGCAGTTGCAGGACACGACCAAGCTGTTCGGCGACAGCGATGAGGACGACTACAACGGCTCGACCTACATCTACGACGGTCCGGACTTCTCGGGCCGGATGAACCTGAGCTTCCGCCACGAGGACTGGACCATCAACTGGACCACCTCGATCACCGGCAAGGGCTCCGACGCCGAACTGGCCGGCGACACCGTCGCCTCCAGCAAGTACGCGTCCTCGACGAACTACGACTACGTGTCCGGCGGCGTCTACTACAAGTACGTCGGCCGCAAGTACCACACCGAGTTCATGGCCTATCACGACGTCTCGTTCCGCAAGACGATCGACGACAAGACCACCCTGACCTTCGGCGTGCAGAACGTGTTCGACGAGGCGCCGCCCTCGATCTCGAGCAGCTACCGCGTCGGCAATTCCGAGGTGTGGGGCTACGACCTGAAGGGCCGAAAGGGCTTCGTTTCGGTCGAGCGTTCCTGGTAACGGCGGGGCCGGATCCTTCCGGTTTCGCAAGAGGGGCGGCGGACTTCGGTCCGCCGCCCTTTTTCTGGCCGCTTCTTCACCGCCCAAGGGGCAAAGAAAAAGGCCGCCGACCCTGGGGTCGGCGGCCTCTTCATGTCCAGGTCCCCGAAGGGCCAGGAAGACTAGTCTTCCTTGACGCGCTTCTTGCGGAACGACGGGTTCAGGATCTGCTTGCGCAGGCGGATGTTCTTCGGGGTCACTTCCACCAGCTCGTCTTCCTCGATGTAGGCGATGGCCTGCTCGAGGGTCATCTTGCGCGGCGGGGTCAGGCGGATCGACTCGTCCTTGCCCGAGGCGCGGACGTTGGTCAGCTGCTTGGCCTTCATCGGATTGACGTCCATGTCATCCTGACGAGCGTTCTCGCCGATGATCATGCCGAGATAGGTCTTCTCGCCGGCGCCGACGAACATGGTGCCGCGCTCTTCCAGGTTCCACAGCGCGTAGGCCGCGGTTTCACCGTCCGAGTTGCTGATCAGCACGCCCTTGCGCTGCTGGTCGATGGCGCCCTTGTAGCCCTCGTAGTGGCTGAACACGCGGTTCAGCACGCCCGAGCCGCGGGTGTCGGTCAGGAACTCGCCCTGGTAACCGATCAGCGAGCGCGAGGGGGCGGTCAGCTGGATGCGGGTCTTGCCTGCGCCCGACGGACCCATGTCGCGCAGCTCGGCCTTACGGAGCGACAGCTTCTCGATGACGATGCCCGAGAACTCGTCGTCGACGTCGATCATGACGTCTTCCATCGGCTCCAGGCGCTTGCCGGTTTCCGGATCGGTCTGGAACACGACGCGCGGACGCGAGATCGAGACCTCGAAGCCTTCGCGACGCATGTTCTCGATCAGGACGCCCAGCTGCAGTTCGCCGCGACCCGACACTTCATAAGCATCGCCTTCGCTGGTCTCGGTCACCTTGATGGCGACGTTCGACTCGGCTTCCTTCAGCAGGCGGTCGCGGATGACGCGCGACTGGACCTTGTCGCCTTCGCGGCCGGCCAGCGGGCTGTCGTTGACCGAGACGGTCATCGAGATGGTCGGCGGATCGATCGGCTGGGCCGGCAGGGCGTCGGTGACTTCCATCGCGCACAGGGTGTCGGCGACGGTGGCCTTGGACATGCCGGCGATGGCGACGATATCGCCCGCTTCCGCGCCTTCATCGACGGGCTGACGCTTCAGGCCGCGGAAGGCCAGCACCTTGGTGATGCGGCCGCGCTCGATTTCCTTGCCGTTGCGGTCGAGGGCGTGGATGGCCATGCCGGGGACGGCCTTGCCGCTCTCGATGCGGCCGGTCAGCAGGCGGCCCAGGAACGGATCGCTTTCGATCAGCACGTTCAGGATCTGGAACGGCTCGTCCTTCTTGGCGATCTGCTTGGGTTCCGGCACGTGGCGGACGATCAGGTCGAACAACGGGCCGAGGTTGTCGCTGGGCACGTTCATGTCCAGCGTGGCCCAGCCGGCGCGGCCCGAGGCGTAGATGTGCGGGAAGTCCAGCTGCTCGTCCGTGGCGCCGATGGCGGCGAACAGGTCGAAGGCGGCGTTGTGCACGCGGTCCGGATCGGCGTGGGCGCGGTCGACCTTGTTGATGCAGAGGATGGGCTTGAGGCCCATCTTCAGCGCCTTGGTGAGCACGAACTTGGTCTGCGGCATGACGCCTTCTTCGGCGTCGATCAGCAGGACGCAGCCGTCCACCATGCCGAGGATCCGTTCGACCTCGCCGCCGAAGTCGGCGTGTCCGGGGGTGTCGATGATGTTGATGCGGGTTTCGCCCGCTTCACCGTTCCACAGGACGCTGGTGCACTTGGCCAGGATGGTGATGCCGCGTTCGCGCTCCTGGTCGTTGGAGTCCATGGCGCGTTCGGTCGTCGCCTCGTTGGCGCGGAACACGCCAGACTGGGCCAGCAGCTGGTCGACGAGGGTGGTCTTGCCATGATCGACGTGCGCGATGATGGCGATATTTCGCATGGACATGGGAGGACGGCGGGCTTTCGGAGAAAAATCGGATGAGACGCTGCGCGCGTCAGGCGCGCGGCTTTTACGCGACTGCGCTGCGTTTATCCACCCCGCCCAGACGACGCCTTATGTCGCGGTTACCGGTGTCACGCCGCAAACCCTTATTCCTACCGGGTTTGGGGTGGTTTCTGGCGGTTGTCGTTTCTTGGGCAACTAATTGTGCAGCGCAGCAATGCCTAATTTATAGTCAAGCTTGGAGATCGATGTTCTCCGATCCTTGCTGTGCAAAGGGTTGCTACCGGATGTCGCAGAAAATTCGACAACGTTGTCCAACTTTCCGCTTGCCCGATTTCGCAGCGCACCCTATAAACAAGGGGTGAGGCGGCGCTGCCGCTTCTGCCCTTCCTGGGCGTTTCCTCCCTAATGAACTAGCCCGGCCTTACCGCCGGGCTTTTTTTTGGCCCGAAGCCGGCGAGGCGCGATTTTGCAAGCCTTTGCGGCGGTTTGCGGGCGTTTGACCCGTGACTGGCCGTTTTCGCGGGCCGCGAGGGCGCTATTTCAGGCCCGACCAGTCGGCCCCGGCCAGCAGGACCGTCAGTTTTTCGACATGCGCCGTCAGCGTCGCCAGGCCTTCGGTCGGCTCGCGGGTCGTCTCGTTCATATAGAGCGAGCGGTTGATCTCGATCTGCAGGGCGTGGGTGCGCCGGGCGGGGCGGCCGTAGTGTTCTGTGGTGTAGCCGCCGGCGTAGGGGGCGTTGCGGGCCACCCTGTATCCCATCTCCTCCAGCGCCTGCTCGACCAGCTTGGTCAGTTCGGGCGCGCAGGCCGCGCCGAAGCGGTCGCCCAGCACGATGTCGCACGGACCGCCGCCGCGGGCCCGCGAACCGCGCGCCGCCGCCGCGGGCATCGAATGCCAGTCGATCAGCACCGCCAGGCCGTGGGCGGCCCGCGCCTGGGCCAGCAGGCGGGTCAGCATGTCGTGATAGGGGCGGTGGGCGCGCTCGACCCGGGCCTTGGCCTCGTCGAAGGTCAGCTTGCGGGCGTAGATCGGCCGCCCGTCCGCCACCCGGGCGATGGCCCCCAGGCCGGCGGCGACCCGGGCGGTGCGGCCGCGGGCGAACTCCGGCAGGTCGCCGTCGAACATCGCCGGGTCCATCTCCCACGGGTCGCGGTTGAGATCGATATAGGCCCGCGCCAGCCGCGCCCGGATGGTCGAGATCCCTTGCGTCGGGGCCCCGGCGATCAGCCGGTCGACGAAGGCGTCCTCGGAGCCGCGCAGCACGTTCTCGGGCAGGCGGGCGGCGGCCATCATTTCCGGCGGGTACAGGGCCCCCGAATGGGGCGAGGCGAACACCAGGGGCGTCGGGGCGCTCTGGCCCTCCGGCGCGGCCCGCGCGGCCTCGTACGCCGGCTCGCGCCCCGGGGCGGCGGTCGCGCCGGCCTGGGGCGAAGCGGTGTCCGGGGTGATCGGGTCCCATGCGTTCATGCGTCACATAGTCGAGAACCCCGGGCTTGCGGTCAAATGTCCTCGCGCCCTGTCGTATCTGTGGACGGTCCGCGCCGGTTCACCGGCGATTTACCGTCCCGGGCCTAGATTCGGCTTTCCAGAGACGAGATCCAACGGACACTGACCGACATGGCCCGCATCCTCCTCGCCGAAGACGACGACTCGCTGCGCGGCTTCCTCGCCCGTGCGCTCGAACGCGCCGGCTTCGAAGTCACCGCCTGCGCCGACGGCGAAGAGGCGGTCGGCCACCTCGACCACCCGTGGGACCTGCTGCTGACCGACATCGTCATGCCCGGCATGGACGGCATCGAGGTGGCGCGCCAGGCGGCCGCCCGCGACCCGGACCTGCGCATCATGTTCATCACCGGTTTCGCCGCCGTGGCCCTGTCGGCCCAGGACCGCGCCCCCGCCGGCGCCAAGGTGCTGTCCAAGCCCGTCCACCTGCGCGACCTCGTCTCCGAAGTCGAAAAGATGATGGCTGCGTAAGGCTCCACAGCCTTCCGCAAAACTTCTCCGAAAAAGTTTCTTCGGCGGCTTGCGCCTCGGCCAAGCCGCCGCTATACCCCCACACCTTCCCGGCCGGGACGCCTCCTCGAGGCGCTTCGGATCGCTTCGGCGGACGCGTAGCTCAGCGGGAGAGCACTACGTTGACATCGTAGGGGTCACAGGTTCAATCCCTGTCGCGTCCACCATCCCTTCTCTTGAATTGATGCACTGATCAGCCTGCACGAAGACGTGGCGGCGCGCGATCGTTTGACTTGGAAACAGGTCCAGGTTGTTGCACCTTTCCCTAAACGGGAAGGGGCCGATTTTGGGCATGGTTTCAAGTCGGATTAGCGCGGTCGTTGCCGACTGCCGTAGCTCCGAGGTTTGCGTCGCCGACGCCGGCCTGCCGGCCGAGGTCACGCCCCACTGGCTCCGGCCCACCTGCGCCACCTGGCTGATGGAAGGCGATGTCGACCTCTGGGAAGCCTCCTCCTACCTGGGCATGAACCCCAAGGCGCTGATCCACAACTACAGCCATCACCGCCCGAGCCACCATGCACGCGCCGGAAAGGCGTTGGGATGACGTTCACATACTCTGGGCCTGGAGAGCCCATGGACAGCGCGGAACTGACCGTTGAGATTGCTAAGCAAATCGTCGAACTAGCCAAAGCGGCGTCGTGGCCGCTTGTCGTGATTGTCCTTGCGATAACATTTCGTCGGGAAATCAGGTCGCTCCTTAATCGGAAGTTCAAATTTAGTGGCCTTGGCGTCGCGGGGGAGTGGGGCGACGTAAATCAGCAGGCCGCTGAGCTTAAGGAGGAGGTGGCGGAGATTCAGAAAGAGAGTCCTGCGACACCAAGCATCGCACCTAAGCCTGAGGGTGACGCCGACGCCGCGGCAACAGCCGATGGGGAAGCGCTTGGCGATCCGGACCTGCCGCCGTCATCCCGCGCGCTCGACGAAGCGCCCGTTTTGTCGCCAACGAGAACGGGTTTGAAGTACGGGCTGCTAGTGCCTCCAAGTCCGTCAGCGTCGAACCGCATGATCTCAGCGTGGTCGCGGCTTGATTCCACGGTCGGCGAGGCCATTGCGCGCTATGGCTTGGATCCAGGCATTACAACACTGGAGATGTTGGGGAATCTCAATCTGACGAACGTGATTTCCGCTGACACGTTGAGGATGGCCGAGGAGGCAAACGCGATCGTCGCGCAGGTCATGCTGGGCGGCAAACTGATCAGCCATGCTGGCGCCCGCAAGTTTACGCAGTCAGTCGATGAAATCATCAAGCGGGTCAGAGTCGAGGCCAACTTGGATGCCACTCCGATTAAACCGCGCGATTAGGTGGCACTTCCCGGAAGCTTCCCAGAACGTGTGCCGACGGACGTGAACAAATCAGGGAGGTGGCGAACGCGAGTCCGTATAAAATCAGTAACTTAGCGCCTTGCCCGTACGTTGACATCGTAGGGGGTACAGGTTCAATCCCTTTCGCGTCGATCATCCCCTCTCTTGAAAATCAGAGACTTGCGCCGAGCGCGCTGACGCGTTCGATCGCGCCGCTTGGGCCGTGCTAATCTCCGCAGATCGTGCGGAGAATGAAGCCGCTATTCTCCGCACTCATTGCGCCTCAAGCGCCGACGGTCGTGCGTCAAAGAAAAAGCGCCGCGTTTCGGCGGCGCTTTCTGTGGGGCGCTGAGGCGACCCGATCTCAAGTTAAAGGCAGCGACGCGGCGTCCGTACGCCGCGTCGCTCCGGTCGTCAGTAGCGCAGGCGCAGGCCCAGCGAGGCGCCGGCTTCGCTGTAGGCGTCGTTGGCGCGCAGCTTGGCGTCGACGAAGCCGGTCCAGCCGCTCTTGCTGCGGCTCGACAGGTTGAAGCCGAACTCGCCATAGGCGCCGTCGAAGGCCTTGTCGGTGATCTTGAACGGCGCGCCGGCGCTGAGCAGGGTCACGTCGTTCTTGCCCTTCAGTTCGTCCACAACCCGCACCGAGACGGCGTAGCGGGTCGTCCAGGCCTCGCTGGGGGCCAGGACGCCGGTGATGCGGGCGCCGAGGCTGGCCCGCATGCTCTTGGCGTCCTCGAACCGGAAGGTCGAGCCCGCGGTCGAGACGTCGTCGATGCTGGTGTCGACATAGGTCACGCCGAGGCTCGGCTCGATCACCGCGCCGCCGAAGAACGGCCGGCGCAGGCCGGCCTCGACCGCGCCGCCGAGCGAGGTCACGTCGGCCTTCTGCTGGGTCCAGCCGGCCAGCTGCGAGGCGGCCAGCTTGGCGTTCAGCTGGCTGGCCGCGACCGTGGCCGAGACGAAGGTCCCGCCCGACAGCCAGCTGGCGTAGCCGCTCAGCACTGGGCCCTGCAGCTTGGTCAGGGTGTCGTACTGGTCGAAGCGGGCCTTGGCCTGGGCGTAGCCCAGCGCCGCGCCCCAGGCCAGGCCCCCGTCCGACGCGGCGTTGACGGCGTCGAAGCCGATCGTCGCGTTGGTGGAGTCCTGCTTGTAGGAGGCGTCGTAGGCGTAGGTGTTCGACAGCACGGTCAGCGACTGGCCGGTCTGGCGTTCGGCGCGGGCGGCGTCGGCCTTGAACCAGAAGCCGGTCTTGGCGGACGGCGCGTCGGCCTTGGCCGCCGGGTCCAGGGCGTCGCGCAGCTCGGCGTTGCGGGCGCCGCGGTCGGCCGCGCCGTGCCACAGGCCCTGGGCCTGGGCCGCCAGGGTGGCGAACTGGTAGGCCTGGGTCTTGGGGGCGCTGACCAGCACGGTTCCGGTCGAGGCGTTGGCCAGTTGGCTGAAGAACAGGCCCGGCTTGTCGATCGCCCCGCCGAAGATGGCGGCGTTGTACCAGGACGAGCCGCTGTCGAGCACGAAGTCGCCGGCGTGGGTGGTCCCCACGACGACGGCGGTCCCGGTCAGGTTCAGCGCGCCGAAGCCGCTGGCCCGGTCGGCGACCCGCACCTTGGTGACGCCCGAGGACGTCCCCACGGTCAGGGTGTCGGCCTTGCCGCCGGCGTTGAGGGCGGCGTCGATCGACAGCAGGGCCGCGCCCGAGCCGACATAGCTGGACCCGGTCGCCACGATGCTGTCGCCGACGACGCCGTTGGCCATCTCCAGCGTACCGCTGTTGGCGAAGCGCGTCAGGCTCTTGAGGACGAAGCTCGAGCCGCCGACGGCCACGGGGTTGAAGCCCACATAGACCGTGCCGCTGTTGGTCAGGACGTTGGTCCCGCCGCGGAAGTCGAAGGTGGTCAGGGCGCCCAGGGTGATCAGCTTGCCGGAGTTGCCGAAGGCGTCGTCGCCGGCCGCGAAGATCGACTCGCCGCCGGTCTCGAAGTTGGTGCCGGCGGCGCTGACCAGCTGGCCGCTGTCGGCGCCGGTCAGGGCCGAGAAATCGACCCGGCCGGCGATCGTGCCGCTGTTGTTGACCACGACCGAGCCGCCGGTGGCGCGCAGGGCCACGTCGTAGACCGAGCCGCTGACCGACTGGATCGTCGCGCCCGACGCCACGTTGAGGGTCGAGTGCTCGCCCTTGGCGGTGTCGAGGGTGATGACCGCCGAATTGGCGCTGTCGATCTTGCCGGCGATCACCGCGCCCGAGGCGATGTTGATCGTGCCGCCGCCGGTGGAGACGGCCTGGATGGCCGGGCCGCTGGCCGAGATCACGCTGCCCCCGATGTTCAGCTCCAGCCCGCCCGTGCCCGAGGTCGCCGCGATGCCGACGCCCGAGGCGCCGCTCACCGTCCCGGTGGTGGTCAGGCTGGTCGAGCCGGCGCCGCTGGTCGAGACGACCAGGCCCTGGGTCGAGCCGCTCACCGAGCCGGCGTTGACGACGCTGACGTCGCCGCCGGCCGATGAGACGACGAAGCCCGCCCCGTCGAAGCCGCGCACGACGGCCCCGGCGGCGGTGGTCACCGTCACCGTACCCGAACCGGTCGAGACCACCGAGGCGCCGATGTCGCCCTCGGCCACGCCGCCGGCGGCGGTGTAGGTGACGTCGCCCGCGCCTTCCACGACCACGCCGTAGGCGCCGGGATCGATGATCCCGCTGGTCGTGACGACGACCGCGCCCGTGCCGTGGTTGACGGCGTAGATGCCCGCGCTCTGCTGGCCCGAGCCCGGGGCGACATAGATGCCGCCGCTGGAGTTGATGACCAGGTCCTGCGAGCCGCCGAGGATCTCGGCGCGGATGCCCGTGCCGACCCAGCCGTTGTCGCCGGCCACGCCGATCGAGCCGGTCTGGTTGATGGTGATCGAGCCGGTGGCGGTGCTTGCATTGATGCCGACGGCCGCGCCGGGCGAGATGGTCCCGGTGGCGCCGGTGGTCACGGCGATGTCACCGGCCTCGGTGGTGGCCAGGATCCCCGTGCCCGCCGTGACGATGGCGGCGTTGTTGGCGATGGTGATGTCGCCGGCCCCGACCGTCGCGGCCGAGACGCCGACCGCGCCCTTCAGCGTGGTTCCGGCGGCCGTGGTGACGCTGGCGTTGCCGACGCCGCGCACCTGGGCGCGGATGGCCGCCTGGGCGCCCGTCACGTCGCCGCGGGTCTCGACGATCACCCCGCCGTTGGCCCCGCCGACGCCCGAGATCGCCTCGACGCCGTTATAGCCGCCCGACACCGCGCCGCGGGTCAGGATCGAGATCAGGGCCGCCTGGTCGCTTTCGGCGTAGACGCCGTCCCAGGTCGAGCCGCCCGTCCCGTTGTTGGCGATCGCCGAATTGGCGTCGATGACGATGTCGCCGCCGACGGTCTGGGCGCTGATCGCCGAGCCGCCGGTGGAGGTGACGGTCCCGGCCGAACGGATGGTCAGGCTGTTGTCGTTGCGGACGCCGAAGTTGACGCCGACCAGGCCGAAGGTGGAGGCGGCGTTCACATCGCCCGAGACGTCGATCAGCACCTTGCCGTCGGCGCCGGTCCCCTGGCTGGAGGCCACCACGCCGCGCGTGGCGGCGGTGACGTTGGTGGCGTAGACGCTGACGTCGCCCGAGCCGGTGGCGAACAGGCCCGTGCCGCCGGCGGCGTTGACCGCCCCGATGCGCTGGGTCGCAGAACCCAGCGACACGGCGGCCGAACCGCCGCGCA
>NZ_QHJY01000306.1 GCF_003185805.1 Caulobacter sp. D5
GCGGTTTCGGCCGCGCCGCGCGCCATGGCCGCCGTCGGCGCGGCGCCCGCCGCGCCCGTCCTGGCCTCGTTCGACGACGTGCTGAAGCTGATCGCCGAGAAGCGCGACATCGGCCTGCGGCTCGACGTCGAGCAATATGTCCGCCCCATCAGCTTCCGCCCCGGCGCCATCACCTTCGAGGCCGCCCCCGGCGCCCCCGGCAACCTGGCCGGCCGCCTTGTCCGCGCGCTGAAGGAATGGACCGGCCAGCCCTGGCTGATCGCCGCCGAGGGCGGCGGCGGGGCCGAAAGCCTGATGGAGCGCCAGAAACGCGAGGAACGCGAAGCCCTTGCGGCCATCAAGTCCGACCCGTTCGTGGCCTCGGTGCTCAGCGCCTTCCCGGGCACGGAGATCGTCGAGATCCGCAAGGTCCTCGCCCCCGAGCCCGCGCCGATCGAGCCGGACGAAGTCGAGGACTAACCATCTCCCTTCCCCCTGGAGGGGGAAGGGTCGGGGATGGGGGTGGAAACGCTTCCGGATGCGGCTCGGCCGCGCCCAGGCCCGCCAAGGACGCCACCCCCACCCCTGCCCCCCCCTCCAGGGGGAGGGAACTCAAAGCGAGGAGCAGACCATGAAAGACATCGGCGCCCTGATGAAGCAGGCCCAGGCCATGCAGCAGAAGCTGGCCGAAGCCCAGGCCCGCGTCGCCGAGATCAGCGTCGAGGGCACATCGGGCGGCGGCATGGTCACCGTCACCCTGGCCGGCTCGGGCGAGCTGACCAAGGTCGTGCTCGACGAAAGCCTGGTCGAGCCGGGCGAGGGCGAGGTCATCGCCGACCTGATCGTCGCCGCCCACGCCGACGCCAAGAAGAAGCTCGACGCCAAGCAGGCCCAGCTGATGCAGGAGGCCGCCGGCCCTATGGCCGGCATGATGGGCGGCTTTCCGGGCATGAAGTTCTAAAGGCTGATGGCCGCCTCCGCCGGACCCGAGATCGAGCGCCTGATCGCCCTGCTGTCGAAGCTGCCGGGCCTTGGACCGCGCTCGGGCCGGCGGGCGGCCCTGGCCCTGCTGAAGAAGCGCGACACCCTGCTGGCGCCGCTGGCGGCCGCCATGGCCGAGGCCCAGGCCAAGGTGAAGACCTGCTCCACCTGCGGCTCGCTCGACACCACCAATCCCTGCGCCGTGTGCTCGGACGGAACCCGCGACGTGCGCCTGCTGTGCGTGGTCGAGGAGGTCGGCTCGGTCTGGGCGATGGAGCGCGGCGGCTCGTTCAAGGGCCGCTACCACGTGTTGGGCGGCCTGCTGTCGGCGCTGGACGGGGTCGGGCCCGAGACCCTGCGGGTGGGCGAACTGCTGGCCCGCGTCTCCAGCGGCGAGGTCGCCGAAGTGATCCTGGCCCTGCCGGCCACGGTCGACGGCCAGACCACCGCCCACTACCTCGCCGACCGCCTGGCTCAGACCAATGTGCCGGTGACGATGCTGGCGCGGGGCGTGCCGGTGGGCGGGGATCTGGACTGGCTGGACGATGGGACGATCGCCCAGGCGCTGCGGGCGCGGCGGCCGGCGTAGCGCGTCCTCCCCCACCTAGTTTTCACCTCTCCCAGAGGGAGAGGGAGGGGCCCATGCGCAGCATGGGAGGGTGAGGGGTTACACCCTCACCGAATAATCCCGAAAACCCGAGCGGCCAGGTCAGCGCGAAAACGGCCGACGTCTTACCCCCTCACCCTCCCACGCCTTCGGCGCGGGCCCCTCCCTCTCCCCATGGGAGAGGTTTTTGGAGGCGGGAAAGGCTAAGGCGCGATCACCGCCTTGCCCACCACCCGTCGCTCCGCCAGCAGGTCGAACGCCTCGCGCCAGCGCTCAAGCGGAACCTGCGCATGTACGTGGGGGCGGATCGTACCGGCGTCGGCCATGGCCCAGACGGCGGCCTGATCTTCGGCTCCACGCTCGGGGAACTGGCGTCCGTATTCGCCGGCCCGCACGCCCATCACCGAGATCCCCTTGATCAGCGGCATGTTGGCCGAGACGGTCGGGATCCGGCCCGAGGTAAAGCCGATCACCAACAGGCGCCCGTCGAAGGCCAGGCATCGCAGGCTCTCGTCGAAGACGTCGCCGCCCACGGGGTCGTAGACCACGTCGACGCCCCGCCCGCCGGTGATCGCCTTCACCTGGTCGCGGAAGCCGCCGGTGACGTTGACGGTCGCGTCAGGGGCGTAGAGCCGCGAGACCTCCGCCAGCTTGTCGTCGGAGGCGGAGGCCGCGATCACCCGCGCCCCCATGGCCTTGGCCAGGTCCACCGCCGCCAGCCCCACCCCGCCGGCCGCGCCGTGGACCAGCAGCCATTCGCCGACCTGCAGGTTCGCCCGCCTTGCCAGCGCCACCCGCGCCGTCAGATAGGCCGCGCCATAGGACGCCGCCTCGCCGAACGACAGCCGCGCGGGCTTGGGCTTCAGGGCCTTGGCCGGAACGACGATGAACTCCGCGAACGCCCCGGTGCGCGCCCCGCCGACCACCGCCGCGCCGATCGCCAGGCCCTCAACGCCCTCCCCCAGCCCAGCGACCTCCCCGGCGAAGTCGAGGCCGGGGGTGAACGGCAGGGGCGGCTTCAGCTGGTATTCGCCGCGGGTCATCAGCAGGTCGGGGAAGTTGACGCTGGCGGCCCTGATGCGGACCAGCGCCTCGCCGGGTCCGGGCGCGGGCGTCGGAACATCGCGAACGGCGCAGCCGGCGAAGTCCGGCGCCAGGGCCTCGACGACGAGCGCCTTCACTCTCCCTTCCCCCTCGATGGGGGAAGGGCCGGGGATGGGGGTGACCGCAGCGGTTCAGCCCCAATCCACGTAAGAGCAGCGGCGCACCGGAGAGGCCGCTCCACCCCCATCCCAACCCTTCCCCCATCGAGGGGGAAGGGCTTCACCGGGAAATCTCCGCCCGCACCAGCGCCGCGATCTCGCGGCAGGCCGCGTCGGCCGCCGGGACCGCGCCGGTGAAGGCCGTGAAGCCGTGCGCCAGGCTGTCGTAGCAGCGGTAGACGGTCGGCACGCCGGCGGCGATCAGGCGCTTGGCGTAGGCCTCGCCCTGGTCGACCAGCGGGTCGAAGCCGGCGGTGACGACGATGGCCGGCGCCAGGCCCGACAGATCCTGCGTCTTGTCCGGCGACAGGCGCGGGTCGGCCGGGTCGGCTTCGGAGCCCATGTAGTGGGCCATGAACCATTCCATGATCGGCCGGCTGAGCGGATAGGTATCGGCGTAGAGGCTCATCGACGGCGTCTCGCTGGCGACGTCGACGGCGGGATAGATCAGCAGCTGGAAGGCCGGCTGGGCCTCGCCCGTGCGCTTCATTTCCTGGGCCAGCACGGCCGAGAAATTGCCGCCCATGCTGTCGCCGCCGATCGCGGCTGCGCCCGGAGCCGCGCCGAAGCGGGCGGCGTTGTCGCGGCCCCAGCGGTAGGCGGCCAGCACGTCGTCCAGTCCGGCCGGGAAGCGATGGTCCGGGGCCAGGCGATAGTCGACCGACAGCACGGCGGTCTTGGCCACGCGCGCCAGGATCCCGCAGAAGGCGTGGCAGGTCTCAAGGTCCCCGATCACCCCGCCGCCGAAATGGGCGAAGACGATCAGCGGCGCGGCGGCGTCCTGCTCGGCCGGACGATAGGCCCGCAGCGGGATCTGGCCGTCGGGACCGTCGCCCAATCTGTCGATGCTGAGGCTCTCGGTGCGCACGCCCGGCTCGGGCGGACCAGACACCGCGGCCAGCCCCTTGGCGCTGGCGGCGCGGGCCTCTTCCGGGGCCAGGGTGGTCATCGACGGCAGGCCCTGGGCCGCATGGGCGAAGAACTGGAAGCGCGGATCGAGCGTGCGCCCGCCGCGATAGACCACGCCCCCGCCGCTCAGCGCCCGCAGGATCGGGGTCGGCAACGACAGGATCGTCTTGAGGACCAGCTTCTGGACGTCGGCCATTCGGGGGCTCTTTTCTTCTGAAAGTCGGGAGAAAGGGTCGGCCGCTAGGGCCTGGGCAAGGCCGGCAGGCCGCCGAGGATCAGGCCGACCGCGAAGGCGGTGGCGCCCTGGGTGTCCATCGGGCGACGCTCCAGCATCTTGTCGCCGACCTCGCGGGCCACGGCGATGCAGGCGGCGGTCAGGTAGTCGAGGTCGACGGGCGGGGCGTGCTCGCGCTCCAGCACCCGCTCGAAGGCCTCGCGCACCTCGGCGAAGACGGCGGTGACCTCGGGGGTCGAGCGCACCTGCGGATGCGTCTCGCCGGCCGGGCGGTTGACCCGCCAGGTCTCGTGCTCGGCGGCCAGGAAGTCGAAATAGGCCCGCATGGCCCCGCGCAGGAACGAGGCGAAGTCGGTCGCCTTCTCGAACTCCACGCGCAACAGCGGCCGAAAGCGCCGCGCCCCGTCGTCGGCGAGGGCGTCGAACACCTCCTCCTTGGACTTGTAGTAGTTGTAGAAGGTGCCGGAGGCCAAACCGGTCAGGCGGATGATGTCGCGCACCGTGGCCCCGTCATAGCCCAGCTCGCCGAACACCTGGCGGGCCGCGTCGAGGATGGCCTGGCGGTTGGCGGTCTTGGTGCGCTCGCGCTTGCCCGGGCGATTGTCCTCGCGCGGCGGCATGGCGGGGAAATAGGCGATGTTCGACATCGATGAGCGCGACTCCCAGCGGCGTCGATGACGCCCCGTCAGGATTTGATCCCCGTTCCGGGCGCGGAGCAAGAGGGTCTGTCGATAAGACCCTCCCCCCGATGGGGGAGGTGTCGGCCCCGGGTTCGGCCAGAGGCCGGCCCGAGGACAGGCTCCGCCGACGGAGGGGAAGTCGTTGCGATAGCGGCCAGCGCCTCGAAAGCTGAAAACGTCCCCCCTCCGGCCCTCCGGGCCACCTCCCCCAGAGGGGGAGGATCTAGTTCCCCGACAGCCCCGACGGCCGAACGAAGCTGGCCGAACAGCGCACGTTGCAGCGCGACCACTCGCTGGGGCAGCTGTCGTCGTCGGCGTTGGCGCGGCAGAAATAGTAGGTCTTGGCGCAGGAGGCCTTGCAGGCGGGGATGTCGCGCTCGGGCGGCTTGGGCGAAAACAGCGGCGGAAGCGGCGCGGGCAGGGCCGTTTCGGCCGCGGGTGTGGTTGTCACCGAAGCAGGCGATTTCGCACTCGTCTGCGCGCCGGCCGAAGAGGCCAGGGCGGCGACCAGAAGCAAGGCTGAGAGAGCGCGACGCATGCCGCAGAGTCTAGGGATTGATCCGCCCGAAGGAAACCGCGCCGAGAAGCCGCACCAGCCCCTCGACGAACGCCGCCGCGCCCCTACATTGAGAGCCATGCTCAAG
This sequence comes from Caulobacter sp. D5, assembly GCF_003185805.1. Classification (GTDB taxonomy): domain Bacteria; phylum Pseudomonadota; class Alphaproteobacteria; order Caulobacterales; family Caulobacteraceae; genus Caulobacter. The sequence continues at coordinate 5,298 of NZ_QHJY01000306.1, forward strand.
CACGCCGGACGCGCCCTTGCCGCCTTCACCCTGCTCTATGTTTCCTTCGTCGCGGCGGGCGGCGTGATGGCCGGGGTAGGCTCCAAGCCGCCGCGCGGCGCCCAGGTCGATATCGGCGAGGGCCGCACCCTGCGCCTGGTCTGCGAGGGCGAAGCCCGGGCCGACCGACCGACCGTCTGGCTGGAGGCCGGGGCCTTCGGCTTCGCCGCCGACTGGGGCGCCACCCAGGACGCCCTGGCCGCCGCCGGCTGGCGCACCTGCGCCTACGACCGCGCCGGCATGGGCTATTCCCCGCCCGGCCCGGCCCCGCGCGACGGCCTGGCCATCGTCACCGACTTCGAGAAGCTGGTCGCCGCCTCGGGCGAGAAGGGTCCGTTCATTCTGGTCGGCCACTCGATGGCCGGCCTGCGCCTGCGCGAATACGCCGGCCGCAATCCCAGCCAGGTGGCGGGCCTGGTCCTGGTCGACGCCGCCACGCCCGAGGCCGCGCAGCTCCGACGAGCCAAGAGCTTCATCAACTCGTTCGTGTTCGCCTCGCGGGCGGCGGCGCTGGGGGCCTCGGCGGGGCTCTACAAGCCGCTGGTCTACACTAGGCTGGGCGACAAGATCGGCCTGCCGCCCGACGCCAAGGCCGAGAAGCGCTGGGGCTTCGCCAACGGCCGCCATAACCGCACCTCGGCCGCCGAGGTCTCGCTGTGGGCCGAATCCTCGGCCCAGGCCGGCGCCGAACCGCCCTTCGCGCCCGAATGGCCGGTGGCCGTTGTCACCGCCGGGGCGCGGGTCGGCGACCGGGTGCAATGGAAGGACATGCAGGCCGCCCCGGCCCAGGCCTCCCAGCACGGCTATGTCGACCACGTGGCCGGCGCCAGCCACACCCGCCTGCTGGGCGGCGAGTTCGCCGACCACATCGTGCGGGCCGTGGAGTTCGTGGCGGCCGAGCGAGGCAAGCCGGCGCAGGCGCTGGTGGACGTGACGGCGCCGTAAGCCCCCTCCGGCCCTCCGGGCCACCTCCCCCAAAGGGGGAGGATCTAGAAGCGTCGGCGCAAAGATGCTCCCCCTCTGGGGGAGCTGTCGGCGAAGCCGACTGAGGGGGTTAGCCCCCCAGCTCTTCCGAGCGCTTCACGGCGGCCGCCAGCGCCTTGGGCAGCAGATCCCCGAAACCGCCCTCGCCCATCAGCACCGACAGCGCCGCGGCCGTGGTGCCGCCGGGCGAGGTGACCTGTTTGCGCAGTTCGGCCGGCTCCTCGCCGCCCTGAGCCAGAAGGGCCGAGGCCCCGGCGATGGTGGCGCGGGCGAGGCGGGCGCTGTCCTGCGGGGTCAGGCCCTGGGCCGCGCCGGCCGCTTCCAGGGCCTCGATGAAGGCGTAGAGATAGGCCGGGGCCGAGCCGGAGACGGCGGTGGCCGCGTGCATCAGCTGCTCGTCGGCCAGCTCGACCGTCGCCGCGACCGGCGCGAACAGGGCCTTGGCGGCGTCCAGGGCTTCGGGCGTGTCGGCGTAGAGGCTGGCCGCGCCCTGGCCGATGGCCACGGCCGTGGTCGGCATCACCCGCGCCACGCGCCGGCCGCCGAAGACTTCGGAAATGTCGGCCGCGCGTACGCCGGCGGCGATCGAGACGATGATGGCGTCGGCCGCCAGGTGCGGGACCACGTCCCTGACCGCCTCGCGCCAGATCTGCGGCTTGACCGCCAGCAGCACGACCCTGGCGGCTGACAGCGCCTCCAGCGGCGGGTTCACGAGCGCGCCGGGAAAGCCCTCGTCGGTCGCCGCGGGGTCGCGGACGATCAGGTCGGTCGTCGCGAAGGCCCCGGTTTTGCGCCAGCCCTCGATCAGGGCGCCGCCCATGCGGCCCGCGCCGAGCAGAAGGATGGGGGTCATGGGCGAAGCTCCCGCGTCACAGTGTGCGCTGGGCGCTTAGCGCGGCTGGGCGGCGGCGTCACCACTGAAATCCCCTCTCCCCTTGCGGGAGAGGGTGGCCTCCGAAGGAGGTCGGGTGAGGGGTCGCACCAACAGAAACGCCGCGACAGCCGTTCGGCCGGTCGCGGCGTCAGAAGTCTGAGAGACCCCTCATCCGTCGGCTTGCGCCGACACCTTCTCCCGCAAGGGGAGAAGG
>NZ_QHJY01000034.1 GCF_003185805.1 Caulobacter sp. D5
CGCGCACCCCGGCCAGGGCGACGAACAGGTCGCCCGGCTCGACCGTGCGGCTGTCGATCGACACGCCGGTCGCGGCGAAGTCGCCGGCGACCTTGCCGCCCGTCGCGGCGGCGATCTCTTCAGCGGTCCAGAGCGGCGCTTCAGGCATCGACAGCCTCCAGCGCGCTCAGGGTCTCGGCCACGTCGTCGAAGGGATGGACGACGCCGGCGACGGTCTGGCCCTGCTCGTGACCCTTGCCGGCCACCACCAGCACGTCGCCGTCTTCCAGCAGGCTCACGCCGACGCGAATGGCCTCGCGGCGGTCGCCGATCTCGCGCGCGCCCGGGGCGGCGGCGAGGATGGCGGCGCGGATGCTGGCCGGATCTTCCGAACGCGGATTGTCGTCGGTGACGATGGCGACGTCGGCCAGGCGGGCGGCGATCTCGCCCATCTGCGGACGCTTGGTGCGGTCGCGGTCGCCGCCGGCGCCGAACACGGCCACCAGCTTGCCCCGCACGTGTGGGCGCAGGGCCTTCAGCACCGTCTCCAGGCCGTCGGGGGTGTGGGCGTAGTCGACATAGGCTTCGCCCTTGCCGCTGCCCTTGCCGACGCGCTGCAGGCGGCCGGCCGCGCCTTCCAGCTTTTCCAGGGCGGCGAGCACGGCGTCGAGGTCCTCGCCCGTGGCCAGCACCAGGCCGGCCGCGACCAGCACGTTGCTGGCTTGGAAGTCGCCGGCCAGCGGGAGGCGGATTTCGAACTCACGGTCCTGGGCGGCGACCTTCAGCAGCTGGCCCCACGGGGTCGGCTCGCGCGAGATCAGCTTCAGGCCCTGGCCTTTCGCGCCGACCGACAGGATGGTCTCGCCCGAGGTCACGGCGGCGGCGGCGAAGGCCGGGAAGGCGTCGCTGTCGGCGTTGAGCACGGCGGTCGCGCCGCGCGGCAGCAGGGCCTCGAACAGCCGCAGCTTGGCGGCCCGGTAGCAGCCCATGGTGCCGTGATAGTCCAGGTGGTCCTGGGTGAAATTGGTGAAGCCGGCGGCGCTGATCTTCAGCCCGTCCAGGCGGCGCTGGTCGATGCCGTGCGACGAGGCCTCGACGGCCAAGTGGGTGACCCCCATGCCGGCCAGCTTGGCGGCCATCTCGGCGACGTCGGCGGCGTCGGGCGTGGTCAGGCCCGGCGGGGTCAACTGCTGGTCGGGAACGCCGGGGGCGCTGACGACGACGCCCAGGGTGCCCATGCTGGCGGCGGTCTTGCCCAGCAGGGCGTAGATCTGGCGGGCGAAGCCGGCGACCGAGGTCTTGCCGTTGGTGCCGGTGACCGCGATCACCGTCGCCGGCTGCTGCGCCCAGAACTCGGCGGCGGCCAGGGCGTAGGCGCGGCGGATGTCGCCGGCGTGGGCGGTCGGCACGGCAAGGCCGGTGACGTCGTCGGGGGCCAGGACGGCGGCCGCGCCCGAGGCGATGGCGCCGGGAATGAACGTGCGGCCATCGACCTTGCTGCCCGGCAGGGCGGCGAACAGGAAGCCTTCACGCACCTTGCGGCTGTCGGCGGTGACGCCGGCGATGGCCGGGTCCGCGTCGAACGAGCGGTGCAGGATCTGTGAAAGCGTCTTGGTCAAAGTCCCGCCCCTGGCGTCGTGGCTTTCGGCTGTCCGCCGGCGATGGTGAGAAGGTCGGTGCGGCGCTGCACGCCGAGGAACGGCGCGATACGGTCGATCACGCGGCCGGCGGCCGGCGCGGCGACCCAGCCGCCGGTCGAGAAGCCGAAGGTCTTGGGCGTGCCGTGCGGCTCGTCCATCAGGATCAGCACGAAGTAGCGGTCGGCCTCCATCGGCCCCTCGGTGGGGAACACCGCGGCGAAGGACGAGACCTGGCGCTGGTGGTTGTAGCCGCGGATCGAGGGGTCGTACTTCTCGCCGGTGCCGGTCTTGCCGCCGACGCTCAGGCCCTTGATGTCGGCCGACTTGCCGCTGCCGCCGGTGACGTTGGCGCGCATGATCTGCAGCATCTGCTGCGAGGTCTCCTCCGACAGCACCCGCGCGCCTTCCGGACGCACGCCCGGCGCCAGCTTGCGGATGGTCAGCGGCGGCATGACGCCGCCGTTCAGCAGCGGGCTGAACGCGCGGGCCAGGGCCAGCGGGCTGACGTTCATGCCGTGGCCGAACGAGGTGGAGGCCACCGCGTCGATGTCCCACTTCTTCGGGGTCAGCGGACGGGCCGACTCGCGCAGCTCCACCTTGGCCGGCTTGGTCAGGCCCAGGGCGGCGTAGTACTGGCTCAGGCGCTGGGCGCCGATGCCCTCGGCCAGGCGCGCGGTGCCGATGTTGGACGAGTGTTGGAACACCTCGACCAGGTTCAGAATCTTCCGCGAGGCGTGGTAGTCGTGGATCGTGCGGTAGCCCAGCTTGTAGGGCTCGCGGGCGTCGAAGGTCGAGTTGGGCGTGGCCACGCCGGTGTCGAGGCCGATGGCCACGGTGAAGGCCTTGAAGGTCGAGCCCATCTCGTAGACGGCCGCGGCCGCACGGTTCAGCTTGGCGTCGTCGCTGGCCTTGCCCGGATCGTTCGGGTCGAAGTCCGGATAGCTGGCCAGGCCCAGGATCTCGCCGGTGTGGACGTTGGTGACGATGCCGACGGCGCCCTTGGGGCCGAACTCCAGGGCGGCCTTGCGCAGCTCGTCCTCGAGGGCGGCCTGGACGCGCAGGTCGATCGACAGGGCGATCGGGGCGGCGCCCTCGCCCTTGGCGGCGGCCGTGTGGATGTCGTCGTTCAGGGCGCCTTCGGCGCCGGCCAGGCCCTTGCCGCCGCCGTCGACGAAGCCGACGAAGTGCGCGGCCGAAACGCCCAGCGGATAGACGCGGCGGGCCTGGTCCTCGAACTCCACGCCCGGCAGGCCCAGGTTGAAGATGGCGTCCTTCTGGGCCGGGTCGAGCCCGCCCAGCAGGAAGGCGCGGCGCTCGCCGAACACCGCCTTGTCCAGACGCTTGCCCGGCACCTGCGGCAGGGCCTTGCCCAGAGCGGCGCGGGTGGCCTTGGCGTCCCAGACTTCCTTGGGATCGACGTAGAGGGCGTAGTGGGTCAGGTCGACGGCCAGCAGCTTGCCCTCGCGGTCGACGAGGTCGCCGCGCGCGCCTTCCATGGCCGCCAGGTAGCCGCTGTTCTTGTTGGGATTGGAGAACACCGCCGCCCAGGTGGCGCCGATGGCCAGCACCATGAAGGCGCAGGTGAACAGGGCCAGCACGAAGAAGATGCGGATGCTGGTGTCGTCTTCGGGCTTGGCCGCGGCGCGCGAGCGCTCGAAGGCGTGCTCCAGGCGCCAGACGCGCTCGACGACCCAGCGCCAGGCCGGGCCGCCGCCTTGCGGGACGAGATTGGCGAGGCTCATCGCGGAGCCTCCTCGTTCGGCTGGTCGGCGGTACCGTCGGGCGCGTCGGCGCCGGCCAGAGCCTCGCTCGGCGCGGGAGCCGGAGCCGCAGCGGACTTGGACGGCTTGGCCGGACGACGGGCGACGTCGATCAGGGCGTCTTCGCTGGTCTCGCGATCGGCGGCGATCGGGGCCAGTTGCGCGGCCTGGGCCAGGGACTCGATGCGGCGCGGCTGCTCCAGGTGAGCGACCTCGGCCTGCAGCAGGCGCACCTGGACGCGCTCTTCCTCGATCTGGCGCTCGACCGAGGCGATCTCGGCGCGCTCGCGGCCGGCGAAGGCTTTCGCCATGTAGACGCCCAGCACCAGCACCAGCAGCACGCCGACGCCGACCAGGTCGACGACGCGGAAGCCGCGTACGCGGCGATGGAAGACCTCCGAGATCCTCATGCCGAGGCCTCCCAGACGGGGGCCTCGGTGCGGATCGCCGCGCGCAGCTTCGAGGAACGGGCGCGCGGATTGGCGGCCAGTTCGGCTTCGCCCGGCGCGATGGCCTTGGTCGAGATCAGCTGGAAGCTGGGCGGCGCGCCGGCGGCGGTCGGCGGCGCGTGACGCGAGCCGCCCGGCGTGCGGCCGGCGCGCTCGGCCAGGAAATTCTTGACGATGCGGTCTTCCAGCGAATGGAAGGTGACCACGGCCAGGCGGCCGCCCGGCTTCAGCGCGCGCTCGGCGGCGGCCAGACCCTCTTCCAGTTCGCCCAGCTCGTCATTGACGGCGATGCGCAGACCCTGGAACGAGCGCGTAGCCGGATGCACCTTGGCGCCCTTGCGGCCGCCCAGGGCGCGCTCGATCACGGCCGCCAGGTCCAGGGTGCGGGTGAACGGCTCTTCGGCGCGGCGCCGGACGATGAAGCTGGCCACGCGGCGCGAGGCGTGCTCCTCGCCGTAGACATAGAGGATGCGGGCCAGTTCGGTCTGGTCCAGGGTGTTGACGAGATCGGCCGCCGTGGGGCCGTCGTCGCCCATGCGCATGTCCAGCGGACCGTCGCGCATGAAGGAGAAGCCGCGCTCGGCTTCGTCGAGCTGCATGGAAGACACGCCAAGATCCAGGGTTACGCCGTCGACCGACGCGTCCCCAAAATAGGCGCTGATTTGCGAGAAACGGTCCTGAATCAGCCGAAAGCGACCATCCGCCGCGGAAAGGTCGGCCGTGAAACGCTGCACCGTCGGATCGCGGTCGAAGGCCGTGACGGAGGCCCCCGTGGCCATGATCGCGCGGGTGTAGCCGCCGGCGCCGAAGGTGCCGTCCAGCACCATGTCGCCCGGCTTGGCGTCCAGCGCCGCGACCACTTCGCCCAGCAGGACCGAGATGTGCGGGGCCGCGCTCATGCCGCGCCTCCGAGACGAGCGACGCGCTGCTGGGCGCGCAGGGCGGCCAGGCCGTCGCGGGCCAGTTCGCGCTGGGCGGCGCGGTGAGCCTGGAAGGCGTCGCGCGACCAGATCTGGAAGCGCTCGCCCAGGCCGACGATGGTCACGTCGTCCGCCAGGCCGAAGGTGTCGCACAGGACGTCGGGCAGGGTGATGCGGCCGGCGGTGTCGAACGACAGCTTGGCCATGCCGCCCAGGACGCTGGTTTCCAGCGCCGAACGCACCGGATCGCCGAAGGGCAGCTCGTCGATCACCGACTGGTAGCGGTCGAACAGGGCCTTGCCGCCGGCTTCCAGGCAATCGGCCTCGATGGAGGGGAAGCAGAAGATCCCGTCGAAGGGGCCCGAGACGGCGGCGCGGAACTCCTGCGGCACGACGATGCGCCGCTTGCTGTCCAGCTGCTTCTCGAACGTCGAGAGGAACACCCCGCCAACCTCAAAAGCCGTCGCCCCGCCATGGATCGATCCGGCCCGAATGGGTTAACATGGGATGAACTGGGAAACAATGACACCAGAGGCCATTTCGTCAGGAATTCAAAGGCGCTAGCGGTAATATCAGACCGCATGAAATGGTTAATTTCAGAACATACAGACAACCCGATATTTATCCACAGACCCGCGCACAGACGCGGCCCATCCCGGCCCATTTCGGGGCCCGGGGAGTCGCTTGGGATTGCGGTGGAATTAATGGACCAGACGGCCTGTAAGCCGGGTTCTGTGCCGCCCCTGTGAACAGGGACGCGACGATCATTCCTCTTGGCCGCCCATTGCTGGACGACTCTCGCGACCAACCCGGATCCTCTCGGCCAGTGACGGCCTAGCCGGCGAACCGGCGCGGGATCCCTATTCGGTCTTGCTCCAGGCGGGGCTTGCCATGCCGTCCCTGTCGCCAGGTCCGCGGTGGGCTCTTACCCCACCCTTTCACCCTTCCCGCCCCGTAGGGAGGAGGTTTGCTTTCTGTGGCGCTTTCCCTGGGATCGCTCCCGGTGGGCGTTACCCACCGCCTTGTCACCGTGGAGCCCGGACTTTCCTCGATTCCCGTGAAGGATACCGCGATCGCCCGGCCATCTGGTCCGCGCTCTCTTTGACGGGCGACGGGCCGGCGGTCAATTGGCGATCTCGGCCAGATGGACTAAACTAACCGGACTTAGTTCACGGAGCCGACGCATGCGGACCGTCAACATCCACGAAGCCAAGACCCACCTCTCGCGGCTCGTCGAGCAGGCCGCCGATGGCGAAGCCTTCATCATCGCCAAGGCCGGCAAGCCCATGGTCAAGGTCGTGCCGTTGCAGACCGAGGACAAACCGGCGTCGCGGCGGATCGGGTTCCTCGACGGCGCCTTCAAGGTGCCCGACGACTTCGACACGATGTTCGCCGATGAGATCGTGGCGATGTTCGAGGGTGAGGATCGACGCTTCTCGTCGACACCCATCTGCTGATTTGGGCGAGCGCCTTCTCACCGACACTGCCGGAGAAGACGCGCGCCCTCCTTACCGATCCTGCACAGCGCCTGTTCTTCAGCGTCGCCAGCATCTGGGAAGTGGCCATCAAGCAAGCGCGAGGCCGCGCCGACTTCGAGGTGGACGCACATCTTCTGCGAAGCGCTCTTCTAACTGCCGGATGGGAGGAACTCCCCGTGATGGGGGATCACGCGACCGCAACGATCGCATTACCCTCCCTGCACAAGGACCCGTTCGACCGTCTGCTATTGGCGCAAGCGATCGTCGAGAACCTCACTCTCCTGACATCCGACGCGATCCTGGCAAGTTATCCAGGACCTGTACTCAGGGTGTGATTTCCCGCATCCACGCCGCCACCGGATGATCGCCCAGCGCTTCAATCACCCCCGCCCGCTCGGCCTCGCGCTTGTTCTGGCCGAGCTTGAACGTCCCTTCCAGGCGCTCGACGTGCAGGCGGGCGCCGACGATGCCGCGCAGCAGGGCGTCGAACTTGGCGGGCGTCATCTTGTCCCGCGTCCAGACCGGCTTGGGCAGGAGGCGGGCCTCCTCCTGGGCCGACAGGTCGTCGAGCAGGACAATCGTCTCGGCCTCCGACAGCGGCGTGACGAAGCCTTCGGCCTCGACGGAGACGTAGTTCCAGGTCGGGACCTGATCGTCGGCCCCGTACCAGTCGGGACTGACATAGGCGTGCGGGCCCATGGCGATGGCGACGGCGGAGAAGCCGGTGACCACCGCGCTCGCCACGGCGTTCATCCGCGACAGGTGGAAGTCGAGAAACAGGCCGTCGTCGCCGAGGTCGCGCACAACCACCGGGGCGTGGGCCGCGAACGGCCGGCCGGCGACACTGGCGCACAGGGTGACGAACGAATGCTCGGCCAGGAAGGCGAGCAGCCGCGCGCGGTCCTCGACGTGGAAAGCCTTGGCCGGATGCATCAGGCGCCCGCCGCGGCACGCAGCAGGCCCACCAGCCGCGCCCGGGTCTCGCCGTCGGCGACGCCGTCGAAGCGGCTCTGCAGCCAGTGGCGCTGGAAGGCGCCGACCACGGTCTCGGTCCACTCGTCGTACTCGCCCGACGGGGCGCAGTCGAAGCCCAGGCGCGTCAGGCCCGCCTGAAGGGCGAAGACGCCCGTGCCCTGCTCGCCCCGCCCCAGCGGCGCGCCCGGCGAGGACGGCGGCTCGACCCACAGGCCATGGCCGCTCTCGGCCAGGCGCTTCCACGGGAACAGCTCGCCCGGATCGATCTTGCGGGCCGGCGCGACGTCGGAATGGCCGATGATGCGGTCGTCGTCGATGGTCCAGCGCGAGCGGATGTCGGCCAGCAGGTTGATCACCGAGGCGATCTGGAGGTCGGGAAAGGCGCGATAGCCGAACTCGTGGCCCGGATTGACGATCTCGATGCCGATCGACGAGGAGTTGATGTCCTTGACGCCCTTCCAGAAGGCCGCGCCGGCGTGCCAGGCCCGCCGCTCCTCGGCCACCAGGCGAAACACCCGGCCGTCCTCCTCCACCACGTAGTGGGCGCTGACCTTGGCCTCGGGATCGCGCAGGCGCTCGATGGCCGCCTCGCCGCTCTCCATGCCGGTATAGTGCAGCACAACGGTGTCAGGCACGGCCTTGCGGGCGTCGAAATTCGGCGACGGGGCCTCGACGATGGTCATTGCGAGCGGTCCTTGAGAAGCATCAGCAGCGGCGTCACCTGGTTGCGGCGCAGGGCGACGATCAGCACGCCCGCGAGCGCCAGCGCCGCGCCGATCCCCATGCGCAGGTCGAAATGGTCATGGGTGATGGCCACGCCCAGACCGATGGTCATCAGCGGGGTCATCAGGGTGAGCGGAGCGATCAGGTTGGCCTCGTAGCGCTGGATAAGGCCGTAATAGCCGGTGTGGGCGATCACCGACACCACCAGGGCCGAATAGGCGACGGCGGCGACGAACGGCCAGCCGGCCTCGAACGCCTTGGCCGAGGCGCCGGGCTCCATGGCGAAGCTGGCGGCGGCCAGGATCCACACCGAGGTGAAGCCCACCCAGGCCTGCAGCTGCAAGGGCTTCACCCGCTCGATCTGCTTCATCATCACCGCACCCAGCGAGCCGGCCAGGGCCGAGGCCACGACCAGCCACAGCCCGACCGACAGCGAGAAGCCGTGCGGGTTCCAGATCACGATCATCGCCCCGGCCAGGGTCAGGGCGATGCCGACGCCGCGCCGCCAGTGGATCTTCTCGCCCAGCATCAGCACCGACAGCAGGGTGGTGAAGGGCACGCCCGCCTGCACCACCACCGCCGCGGCCGAGGGCGAGGCGGTCTTGAAACCCATGAACAGCAAAGCAAAACCGCCCGCCCCCATCAGCACCCCGACCGCCAGCATCCGCCAGGTCGGGCGCGGCGCGGGCAGCAGCCAAGGCAGGGTCACCGCCGCCACCAGACCGAACCGCACCGCCGCATAGAACAGCGGCGGCACGCCCCAGTGGGCGACCACGATCTTGGAGACGATGTTGTTGCTGGCCCAGATCAGGCAGACCAGCACCAGAAGGCCGAAGTCACGCAGGGACATGCCCTCCGCATACTTGGCGACCGGGACCATGCGCAATGAAAACCGACTCCGGTTTCGACGCCGCGATTGACGCAGCGTCCAAACGGACGTTTGCTGGTGAACATCGTTCACTTGAAGACAGCGTCCGGGCCAACCGGACCGCCATGCGGGGACGGAGACACTAGATGACGGCCGAATACTTCGACGTCCTGATCGTGGGCGCTGGCCTGTCGGGGATCGGCGCGGCCCATCACCTGACGCGGCGCTGCCCGGGCAAGACCTACGCCATCCTCGAGGCCCGCGACGCCATCGGCGGCACCTGGGACCTGTTCCGCTACCCGGGCATCCGCTCCGACAGCGACATGTACACCCTGGGCTATTCCTTCAAGCCGTGGCGCGAGGCCAAGGCCATCGCCGACGGCCCCTCGATCCTGAACTATGTGCGCGAGACCGCGACTGAGGCCGGGGTCAACGAGCACATCCGCTTCCGCCACAAGGTGCGCCGCGCCGAGTGGAGCAGCGAGACCGCCAGCTGGACCGTCGAGGCCGAATGGCTCGACACCGGCGAAACCGTGAAGATCACCTGCGGCTTCCTTTACATGTGCGCCGGCTACTACGCCTATGACGCCGGCTACACCCCCGACTTCGAGGGAACCGAGCGCTTCCGGGGCAAGATCGTCCACCCGCAGCACTGGCCGGAAAACCTCGACTACGCCGGCAAGCGCGTGGTGGTGATCGGCAGCGGCGCGACGGCGGTGACCATCGTGCCGGAAATGGCCAAGACCGCCGCCCACGTGACGATGCTGCAGCGCTCGCCGACCTATGTGGTCTCGCGACCGGCCGAGGACGGCCTGGCCAACTGGATGCGCAGGCGCCTGCCGGCCATGACCGCCTACGGGATCACGCGCTGGAAGAACGTGCTGATCACCATGCTGTTCTTCAACCTCTCGCGGAAGAAGCCGGCCAAGACCAAGGAGCGGCTGATCAACCTGGTCCGCGACCAGCTGCCCAAGGACTACGACGTCGAGACCCACTTCACGCCGCGCTACAATCCCTGGGACCAGCGGCTGTGCCTGGTGCCCGACGCCGACCTGTTCGCGGCGATCGGCAATGGCTCGGCAGAGGTGGTCACCGACCATATCGAGACCTTCACCGAGGACGGCCTGAGGCTGAAGTCGGGCAAGACCCTGCCGGCCGACATCGTCGTCACCGCCACCGGCCTGCGCATGCAGCTGATGAGCGGCATGGAGGTGGTGGTCGACGGCCGATCCGTCGATCTGGCCAAGGGCTTCAGCTACAAGGGCATGATGTTCAGCGACGTGCCGAACCTGGCCTCGGCCTTCGGCTACACCAACGCCTCCTGGACGCTGAAGGCGGATCTGACCAGCGAGTATGTCTGCCGCCTGCTGGCCCATATGGACCGCGCCGGCGCCGACTGGTGCATGCCCCATCTCGACGCGCCGGACATGGAGGCCGTTCCCTGGCTCGACTTCTCGTCGGGCTACGTCCAGCGAGCCATGGACAAGTTCCCCAAGCAGGGAACCCGCGCGCCCTGGAAGGTGCATCAGAACTACGCCCTGGACCTGGCCGCCCTGCGCCTGGGCAAGCTGGAGGACGGGGTGATGCGGTTTGGGCGGAAGAAGGCCAAGGCGGCGGCGTAGACCCCCTCCGGCCCTCCGGGCCACCTCCCCCAGAGGGGGAGGATCTGGCAGGCGCGGCGACCTTTAAGATGCTCCCCCTCTGGGGGAGCTGTCGCGGAGCGACTGAGGGGGTCGCGCAGCGGTGGAACCCAAGGCCCAGCTTGCCGTTCCTGATCAGCGTTCATCAGCTATGATGGACGATCAGCGGAATGCGGGGGTGCGATGCGCGCGACTTTGACGACGATGGCGGTCCTGGGCGCGGCGGCGTTCATGGCCACGGGCTGCGCGACGGCCCAGCCGAGCTATCCGGCCAAGGCGCCCGCGACCACGACGGCGAGCAAGCCGCCTCCCCCGCCCGCCAAGGACTCTGACGGCGACGGCCGGCCCGACGGCTGGCGCGAGAAGTCGATGGAGATCGGCACCCAGCCGGTCCGCGACGTCGGCCTGTCGAAGAAGAAGATCCCGCCGGTGCTGGAGGAGGCCCTGGCCGATCCCTACAGCCTCAAGGGCCTGAAGAGCTGCGCCAAGCTGACGGTCGAGATCGAGCGCCTGAACGAGGTGCTGGGCCCCGACTACAAGACCGACAACGAGTACAAGGAAAACCGCGCCGGCAAGCTAGCCGAGGCCGGCGGCAAGACGCTGATCAACTCGATCATCCCGTTCCGCAGCCTGGTGCGCGAGATTTCCGGCGCCGCCCCCGCCGACCGCCACCTCGAAGCCCTCGGCGACGCGGGCCTGGCCCGCCGCGGCTTCCTGCGCGGCGTGCACCAGAAGCAGGGCTGCAAGCAAAGATTTTGATCCCCTCTCCCCTTCCGGGAGAGGGTGGCCTCCGAAGGAGGTCGGGTGAGGGGTCTCTCAGAAATCAAACGCCGCGACAGCTGATCAGCCGTCGCGGCGTTCTTGTTCGTGCAACCCCTCATCCGTCGGCTTCGCCGCCACCTTCTCCCGCAAGGGGAGAAGGATTCAGGTCAGCCGATAGCCCTTCGCCTCCAGCACCGGCGGCAGGTCCTCCCGCCCCAGAGAAAACAGCAGGTCGCGCTCCACGGTGCGGACCATGGCGTCCAGCGGCAGGTCGTTGTCCTCCAGGCCGAACGGATCCTCCAGCTGGTCGCCCAGGGCGTCGAGGCCGAAGAAGGTGTAGCCGGTCAGCAGCACCAGGACCGGCGTCCACCAGCCCAGGGCATGGGCCAGGGCGAACGGCAGCAGCAGGCAGAAGACGTGCGCCGTCCGGTGCAGCATGAGCGAGTAGGAGAACGGCGGCGGCGTGGTCTTGATCCGCTCGCAACCGCCCTGCACGTGACCCAGCTCGGTCAGCTGGACCTCCAGAACCGAAAGATGGACCGGCGTCAGCAGCCCCTCGCCTTGCAGCCGGGCGCAGTCGGCGCCGACGGCGGCCAGGATCGCATCGGTCGGATTGGGGGCGGCCGCCAGGGCCGGCAGGTCCCGCCAGCGCGCGATCGCCGCCCGCTCGTCCCCGTCCCTCAGACGCGCGACCAGCCCGCCGGCGAAGGCGGCCAGGCCCAGGAGCAGGGGCTCGCGCGCCGGCTCCGGCAGGCCTTGCGTCTGCCGGGCGAAATTGCGGGCGGCGATGATCAGCTGCCCCCAGAGCTTTCGCGCCTCCCACCAGCGGTCGTAGCAGGCGTTGTTCCGGAAGCTCATGAAGATCGACAGCGACAGGCCGATCAGGGTGAACGGCACGGCGCTCAGCCGCTCCAGCGCCGCCGGCCAGCGCTGAGCGACCAGCACCGCCCCGATCGACACCGCCAGCAGCACCACCAGCCGTCCGGCGATCCTCGGCAGGATCGAGCCACGCAGGGCGAAGGCGATCTCGAAAAGGCCCGCGCGACGGCCGACGATCACCGCCCTACCCCTTCCGCACCACGAACCGCAGCGCCGTGTGCGTGGCCGAGAACCCGCAGACCTTGGTGTCCGACAGGCCCACGCCGCGGGCCGCGCCCAGGACGTCGGTGTCTTTCAGCGGCGCGCCCTTGCCCTTCTGGGAGACGATCCAGATCGCGCCCTTGTCGGCCAGCACGCCCTTGAGGTCTTCCAGGCGGTCCAGCTCGGCCAGGTCGTCGGCGGCCAGGAACAGCAGGTCGACCTCTTCGAAATCTTCCGCCGTCCCCTGCTCGGCCTCGACGCGGCCGGCCAGTTCTTCGAGGAACGCCTCGTCATCGACGCCGTCGACCACCACCGTCATGCCCGGCTTGACGCCCAGCTTGTCCAGCCGCGAGGGCGGGTTGAGGATGGCGTGGACCCACTTGTCCGCCTGGCCGGGATCGAGGGTGAAGCGCGTGCCGTCGCTGAGCACGATGTCGTCGCCCTCGACGCGGATCCCGCGCAGGGCGTGGCCCTGATAGATGCCGCGCACAGCCCCGCGGAAGATCAGCTTGGGCGGCTCCCACAGGAGCTTGCCGTCGCTTTCGCCGTCGCTGAGCTGGCCCCAGGCCTTGGCTTCCTTGCCCATGCCTCAGGCGCCCCGGAACGTGGGCTGGCGCTTTTCGAGAATGGCGTCGACGCCTTCCATGTGGTCCTCGGTGTGGTGGGCGATGGCCTGAGCGGCGGCGCTCATCTCCATCAGGGTGTCGTAGCTCGCCGTCTGGCCGTGCTTGAGCAGACTCTTGGCCATGCGCAAGGCGTGCGGCGGCTGCTGGGCGATCCGCTCAGCGAGCGCCAGGGCCTCGCCCATCAGGTCGGCCGAGGGCACGGCGCGGCTGATCAGGCCCCAGTCGGCCGCCTTGGCCGCGTCGATGACGTCGCCGGTGAACAGCAGCTCGGCCGCCCGGCTCATGCCCACGGTGCGCGGCATCAGCCAGGCGCCGCCGTCGCCGGGGATCAGGCCGAGCTTCAGGAAGGTCACGCCGAACTTGGCTGTGTCGGCGGCGATGCGGATGTCGGTCATGCAGGCCACGTCGCAGCCCAGGCCGATGGCCGCGCCGTTGACCGCCGCGATCGACGGGACCTCCAGGCCGTAGATGGCCCGCACGATACGGTGGATGTTCTTGCGGTAGCCGTCGCGCACGGCCACGCCGTTGCCGCCGAAGGCGCCCTCGCGGGCCTTCATCGCCTTGACGTCGCCGCCGGCCGAGAAGGCCTTGCCGGCGCCGGTCAGGATCACGCAGCGGATTTCCTGATCGTCGTTGATCGCCTCGCAGGCGGCCGCCACCTGGTCGCCGTCGCCCGGCGCGCCCAGGGCGTTCATCGCCTCGGGACGGTTGAGGGTGAGGATGGCGACGTGGCCGCGCTTTTCGGTGAGGACGAGGGGCTGGGACGACATGGGGTTTGGGCGCTCCTGCGGTGTTTTCTGTTTTCCGTTTGAATAGAGGCTTTCGGCTCGCGAGGGAAACCGGCCCTGGCGGCTCTCGCAGGACGGGCGGCGCCATCACGGCGCCGTGAGGGTTCGTGCGTGCAGGGACACATTTCTGAAAACCCAAGCGCGAATTCGATTGGCGCAGCCTGAAAGTTCGGGTTGTAGTCTTGTAAGGGACGACAGCGGATTGGCGTAAGTGCAGTGACAAGGTCCCAAGGCCACGCGCTCATTATCGAGGACGAGATCCTCATCGCCCTCGAGGTCGAGGCGCTTCTCGCCGCTCAGGGCTATTCAAGCTTCGACATCGCCGACAGTCCCCAGGAAGCGCTCAGTTGCGCCCTGGCCCGCGCGCCCGACCTGATCACCGCCGATTTCCGCATCATCGGCGGCACGGGGCTGGAGGCGGTCGAGGCCATCGAGGCCAAGCTGGGCCGCATCCCGACGGTGTTCGTTACCGGCAACGCCGACCAGCTGGCCAACGCCCGCCGGGCCATCGTCGACAAGCCGATCTCGCCTCGACGCCTCGCCG
This sequence comes from Caulobacter sp. D5, assembly GCF_003185805.1. GTDB lineage: Bacteria > Pseudomonadota > Alphaproteobacteria > Caulobacterales > Caulobacteraceae > Caulobacter. The sequence continues at coordinate 14,233 of NZ_QHJY01000034.1, forward strand.
AGGCCTGCCAGCAGGCGCTCGACAGCCGGGCCTGACGCGGCCGGCCTCGCCTGCTAGGTTTCTTCTCGAACACGGGGAGGACGGCGGATGGCGATCATCGACACCCTCGAGGCGCTGGAAGCGATCTACAGCCCCGCACCGGTTGCGGCCTCGACCGTCAAGGTCAGCGACCGGCTCACCCCGCACTATCGCGCCCTTGTGGAGGCCTCGCCGTTCCTGGCCCTGGCCACGGTCGGCCCAGAGGGCCTCGACTGCAGCCCGCGCGGCGACGCCCACGGCCTGGTGACCATCGCCGATGACCGCACGCTGATCCTGCCCGACCGCCGCGGCAACAACCGCATCGACAGCCTGCGCAACATCGTCCGCGACCCCCGCGTGGCCTTGCTGTTCCTGATCCCCGGCTCGGGCACCACCTTCCGCGTCAACGGCCGGGCGGTGATCAGCATCGAGCCCGGGTTGCTCGACAGCTTGGCCGTGGAGGGCAAGGCCCCGCGCACGGCTCTGATCGTCACCATCGAGGAGTGCTATTTCCAGTGCGCCCGGGCGGTGATCCGCTCAGGGCTGTGGAAGGCCGAGGCCCAGGTCGATCCCAAGTCGCTGCCGACGGCCGGCGCCATGCTGGCCGCCGTCACCGCCGGCGAGGTCGGCGGCGCGGCCTATGACGAGGCCTGGCCGGCGCGCGCCGCGGCGACGATGTGGTGAAGCCCTTCTCCCCTTGCGGGAGAAGGTGTCGGCGATAGCCGACGGATGAGGGGTCTCTCAGA
>NZ_QHJY01000307.1 GCF_003185805.1 Caulobacter sp. D5
CGGCGCGGCGGTCCACCTCGCCGGCGGTGGCGATGTAGATATAGCCGAGGAAGGCCGTCGCCGCGGCCGCGAACAGGGCCAGGAACAGCAGGGTCAGCCTGAACGGCGTGGATCGGACGAGGCGCGGCAGGCGCATGGATCTAGCTCTTCTTGCCCATCAGGGCGGCGATGTCTTGGCGGCTGTCGAGGATGCGAAGCACCAGAATTCCAGCCTGATCGGGCAGCGGCCGGTAGACGATCACCCAGGGCGGGACCGAAAACGAACGCGGCGTCGCCGGGAAGTCAGGGCGCGGCCTGCCAAGCAAAGGACGCCGAGCCAACATTTCCAAAGCGGCCTCCAGCCGATCGGAAACCGCCCGAGCGCGCCCGATGCCGCTCTCACGCGTGATCCAAAGAGACAGCTTGAGCGCATCACTCCGCGCCCTGGAGCTCCTCTCGATCCTGCCCCCGACCATGTCGCTTGCTAGCGGCCTTCCTTGCGCAGGATTTCCTGAACCTCAGCCATGACGTCCTCCATGGTCCAAGGCTCGGCCTTGCCCTCGGCGAACTCCCGATCCGCCTCGATGATCGACTCGTTGATGGCGTCGCGGTTACGGACGATCCAAGCCTCCATCTCCTCTTCGGAGGGCGCCGGACCCAGACCGTCACCGACGTCGTCGTCCGCGACGGGCTTGGACTGCTTGTTCATGGCGCTCAGCCTAACACGGGTCCGCCACAGCGCCTACGGATCGAGCCGGTAGCCCGCCCCGCGCACGGTCTGCAGCATGGCCCGGTCGAACCCCTTGTCGATCTTGCTGCGCAGGCGGGAGATGTGCACGTCGATGACGTTGGTCTGCGGGTCGAAGTGGTATTCCCACACCTTCTCCAGCAGCATGGTGCGGGTCACCGACTGGCCGGCGTGGCGCATCATGAACTCCAGAAGCTGGAATTCGCGGGGCTGGAGGTCGATCTCCTTGCCCTGGCGATGGACCGTGCGGTTGATGAGGTTCATCTCGAGTTCGCCCACCTTCAGGGTGGTGGCCACCGCGCCCGTCTCGCGGCGGCGCGACAGGGCCTCGACGCGGGCGATCAGCTCGGGGAAGGCGTAGGGCTTGACCAGGTAGTCGTCGGCGCCGGCCTTCAGGCCGTCGACGCGGTCGCCCACCTCGCCCAGAGCCGACAGGAACAGCACCGGCGTCTGGTCGCCCTCGCGGCGCAGGGTCGAGACCACCTCGACGCCGTTCTTCTTGGGCATCATGCGGTCGACGATCAGCACGTCGAAGCCGCCCTTGCCGGCCTCGGTCAGGCCCGCCTCGCCGTCCGGCGCGTGGACGCACTGGTAGCCGGCCTCGGTCAGGCCGTGGGACATGGCGCCGGCGGCCTCCAGATCGTCCTCGATGATCAGAATACGCATCAGCCAACCCCTCGTGCGCCGTCCGGATGGAGAAACAACCCACGTTCTCCCGATTCTGTCGACCGGAGCGATAGCGACCGGTCTGATACCGGCTTTACGCGCGAGCGTACCTTAAACCTTGGTCACATACGAAAAATCCCGCCCCGATGGCTCGGGGCGGGATCGATCGGTTCACGCTGCGAGAACGCTTACGGCGCGATCTTCAGCGGCACGATGGTCGGGCGGCCGGCGCGGACGATGCGCAGGTTGACGCTCGGACGCTGCAGCTTCTTGGCCGACTCGACCGCGGCGTTGACCTCGGCGACGGTCGCGACCGGCTCGCCGTTGACGCTGGTCACCACGTCGCCCTTGCGCAGGCCCTTCTCGCCGGCGTCGGACGAAGCCTTGACGCTGTCGATCAGCAGACCCTTCACGGCGGTGTCGATGCCGTTGGCCTTGCGGGCGGCGTCATCGAGAGGCGAAAGGCTCATGCCCAGGGCCTCGACCTTGGGGGCCGCCGGCTTGGCCGGAGCGGCCTGATCGCCGCCATCCTCGTTGTCGTTGTCGGCCAGTTCCTTCTCGGTCGGGCGCACGCCCGAACGGATCTCGACCGTGCGGGGCTTGCCGCCGCGCAGGACGGCCAGCTTGATCACCTCGCCCGGACGGGCCTTGGCGACTTCGCGGGTCAGTTCCGAACCGCTCTTGATGGCCACGCCGTTGACCGAGGTGACCACGTCTTCCGGCATCAGGCCGCCGCGCTGGGCGGGACCGCCCGGCACCAGGTCGGCGACGATGGCGCCCTTGACGTCGGCCAGGCCCTGGGCCTCGGCCATCTCGCTGGTGAAGGGCTGGATCTGGGCGCCGATATAGCCGCGCACCACCTTGCCGCCGTTGATCAGCTGCTTGGCGGTGGCCTCGGCCACGTCGGCCGGGATCGCGAAGCCGATGCCCACCGAGCCGCCGGTCGGCGAGAAGATCGCCGTGTTCACGCCGATCACCCGGCCGTAGATGTCGAAAGACGGACCGCCCGAGTTGCCGCGGTTGATGGGGGCGTCGATCTGGATGTAGTCGACGAACTGCGAGGAGTTGTCGCCCAGGTCGCGGCCATAGGCCGAGATGATGCCGGCCGTGGCGGTGCCGCCCAGGCCGAACGGGTTGCCGATGGTGATCACCCAGTCGCCGACCCGCGGACGGGCCTGGTTCTCGAAGTTCACGAACGGGAACGCCGCGCCCTTGGCCTTGGGATCGATGACCTTGATCACCGCCAGGTCGGTGCTTTCGTCGCGACCGACGATGGTGGCCTTCAGCTCGCGGCCGTCCTTCATGACGACGTTGATGCCGTCGGTGTCGGCGTCGGCCACCACGTGGTTGTTGGTGACGATGTAGCCGTCGGCCGAGATGAAGAAGCCCGAGCCCGAGGACTGCTGCTTGGGCGCCTGGGCGGCGTCGTCGCCGTCCTCGCCCGGCTTCTGGCCCTTGGGCACGATATCGAACGGCAGGCCTTCCAGGCCCGGAATGCGCAGGCGGGCCTTGGGGTCGGCCTTCGAGGTCACGTCGATCTGCACGACGGCCGGCGAGACCTTCTCGAAGATGTCGGCGAAGGACAGAGGCGCGCCGGGCGGCGGAGCGAACATCGGGGCGGCGGTGGCCGAGGCGCGCACCAGCTGCGGCTCCTGCTCCGCGGCGCCGGCCGGTCCCATCCGCATGCCCACGCCCGCCAGGGCGGCGCACGCGACGCCCGCCCCCGCGACGGCGCCAACAATGAATCCTGACTTCCGAGCAGCCATCTTTCGTCTTTCCTCAACCCACGGCGCTCTGCGCCGGGTTCTGTCGAACAGAACCTAGTCGCACCAGCAATTCGTGCAACGGTTCCAGGATTATCTTTCCTTCACCCACGCGGCGCTTCTTGCGGCGTCATCGCGGCGCAATCGTGTCATTCCTTCCCAAGCAGACCGCGCAGCCGCGCTTCCTCCTCGGGCGACAGCGCCTCGGGCGGCGCCTGCGCCTCCCGCCGGCGCCGCAGCAGCGCGACCATCAGCCCGCCGCCGGCCAGCAGAACCGCCAGCGGCGTCAGCCACAGCACGGCGTTGCCGGCCGAGAACGGCGGCTTCAGCAGCACGAACTCGCCGTAGCGCTCCGTCAGGAACGCGCGGATCTCGCCGTCGCTCCGGCCCTGCTTCACTTGGTCGCGCACCAGCACCCGCAGGTCGCGGGCGAGATCGGCCTCGGAATCGTCGATCGACTCGTTCTGGCAGACCAGGCACCGCACCTGCTTGAAGATTTCGCGCGCTCTCGCCTCCTGCCCCGGATCGGCCAGCCGCTCGGACGGGTCGGAGGCCGCGGCCATGCAGGCGACGGCGGCGATCGCTACCGCGATCCCCCTCAGTCGGCTTCGCCGCCAGCTCCCCCAGCGGGGGAGCATCTTGGCGCCCAGATCCTCCCCCCCTGGGGGAGGTGGCCCGAAGGGCCGGAGGGGGTCAGCGCTCACGCCTCAGCTCCCTTGGCCTTCCGTCCGACAGCCAGCCTCAGCCGGCGGTCCGACAGCGACACCGCCCCGCCCAGGGCCATGATCAGCGGTCCCAGGAAGATCAGCCGCACCCACGGATTGACATAGGCCCGCACCAGCCAGGCCGGCTCGCCCGCCGGTCCCGCCCGGCGCTCGCCGATGACCACGTAGAGATCATCCAGGCCACGCGGGCACAGCGCCACCTCGGAAGTCGTCTGACCGCCGACCGGGAAGAACCGCCGCTCGGGCTCGGCCGTGCAGACGAAACCACCGGTCTTCTTCTCGATCCGCACCACGCCGCGCTCGGCCAGATAGTTGGGACCATCCAGCGTGCCGACGTCGGTCAGGGTCAGCACATAGGCGCCCAGCTCGATCTTGCCACCGACGCCCAGGGCCTGGGCGCTCTCGACCCGCCAGGCGGTCTCGAAGCTGGCGCCCAGCGCGAAGAGGCCAAGACCGGCATGGGCGATGGTCATGCCCCAGGCCCCGCGCGGCAGGCCCGAGAGGCGCCGGCGCACCTCGGCCCAGGGGGCGCGGAAGGCCTTCACCCGCTCGGCCAGCTCGGCCAGCGCGCCGCCGATCAGCCAGAAGCCCAAAACCAGGCCCAGGCTCGCCAGCGCCTTGCGCGGGGTGACCACGGCGTAGGCGACCAGGCCCAGCACCGCGGCGATGACCAGGGCCAGCCACAGCCGGCGCACGACCAGCCGCGCGTCGCCGCGCTTCCAGGCCAGCAGCGGTCCGGCCGGCAGGATGGCCAGGGCCAGCACCAGCAGCGGGGTGAAGGTCAGGTTGAAGAACGGCGGCCCGACCGAGACGGCCTCGCCGTCCAGCGCCTCGCGGATCAGCGGATAGAGCGTGCCCAGCAGCACCGTCGCCGTCGCCGCCGACAGGATGATGTTGTTGAGCACGATGGCGCTCTCGCGGCTGACCGGCGCGAACAGCCCGCCGGCGTTCAGGCTCGGCGCACGGATCGCGAACAGCACGAAGCCGAAGCCGGCCGCGATGCCCATGATCGACAGCAAGAGCACGCCTCGCGTCGGATCGACGGCGAAGGCGTGGACGCTGGTCAGCACGCCCGAGCGCACCAGGAACGCCCCCAGCATCGAGAAGCCGAAGGCCGCCAGGGCCAGAAACACCGTCCAGCCCGGCAGGGCGCCGCGCTTCTCCAGCACGATGGCCGAGTGCAGCAGGGCCGCGCCGATCAGCCAGGGCATGAAGCTGGCGTTCTCGACCGGGTCCCAGAACCACCAGCCGCCCCAGCCCAGCTCGTAATAGGCCCAGAAGGCGCCGAGCGTGATGCCGACGGTCAGCAGGCTCCAGGCCGCCAGGGTCCAGGGCCGCACCCAACGGGCGAAGGCCGCGTCGACCCGGCCCTCGATCAGGGCGGCGATCGCCAGCGAGAACACCACCGAAAAGCCGACATAGCCCGAATAGAGAAAGGGCGGATGCACGGCCAGGGCCCAGTCCTGCAGCAGCGGATTGAGCGAGCGGCCCTCCACCGGCGGTTCCGGCAGGCGGGTCATCGGGTTCGAGGCGAAGACGGTGTAGGCCAGGAACAGCACGCCCAGCGCGCCCTGCACCGCGATGGCCCAGGCCCTAAGACGCGGCGGCAGGCGCTCGCCGAACACCGCCATGGCCGCGCCGTAGCCGGTCAGGACCAGGCACCACAGCAGCATCGAGCCCTCGTGGCTGCCCCAGGCGCCGGCCACCTTGTAGAGCAGCGGCTTGGCGGTGTGGGAGTTGGCCGCGACGTTGGCCACCGAGAAGTCGGAGGTCACGAAGGCATGGATCAGGGCGGCGAAGGCGCAGACCAGGGCCGCGAAGGTCGCCACGGCCGCGCCGCGCCCCGCCCCCGCCAGCGCGCCCGACCGCCGCAGCGCCCCGACGGCGGAAAGACCGCTCTGGGCGACCGACAGCACCAGGGCCAGGACGAGGGCGAACGCGCCGAACTCGACGATCATCGGATGAGACCTCCCCTTCTCCCCTTGCGGGAGAAGGTGGCCCGCGCAGCGGGTCGGATGAGGGGTCGCGCGGACAGGGGAGCAAAACCCCTCATCCGTCGGCTTTCGCCGACACCTTCTCCCGCAAGGGGAGAAGGGCCGCAGAAGTGATGGGAAGCGTTCAAGGCTTGCTCGCTCCGGGCGCGTCGTAGCTGGGCTTGCCGCTTCCCTCGCCGCGCCACTCGCCCTGCGCCTTGATGGCCTTGGCCACCTCGCGCGGCATGTAGCGCTCGTCGTGCTTGGCCAGCACCTGCTTGGCGACGAAGACGCCGCTTTCGTCGAACGATCCGGAGGCGACGATCCCCTGCCCCTCGCGGAACAGGTCGGGCAGGTCGCCCTGGTAGCGCACCTTGCTGGTCGCCTTCTGGTCGGCGACGACGAACTCCACCAGGCCGTCCGGGTGCTTGACCACGCTGCCGGCCTGGACCAGCCCGCCCAGCTGCACCTTGCGGCCGGCCGGCACGTGGGCCTCCTGGGCCTGGGCCGGGGTGTAGAACAGCGAGATCGAGTCCCGCATGCCGTACAGCGCCAGCCCCGCCGCCAGGGCGGCGACCGGCGCGATCGCCAGCAGGATGGTCAGGCGCCGGCGCGCCTTGCGGGACTTGGGCAGGAAGCTCATCGCGGGACCCGATTGGCTGCGGGCGCATCGGCGGCCTGGCGCAGGGCGGCCAGCACGCGCGGCTGGTCCTTGAAGCGCTCGGTCGCGGTCTTCAGGGCCGCGTCGCGGCGGGCGACGTCGCCCAGCACGCCATAAGCCCGCACCAGCCGCACCCAGCCGTCGGCGTTGTCGGGATCGGCGGCCAGCTTGGCGGCCAGGCTGTCGACCATGCCCTGGATCATCTGCGGGGTGACGCCGCCGTCGGCGGCGGCCTGGGCCGCCTGCGAATTCGGCTCGACCAGCCGGCCGGCCTTGGCGGTGCGGTCGATCTCGCCGGCCAGGATCGCGCGGCGCTCGTCGGCCGGCGGCAGCGAGGCCAGCAGGGCCCGCCAGCCGGCCAGGCCCTCGTCCACCTTGCCATCGGCGATCAAGGCCTTGGACAGGTGATAGCGGGCGGAAAGGTCGTTCGGGTCGCGCTTCAGCGCCTCGGCGAAGGCCATGCGGGCGTCGGGGCCGACCTGGCCGTTGTCGCCGGCCACGAAGGTCTCGCCCAGGGCGGTCCACAGGTCGGCCCGCTGCGGGGCCAGGCGCACGGCGCGCCGCAGG
>NZ_QHJY01000308.1 GCF_003185805.1 Caulobacter sp. D5
GAGCCAGCGGCTGGCTCGACACGGCGCCGGCGCCGACCGGCGCGGTCACCGGCGGAGCGTCGTCCTCAGGCGGCGGAGCCTGGGTCGGAAGCGGCGTCTGGGCGGCCGGCGGGGCCTGGACGACGGGCGGGCTGACGCCCTCGCTGGCGCGGGTGGGATACTGCGCGCCGGTCGTCTCGCAGGCCGCGAGCGTTCCAGCCGTCAGGGCGATGACCGCCGCTTGCGTCCACAACTGCCTCATGACCTCTCCTTTCCTCGCGGAGCCTTCAAGTCGCCGCCGCAAGGGTGAATCAAACCTTAACCAAACACGCACGGCGTCACCGAACCTGTGGACGCCGACCCCGCACTACTCGCGGGCGACGCCTTCCAGGATCGGGACGAAACGCACTTCGCACAGGACTTCGACCGTGAAGCCCCCCTTCCCGTCGCCGGCATAGCGACGAAGGCTCTGGACCGGCCCACGTCCGACGGGTGCGACAAGCACGCCGTTGGGCTTGAGCTGGGCCAGGAGCCCCTTAGGTTCTTCTTGCGCCGCAGCCGTGACCATAATGCGGTCGAAAGGCGCCTGCTCGCGCCAGCCTTCCCAGCCGTCGCCGAACTTGGTGATGACGTTGGTCAGGCCGAGCACGGCGAAGCGCGCCTCGGCCTCCTTCATCAGGGTGCGATAGCGCTCGACCGTGTAGACGAGACGCGACACCCGGGAAAGGACCGCGGTCTGGTAGCCCGAGCCCGTGCCGATCTCCAGCACCCGGCAACGCGGCTCGACCGTCAGGGCCTGGGTCATCAGGCCAACGATGAACGGCTGGCTGATGGTCTGGCCGCAGGCGATCGGCAGGGCCGAGTCCTCCCACGACCGCTCCTTGAAGAGATCGGGTGTGAAAAGGTCGCGCGGGGTCTTCTCGATCGCCGACAGCACGTTGGGATCGGTCACGCCTTGCGCGCGCAAAGCGTCGAGCAGCCGCTTCAGCAGCGCATCAGGCGTTTCCGGTCGCTTGGCGCTCGCCATCACAGGCCGGGCTCCGGGCTGCTCTCCGGCTTGGAGGCGAGCTTAGGCGGCGCACCGCCCAGCACGCCCTTGAGGGCGGCGACGGTGGCGTTGTGCGTCAGGTCGATATGCAGGGGCGTCACCGAGATGCGCCCTTCGTACACGGCCTTCAGATCGGTGCCCTCCGGCGGGTTGGACGGCTTCACGGTGAAGCCGGTCCAGTAGTAGTCGCGACCGCGCAGGTCCGTCCGCTTTTCCATGCGCCGCAAGTGCGAGTCGCGAAAGCCCTGGCGGGTCACTTCCACGGCATCGACCCGTTCCGGCGGCAGCGGCGGGAAGTTGACGTTCATCACGACGTCAGACGGCCAGCCCACCTCCAGCAGCCGGCGCACGATGCCCGGCCCGAAGTGCTCGGCGGTTTCCCAATGGGCGACGACCTCGTCGGCGAAATAGGTCATGGCCTGCGACAGGGCGATCGACGGAACGCCCAGGACCATGCCCTCGATGGCGCCGGCGACGGTCCCAGACAGGGTGACGTCCTCGGCCAGGTTCTGGCCGCGGTTGACGCCCGACAGCACGAGGTCCGGCTTCGCGCCCTCGATCAGTTCCTGGAAGGCCAGGGCCACGCAGTCGGTGGGCGTGCCCTCGACGGCGAAGCGGCGGGCGTCGATCTTCCGCACCCGCAGCGGATCGGACAGGGTCAGGGCCCGGCTGGCGCCCGACTGCTCGTATTCCGGCGCGACGATCCAGACGTCGTCCGACAGGGCCGCGGCGATACGCTCCAGGCTTTGCAGGCCCGGAGCGTGGATGCCGTCGTCGTTGGTGAGGAGGATCCTCAAGCCGCGCCCCCGATGTGGGTCAGGCCACCCATATAGGGCTGCAGCACGGCCGGGATATGGATGCGACCGCCCTCGTCCTGGTAGTTCTCCAGCACGGCCACCAGGGTGCGGCCGACGGCCAGGCCCGAGCCGTTCAGGGTGTGGACGTAGTGCGTGCCCTTCTCGCCGGCCTTCTTGAAGCGGGCGTCCATGCGGCGGGCCTGGAAGTCGCCGCAGTTGGAGCACGAGCTGATCTCGCGGAAGGTCGCCTGGCTCGGCAGCCAGACCTCCAGGTCGTAGGTCTTGCGCGCGCCAAAGCCCATGTCGCCCTTGCACAGCAGCATGGTGCGGAATTCCAGCTCCAGCTTCTTCAGCACAGCCTCGGCGCATTCGACCATGCGCTCGTGCTCGGCTTCCGACTGGTCGGGCGTGGTGATCGAGACCAGCTCGACCTTCTGGAACTGGTGCTGGCGGATCATGCCCCGCGTATCGCGGCCCGAGGCCCCAGCTTCCGAACGGAAGCAGTGGGTCAGGGCGGTGAGGCGCAGCGGCAGCTCTTCCTCGCCGGTGACCTGCTCGCGCACGATATTGGTCAGCGAGACCTCGGCGGTGGGGATCAGCCAGTGGTCGCCGGTGGTGCGGAAGAGATCCTCGGCGAACTTGGGCAGTTGGCCGGTTCCGAACAGCGCGTCGTCCTTGACCAGCACGGGCGGGCTGATCTCGGTGTAGCCGTGCTCGACCGTCTGCAGGTCGAGCATGAACTGGCCGAGGGCGCGCTCCAGGCGAGCGATCTCCTTCTTGAGCACTACGAAGCGGGCGCCGCTCATGCGGGCGGCGGCTTCGAAGTCCATGCCGCCCAGGGCCGCGCCCAGGTCGACGTGGTCCTTGGGCGCGTTCAGGCGGCCGGCCGGCAGCTTGGAGCGATCGCCCCAGCGGCGCTGCTCGACATTGCCGGTCTCGTCCTCGCCTTCCGGCACTTCGGCGGCGGGGATGTTGGGCAGGGACGCCAGCAGGTCTTTCAGCTTGGCGCCGACGATGCCTTCCTCTTCGGCCGCCTCGGCCATGCGGCCCTTCAGCGCCTCGACCTCGGCCATCAGGCGGGCGGCTTCGGCCTCGTCCTTCTTGGCCTTGGCCGCGCCGATCAGCTTGGAGCTTTCGTTGCGCTTGGCCTGGGCTTCCTGCAGGGCGGTCTGGGCCGCGCGCAGTTGGGCGTCGAGCTTGACGGCTTCCGACGCCGCGCCCGAACGGCCCTTGGCCGACCAGGCGGCTTCATAGGCTTCGGTGTTTTCGCGGATGGCCTTGATGTCGTGCATCGGGAGCGCTCGGAAGGAAGTCGTTAAGAAACGCCCTTCTCTAAGGCGCGTCGCCAAGGGCGCCAACCTTCTTGCACGCCCCCTCTCCCCTTGCGGGAGAGGGTGGCCTCCCGGAGGGAGGTCGAGTGAGGGGTCGCACGAACGAAAAACGCCGCGAAAGCGGATCGGCTTTCGCGGCGTCAGACTTTTCAGAGCCCCCTCATCGGTCGGCTAGACCGCCACGACGTCCTTGCTCTCTTCGGCTTCGCGCTTCTTGCGGCCGCGCTCGATGATCCAGACGCACCAGATGCCGATCTCGTAGAGCAGGCACATGGGGATCGCCAGGGTCAGCTGGCTGATCGGATCGGGCGGGGTCAGGACGGCGGCGGCGATGAACACGCCGACGATCGCGTAGCGGCGGCCGCCGCGCAGCATCTTGGAGTCGATGATCCCGGCCATGCCGAGCAGCGACACCACGACCGGCAGCTGGAAGCAGAGGCCAAAGGCCAGCAGCAGCGAGGTCACCAGGGTCAGGTAGTCCGACACCTTGGGCAGCAGTTCGACCGAGATGGCGTCGCCGAAGATCTGCTGGTTCATCGAGAACCAGACGATGAACGGCAGCATGACGTAGTAGACCAGCGCCGCGCCCATGACGAACAGCACCGGCGAAGCGATCAGGAACGGCAGGAAGGCGCCGCGCTCGTTCTTGTAGAGGCCGGGGGCGACAAAGCGGTAGAGCTGCCAGGCCAGCACCGGGAAGGTGATGACCACCGCGCCGAACGCCGACAGCTTCAGCTTGGTGAAGAACTGCTCCAGCAGCGCCGTGAACACGAACTTCTGGTGGGCGACGTCGGCCGGCGCGTCCTTCAGGCCCGTCAGCACCATGATCAGGTCAAAGGGATTGTGATGCGCGCCCCCCGCCTTGCTGGCGGCGACCATGCCGGCGGCCACCTCGAACGGGTGGATCAGGAACAGGAAAAGCTGGTTCGAGAAGTAGAAGCAGACGCCGAAACCGACGAACAGCGCCACCACGCAGACGATCAGGCGCGAGCGCAGCTCGGTCAGGTGCTCGAGCAGCGGCGCGCGCGAGGCCTCGATCTCCTCTTCGGGATCGTATCCGATCGAATTGGTCACGAGACGATGTCCGAGCTGGAAGAGGCGGTCTTGGTGGTGCGCTTGCGCGGCGGCTTGACGACGGCCGCGGCCGTCCCACCAGCGGCGACGGCTTTAGCCGCCTTGGGGGCGGCGGCCTTCTTGGCCGGAGCCTTTGCGGCGACGCCGACGTCCTTGGACGCGGCCTTGGCGCGCGACGTCTTGGAAACGATCTCGACGGTCGGCTCGGCGACGGCCTTGGGGGCGCGCTTGCGGGCAGGCTTGGCCGGAGCCTCGACTTCAGGCTCGGCGACCGGCTCGGGATTGTAGCCGGCGTAGGGATGGGCCTGGACGGCGCCGCTGTTGAGGCTGGCGTCGATGTCGGCGAACACCTCGTCGACCGTGGCGTCCTTGGCCTGGTCGACCGCGGCCTGCACCGGGTTGGCGTACTGGCCGGCGCGCATGGCCTCGACCTCGCGGCGCAACTCGTCCAGCTCCGACTGGCGAGCCATCTCGTCGAAGCTGGCGCGGAATTCCGCAGCCATGCCGCGGATCTTGCCGACGAACTGGCCGAGCTTGCGAAGAAGAACAGGCAGATCCTTCGGCCCCACCACGATCAGCGCGACCGCGGCGATAACCAGAAGCTCAGCGCCGCCGATATCAGGAAGCATGAAAGCGCCTCAGACCGGCCCGGCGCTCCCCCGTGGAGACCTGGGCCGAGAGATTTGGAAAAACGAAGCCGCGCCCTCCGGGGAAGGCGCGGCGAAAACAAACCTTACGACTTGCGCAGGTCTTCCTTCTCGGCCTCGGTGCGCGGCAGCGCGCCCGTGGACTTGTTGTCGGCGACTTCCTGGCTGCTGTCGTCCTTCAAGCCGTCCTTGAACGCCTTGATGCCCTTGGCCGCGTCGCCCATGATCCCGGACAGCTTGCCGCGACCACCGAAAAGCAGGGCGACGACCGCGATCACGATCACCCAGTGAATCCAGCTCATGCTACCCATAACGGCGGTGCTCCTTGCGACAGCGGCGCTTTAGCCGCTGCGGCGTGTCGTTACAATGTCTCAGATAATATAGGCGTCCGCATGGCCATGAGCCAAGCGGCGCAAATCGCGGCCATTGCGCCCCGGCCAAGGCAGGCTTCGCCTCAGCGCCCCGGCTCTCCGCCCTCCAGCTCGCCCAGGAAATCCTGAGCGAATTCCGGCGTCTCGCCTTCGTCCAGCGGGTCTTCCTCCTCGCCGTCGGTCCGCAACCCCATCGGATCGGGTACGGAAAAGCCCGGCGGCAGGTTCAGATCGAGCAGGCCCGCGGCCTTCATTTCGGCGACGCCGGGCAGGTCGCCCAGATTCGCCAGGCCGTAGTGCTCGAGGAAGGCGTCGGTCGTCCCGAAGGTCACCGGACGGCCCGGCGTGCGGCGACGGCCGCGCATGCGGATCAGGCCCAGCTCCAGCAGCACGTCCAGCGTGCCCCGGCTGGCCTGCACCCCCCGCACCGCCTCGATCTCGGCCCGGGTGACGGGCTGGTGATAGGCGACGATGGCCAGGGTCTCCTGGGCGGCCTTGGACAGGCGGCGCGGCTCCTCGCGCTCCTCGGTCATCAGGAAGGCGAGATCGGCGGCGGTCTGGAAGCGCCAGCGGCCCGCCACCTCCACGAGTTCGATCCCCCGCCCGTCCCAGCGGGCGCGCAGGTCGGCGATGCCGGCCGGGATGTCAGCGCCGTCCGGCAGACGCTTGGCGAGGTCGGCCACGCTCAACGGCTCGGCCGCCGCGAACAGCAGGGCCTCGATGCAGCGTTCGGTGAAGAGAGGGGCGAGGGTCATGGGTAGAAGCTGTCTCTCAACACGATCACGCCCCCTCCCCGCCGTCGGTCCGGGTGCGCAGGTAGATTTCCTCGAACGCGCCCATCTGGCGCACCGTCAGCGCGCCTTCCTTGGCCAGCTCCAGGCTGGCCGAAAGGGTCGAGGCCAGGTAGCTGGCGGGCGTGGGGCCGTCGGGGTCTTCTTCCCAGCGCTCGACGGGGGCGACGCCGGACAGGGCCGTCCACTCCTCCATCCTCGGCAGGAAGGTGCGCAGGCGGTCGCGGGCGTCTTCCAGCGGATAGGCCTGGGGCGGGCGCGGGGCGTAGTGGCGGCCGTGCTCGCGCTTTCGCTGGGAGATGTAGGCGCTCATCAGGGCGTAGAGGTCGCCCTCGAACCGGGTGGAGGAGACGATCTTCACCGCATCGGGATCGCCGCGCGCGAAGACGTCGCGCTGGAGTTGCGGACGCTCCTTCAGGGCCTCGACCGACTTGCGCATGGCGTCGAGCTTGGCCAGGCGAAAGGCCAGCAGAGCGGCCATTTCCTCGGCCGGCGGCTCCTCGGCCTTGGGGCGATCGGGTTTGGGCAGCAGCAGCCGCGACTTCAGATAGGCCAGCCAGGCGGCCATGACGAGATAGTCGGCGGCCAGCGAGAAGCGCACGCGGCGGGCCTGCTGCACGAAGGCCAGGTACTGCTCGGCCAGTTTCGTGATCGACAGCTGAAGCAGGTCGACCTTCTGGTTGCGGGCCAGGGCCAGCAGGACGTGCAGCGGGCCTTCGTAGCCGTCGATGTCGATGACCAGGGCCGCGCCGTCTTCCGCCGCCTCCCGGGCGGCCGCGAAGTCGAATGTGGGCTGGAAGCCCGTGCTCACCCGGCGAACCGGCCGTCGAAGGCGGCGTCGAAGCGGGCGCGGGCCTCGGCGACGTCGAGCGGCTCGTGCACCTTGACCAGCCGGCCCATGACCGCCTGGGCGCGGCGACGGGCTTCCTTGGAGAGCTTGCCGACGCCGGCCATTACGGCCTTCATCTCGTCCATGTCGCCGTTGCAGTGCAGGACGACGTCGCAGCCGGCGGCCAGGCTGTCCTTGGCGCGCTGCTTGAAGTCGCCCGACAGCGCCTTCATCGACAGATCATCGCTCATCAGCAGGCCGTCAAAACCCAGGGACTCGCGGATGACCTTCTTGATGGCCTTCTTCGAGGTGGTGGCCGGGTTGCGGCGATCGATGGCCGTGTAGACGACGTGGGCGGTCATCGCCATCGGCATGTCCGACAGCACTCGGAACGGCGCGAAGTCGCGAGCTTCCAGTTCGGCCAGCTTGGCCTTCACCACCGGCAGCTCCAGATGGCTGTCGCTCATGGCGCGGCCGTGGCCGGGGATGTGCTTGATGATCGGCAGCACGCCGCCGGCCAGCAGGCCCTCGGCCGCCGCGCGGCCCAGGGTCGCCACCTGCTCGGGCGTGTCGCCATAGGCGCGGTCGCCGATGATCTCGTGGCCCTTGGGATCGGGCACGTCCAGCACCGGCACGCAGTCGACGTTGATGCCCAGCGAGGTCAGGTCATGGGCGATCAGGCGCGCGCCAAGGCGCGTGATCTCGCGGGCGACCAGCGGATCGTTGGCGACCAGTTCACCGTAAGCGCGGCCCGGCGGATACTTCTTCCAGTGGGGGGCTCCAAGGCGGGCGACGCGGCCGCCCTCCTGGTCGATCAGGATCGGCGCGTCGGGACGGCCGACCGTCTCGCGCAGGGCCGCGGTCAGCGCCCGCACCTGGTCGGGCGTGTCGATGTTGCGCTTGAAAAGGATGAAGCCCCACGGCCGCACGTCGCGGAAGAAGGCGGCTTCTTCCGCGCTCAGGACGGTCCCGGCGCAGCCGAGGATGGCGGCGGACGACACGCTCATGGGGGCTCCCCTCGCCTACTTCACGAAGCAGGATTTGCCGGCGGCCGTCAGGGCGTCGCAGAACGCCTTGGCGTCGGCGCGGCTGGAGAAGCCGGT
>NZ_QHJY01000309.1 GCF_003185805.1 Caulobacter sp. D5
CACCGCGAGCGACGAAGCCCATCCAGTAGCCCAGCGAGCGGCCGAGCGCGCTCTGGCGGAGGGCGCCTGACCATGCTGCCCGAACTGGAGGTCCTGGCCCTCGTCGTCGTCCGCTTCGCCGAGACCATCGCCTGGGCGGTGATCGCCACCGGCCTGCTGCAGAACGCGCTCTATCTCTACCAGCTGATCCTGGCGGCCCGTGCGCTGTCGCAGGCCCCGCCGGTCAACCAGGCCGCCCTGCTCTGGCGGCGCTACGCCGAGGCCGCCCCGCCGATCACCCTGATGGCGCCGGCCTATAACGAGGCCCTGACCATCGTCGAAAGCGTGCGCTCGCTGCTGGCCCTGCAATACCCCCACTTCGAGGTGGTGGTGGTCAATGACGGCTCCAAGGACGAGACGCTCCAGGTGCTGATCGACGCCTTCGAGCTGCATCCCGTCGAGCGCCACTACGACCTGGCCGCCTCGTGCCAGCGCATCCGCGGCCTCTACGCCGGCGCCAACCAGCCCCGCCTGCTGGTGGTCGACAAGGACAACGGCGGCAAGGCCGACGCCCTCAACGCGGCCATCAACCTGTCGCGCTCGCCGATCGTCTGCTCGATGGACGCCGACTCGCTGCTGGAGGTGGACGCCCTGCTGCGGGCGGTGGCGCCGTTCGTCGAGGATCCCGACCGCACGGTGGCGGTGGGCGGCACGATCCGCATCGCCAACGGCTGCAAGATCTCGTTCGGACGGGTGGTCGAGGTGGGCGTCCCGAAGAACCTGCTGGCCCGCTTGCAGACCGTCGAATATCTGCGCGCCTTCCTGATGGCGCGCCTGGCCTGGAGCCGCATCTCGGCCCTGACCATCATCTCCGGCGCCTTCGGCCTTTTCCGGCGCCAGGCCGTGCTCGACGTCGGCGGCTACAGCCACGGCACGGTCGGCGAGGACATGGAGCTGGTGGTCAAGCTGCACAAGCACTACCGGCGCCTGGGCAAGCCCTATCGCGTGGCCTTCACGCCCGAGCCGGTATGCTGGACCGAAGCGCCGGAGACCATGGCGGTGCTGTCCCGCCAGAGGGCGCGCTGGCATCGCGGGGCGCTGGAGACCTTCTTCCGGCACCGCGACATGATCCTGAACCCGCGCTACGGCCGCATCGGCCTGATCGGCTTTGGGCACATCCTGGTGGTCGACGTGCTGGGACCGCTGATCGAGATCTTCGGCTACGTGCTGATCCCGGCCTTCTGGCT
This sequence comes from Caulobacter sp. D5, assembly GCF_003185805.1. Lineage (GTDB taxonomy): Bacteria > Pseudomonadota > Alphaproteobacteria > Caulobacterales > Caulobacteraceae > Caulobacter. Next base: position 1,227 of record NZ_QHJY01000309.1, read on the forward strand.
GCTGGGCGTGCTGGACATCGACTATCTGTGGGCGCTGCTGGCCGTGACCTTCGGCTTCGGCATCGTCATCAGCGTCGGCGCCCTGGCGCTGGAGGAGACCGAGCTGCGGCGCTTTCCCAACGCCCGCAGTCTCGCCGTGCTGATGGGCGCGGCGATCCTGGAGAATTTCGGCTACCGCCAGATCAACAATTTCTGGCGGCTGCGCGGCACCTGGCAGTTCCTGACCGGCGCCCAGGGCTGGGGCAAGATGACCCGCAAGGGCTTCTCGTCCGGGTCCTGAGCCTCAGATGTCGCCGCCGACATTGGGGGCCACGCCCGGGGCGCGGGCGACGTGGATGCCGCACTCGGTCTTGTCCTGGCCCTGCCAGCGGCCGGCGCGGACGTCGGCGTTGGGGTCGTCCACCGGCTTGGTGCACGGCCAGCAGCCGATCGAGGGGAAGCCCTGGGCGACCAGCGGGTGGGTCGGCAACTGGTGCTCGGCGACATAGGCGTCGAGCTCGGCCTTGCTCCAGTTGGCCAGCGGATTGAACTTCAGCTTTCCGTCGGCGTCCTCGACCACGGCCAGGCGCAGGCGGTCGCCGCCATGGAAGCGCTTGCGGCCGGTGCACCAGGCCGAGAAGCCCTCGATGACGCGGTCCAGCGGCAGCACCTTGCGGATATGGCAGCAGGCGTCGGTGTCGGTGCGCCAGAGATCCGACTTGGGATCGGTCACGGCGAGATCCGCGAACGCCGGGCGCAGGTCGCGCACGTCGGTCAGGCCAAGCTTGGCGGCCAGGCTCTTGCGGTAGTCCAGGGTTTGGCCGAACAGCATGCCGGTGTCGAGGAACAGCACGGGGATGTCTTTCGAGACCTGCGAGGCCAGGTGCAGCAGCACCGCCGACTCCGCGCCGAACGAGCTGACCAGGGCCAGCTTGTCGCCGAAGGTCTCATAGGCCTTGCGCAGTATGGTCAGCGGATGGGCGTCGCGCAGTTCGGCGTCCAGCCGCGCCGCCAGGGTCGGCGCGGCGTCGGTCTGGTCGTAGGCCATCAGAGGGCGCCTTCCTTTTGTTGCGCCCGCTCGTCCGCCGCGATCGGGCGGGCGTCGACGGCGCGCTGGTAGACGTGGCGGAAACGGTTGGCGGCCTTGGCCCAGGCCTCGGGCGTGGCGCCGTCGTTGGGCTCGAAGGCGTCGAAACCGACGCGGACCATGAAGCCGGCCTGCTCCTGCAGCACGTCGCCCACGGCGCGGATCTCGCCCTGGTACTTGAAGCGCTCGCGCAGCAGGCGGGCCGAGGTGTAGGCGCGGCCGTCGCGGTACTTCGGGAAGGCCAGGGCCACCACCGACAGGCGCGGCAGGTCGTAGGCCAGGGCCTCGACCTCTTCGGCCGGCTCGATGCGCACGCCGACGCGGCGGCTGTTGGACGACAACAGCGCGTCGCCCTCGGCCTGGAAGCGGGTCAGCGACAGGATGACGTCGCCGACGTCCGGGATGGCGTCCTCGTCGGCGACGTTGACGAAGGTGTTCTCGGCGAACTGGGTCGCGCCGTCGATCAGCTTAATCAGCTTGGGCATAGACCGCTTCCTTGAAGGGCTCGAGGCCGACGCGGCGATAGGTGTCGAGGAAGCGTTCCTCGCCCTGGCGCGCGGCCAGATAGGTGTCGACCAGGGTGTCGATGGCGGGGGCGACCTTGTCGGCCGGCAGGGCCGGACCCAGGATCTTGCCGATCGTGGCGTCTTCCGCGCCCGAACCGCCGAGCGAGAGCTGGTAGAATTCCTCGCCCTTCTTGTCGACGCCCAGGATCCCGATGTGGGCCACGTGGTGGTGGCCGCAGGCGTTGATGCAGCCGCTGATCTTGATCTTCAACTCGCCGATCGTCTCGGCCCGGTCGGGGTCGGCGAAGGTCTTGGCGATGTCCTGGGCGATCGGGATCGCGCGGGCGTTGGCCAGGGCGCAGTAGTCGAGGCCCGGGCAGGCGATGATGTCGCTGACCAGGTCGATATTGGCCGTGGCCAGGCCGTTGGCCTCGAGGATCGCGTGCACAGCCGGCAGGTCGTCGAGCTTGATGTGCGGCAGGACGAGGTTCTGGGCGTGGGTGACGCGCAGGTCGTCCAGGCCGTAGCGTTCGGCCAGGTCGGCAACGACGTCCAGCTGGTCGGCGGTGGCGTCGCCTGGCGTCTGGCCGATGGCCTTCAGCGAGACCTCGACGATGGCGTAGCCCGGCTTCTTGTGCGGCTTGACGTTGTTGCGCGCGAAGCGGGCCAGCGACGGGCTGGCGGCCTTGGCGGCCTCGAAGGCTTCCGAGCGGGCCGGCAGGGTCTCGAACGGGGTCTGGGCGAAGGCGCCGCGGATGCGGGCCAGCTCCAGGTCGCCGAGATCGGCGCGGCCTTGATCGATCTTTGCCCACTCTTCCTCGACCTGGCGGCCGAACTCCTCGGCGCCGAGGGCGGCGACCAGGATCTTGATGCGGGCCTTGTAGATGTTGTCGCGGCGGCCGTGGCGGTTGTAGACGCGCAGGACGGCTTCCAGGTAGCTCAGCAGGCTCGATGCCGGCAGGTGCTGCTTGATGGTCGGGCCGACATAGGGCGTACGCCCCTGCCCGCCGCCGACGATCACCTCGAAGCCCAGCGAGCCGTCGCGGGCCCGGCGCAGGATCAGGCCGATGTCGTGCACCTTCACCGCCGCGCGGTCGGTCAGGGCGCCGGTGATGGCGATCTTGAACTTGCGCGGCAGGTAGGAAAATTCCGGGTGCAGGGTCGACCACTGGCGGATGACTTCCGACCACACGCGCGGATCGTCGATCTCCTCGGCGGTGGCGCCGGCATAGGGATCGGCCGTGGTGTTGCGGATGCAGTTGCCGCTGGTCTGGATGGCGTGCAGGTCGACCTCGGCCAGGGCGTCCAGGATGTCCGGCGCGTCCTTCAGCTTGATCCAGTTGAACTGGACGTTCTGACGCGTGGTCATGTGCCCGTAGCCCTTGTCGTAGGTGCGGGCGATCCAGGCCAGGCGGCGGGCCTGGCGGGCGTTGAGCGAGCCGTACGGGATGGCGACCCGCAGCATGTAGGCGTGGAGCTGCAGGTAGAGGCCGTTCATCAGGCGCAGCGGCTTGAACTGGTCCTCGGTGAGGTCGCCAGCCAGGCGACGGGCCACCTGGTGACGGAACTCGTTGGAGCGGTCCGTCAGGAATTCACGGTCGATGACGTCGTACTGATACATAGGGTCGGCCTACTTGCGGCGGATCAGGTCGACGCGGCCCGTCGAGCGGGCGGCGCCGGAAGCGTGACGGATGGCCTCGACGACGGCGCCGCCCTCAGCCTGCTTGCCGTGGAGAAGTTCGTTGGTGGGACCGAGCGCGCGGATGCGCTCGCGGTAGCTGACCGGCGCCAGGCCCAGGCCTTCGACGGTGATCAGGTCGATCGGATAGGGATCGACGATCACGGTCGGGGCGGCCTTGCCGGCGGCCACGGCGGCCTCGACTTCTTCGCCTTGCGCATCGTCGAACAGCTGGGCGTCGCCGAAGCCGTCCACCCACGCGCCTTCCTTCCAGAAGACGACCTCCCCGTCGATCAGGCGATTGGCGGTCACGGCTTTCATTGGCCCGAACTCACGTTTTGAACTTCGAAGACGGCGGCGGTTGCGACGCTGCCGGGAACTTGCCCCGATATGGTGGGGATTTCGGCCATGGCCATGGCCTCGCCGACCATCAGCAGGGCCGGTCCCTTCAGCCCCTCGGTCGCGGTCGCCAGACCGGCCAGGGTTGTGAGGATACGGCGCTCGTCGGCGCGGCTGGCGTTTTCGACCACCAGGGCGGGCGTCGAGCCGGCGCGGCCGGCGGCGGTCAGGCGCTCGGCGATGAAGCCCGCGGTCGAGACGCCCATATAGACGACGACCGTCTGGTTCGGACGCGCCAGGGCGGTCCAGTCCAGATCAGGCTCGCCGTGAGCGGCGTGGCCGGTGACGAAGGTGACGGCCTGGGCGTTGCCGCGATGGGTCAAGGGCGCGCCGGCGCCTGCGCTGGCGGCGAGAGCCGCGGTGACGCCGGGCACCACGGTGCAGTCGATCCCGGCCTCGCGGCAGGCGGAAAGCTCCTCGCCGCCGCGGCCGAACAGAAAGGGGTCGCCGCCCTTCAGCCGCACGACCTCCAGGCCTTCGCGAGCGAGAGCGACCAGCAGTTGGTTGATGTCGTCCTGCGGCAGGGTGTGGCGCGACTTGCGCTTGGCCACGTCGATGCGGCGGGCCTGGGGCGCGAGGTCGAGGATCTCGCCCGAGACCAGGCCGTCGTGCACCAGCACGTCGGCGGCCTGCAGGGCCTTCAGCGCCTTGACCGTCAGCAGGTCAGGATCGCCGGGACCAGCGCCGACCAGCGTCACGCGCCCGACCGCCGGCCGCACGCCCTCGCCGCCGCGAAGCGCGACCAGACGAGGTTCAGCCTTGCGATCCGAGGGCGACGCCATGCGCGATCCCAGGTCCTCTAAAAGCGTCCTTGGACGCGCGAAAGCAGCGCGAGCCGATCGACCCTCGCCGTCCAAACCCAATGAAATACGGGGCGAACCCGAAAGCTCGCCCCGCTCTTGCCCGCCGACGAAAAGGGCCAATCCGTCAGCGAACGCTTGCAAACTGGGCGCGGGCAGGCCAATTCGCAAACAAGGACTTCTGCCGGGGCGTTCAGTAAAACTCATGGAACGACAGAACGAACGGCGCCGCCTTCCGCCTCTCAACGCCCTGCGGGCTTTCGAGGCCGCGGCGCGCCATCTGAACTTCAGCCGCGCCGCCGACGAGCTGTCGGTGACGCCCGGCGCCGTGAGCCAGCAGATCCAGAACCTGGAAGACTATGTCGGCGCGGCCCTGTTCAAGCGCACGCCCAAGGGCCTGCTGCTGACCGACGCGGCCCAGACCGCCCTGCCCGCCCTACGCGAGGCCTTCGACCGTCTGGCCGAAGCCGCCAGTCTGCTGACCGCCGCCGTCGACGGCCGCCGCCTGACGCTGACGGCCGCCCCGTCCTTCGCCGCCAAGTGGCTGGTGCCGCGCCTGGGCAAGTTCGAGCAGGCCCAGCCGCAGGTCGACGTCTGGCTGTCGGCCGGCATGGAGGTCGTGGACTTCGCCGCCGGCGAGGTGGACCTGGCCATTCGCTACGGCTCGGGCCGCTATCCCGGCCTGGAAGTCATCCGCCTGCTCAACGAAACGGTCGTGCCCGTCGCCAGCCCCGAGTTGCTGGCCGAGACGCCGCTGGAAAGCCCCGAGGACCTGTCGCGCCACATCCTGCTGCACGACGGCTCGCCCGACGCCGACGATTCGTGCCCGGACTGGGCCATGTGGCTGGCGGCGCGCGGCATCAAGGGCGTCGACGGCGCCCGCGGCCCGCGCTTCAACCAGTCGAGCCTTGTGATCGAGGCCGCCGCCAACGGCCGCGGCATCGCGCTGGCCAAGCGCACCCTGGCCCAGGCCGATCTCGACGCCGGCCGGCTGGTGATCCCGTTCGACATCGCGACCTCGGTCGACTTCGCCTATTACGTGGTCCACCCCAAGGCCAAGGGCCGCCTGCCGCAGGTGAAGGCCTTCGTCGGCTGGCTGAAGGACGAGGCGGCCGCCCACGAAGCGGCCCTGCTGACCATCGACAACGGGGCCGGCATCTAGGTCTGGCATCTAGGCTGGAACAGCCCCGCCAAACCGGCTTAAAGGGGCTCATGATCAAGACGACTCTCAACGTCGACGAGCGCCTCGCGCCGGCCGACTGCCAGACCATGGTCGACGTGCGCCAGGGCGTCGACGCCCTGGACCGGGCCCTGGTGGCCCTGCTCACCGAGCGCCAGGGCTACATGGACGCCGCCGCCCGCATCAAGACCGACCGCAGCAAGGTGTTCGACCGCGCCCGCATCGAGGACGTGGTCGACAAGGTGAAGGCCGCCGCGCGCGCCGCCGGTCTCTCCGAAGCCATCGCCGAGCCGGTCTGGCGCACCCTGATCGACCGCTGCATCGCCTACGAGCACGACAGCTGGGACCGGACCAAGGGCGCCGCGTGACCAAGGAAGAGATCGACCAGCAGCTGGACGAGATGGCCGCCGAGGCCCTCGCCAAGGGCGACGACGACCTGCGTCCGGGCCTGATCTATCTGAACGACAAGGCCTATGGCGTGCAGATCCGCACCGAGACCATCTCGGCCAAGCGCGGCCAGCGCTATCGCGGCGTGCGGGTGTTCGTGTCGCGCAGCTACGACACCAGGATCATCACCCGCAAGGAGACGGTCGGCCTGGAGGTCGGTGAGTTCGAGGACCTGACGGAGTCGATTCCGAACCCGACATAGGTCCGCACTCCGGTCCATCCTTCGGGCGGTCGGTCCGCGGCGCGCCGGCATCCGCTCGGAAGAAGCCGACGGAGCGCCAGGTGATCGACATCAATCCAGCCCCGTCTTGCCCTGGGCCCAATAGGCCTTGGTGAGAATGCGCCTGGGCTCGACCGCGCGCCGCTTCAGGCCGTGTCGCAGCTTCTGGATCGCCGCCGCCCGTCCCGTCAGGACGAAGGACGCGCCGACGCCGGCCAGCGACGAGAGCGCCGCGCCGATCGTGTCGAGGTGAGCCTCGTCCGCCGCCTTCCTGAACAGCGCGGCCTTCGAAAGCCCCAGCCTCTCCACGACGGCCTCCGCCTCGCCCAGATCGGCGACCTCGAAGACGCAGGAGATGCTCCGCGCGGGATCCTGCGCGGCCAGCGCGCAGGCCAGCCCGATCGAGGTCTCGTCGCCGAACACCACCAGCGGCCCGGCCAGAGGCGCCGCGTTCAGCGAGGCCCGCGGACCGAAGAGGTCGCACTGCGCGCCCGGCGCGAGCGACCGCAGCCAGTCGCCGCCCGGCCCCTCGCCATGCGCGTAGCCCAGGATGCGCGCCCGGCCCTGGCCAGCGTCCCAATCCATCGGCGTATAGGTGCGCGTCACGAAGGCCGATCCCATGGCGATCTGGATCTTCTGCCCCGGGGTCCAGGAGACGCCCTTCAAGGCCGCCCCCTCCAGGGTGACGAGCCGAAAGCGGTCGCCGATCGGCTGGCTGGAGGCGATCCTGGCCGGCCGCATCATCAGGCGGATCAGGGCCTGGCCGAGACCGCCCGGCGATGGCTTCGTGCGTGCGTCGATCGACATGGTCATGGCCGCTGCATCCTTCTCGAAACGCAAAGCCGAACCGATCTCGACTTGCTTCCAGTGATCGGATAGCCAGAAGCGGCGATGGCGTCATTCCGAAGGATCGCCAGAATATTATCGAATTTCGCCACACCTTGTCCGGAGCCGGCCGTGCCCATCATCAGCGACCTGACGGTGAAGGACGACTGGATCGAACCCGACGAGGTTCCCCGGCCGATCGTGGTGTTCGGCGCGATGATGGACGAGGTCGGCGGCATCGAGCTGGACCCGCACCGTCACCGCAAGGGCCAGATCATCCTGGTGCAGCGGGGCGCGTTGAGCTGCGAGGTCGAGGGCGGGCTTTGGGTGGTGCCGCCCAGAAGCGCGATCTGGATCCCCGGCGGCGCGCTGCACGCCATCAGGGCCAACGGCGCGCTGGAGGGCTACAACGCCTTCATCGACACGCAGATCGACGCGCGCCTGCCGAAGGCCTGCTGCGCGGTGTCGGTGACGCCGCTGCTGAGGGAGCTCCTGGCTCGCGCCGCGCACCTGCCCTACCTCTACGACGAGGGCGGCGCCAATTGCCGCCTGGTGTCGGTGCTGCTCGACGAGGTGGCCGCCGCCCATGTCGAGGACCTGCATCTGCCGATGCCCGCCGATCCGCGCCTGCGCAGGATCGTCGACGAGATGATGGCCGCGCCCGCGGCGCGAGGCAGCCTGGCCGCCTGGGCCAAGCGGGCCGGCATGAGCGAGCGCACCCTGATGCGCCTGATCGATCGCGAAACCGGCATGAGCTTCGGACGCTGGCGCCAGCAGCTCTGCGTGGTGCTGGCCGTCAAATGGCTGGCGGCGGGCGCGTCGATCCAGAGCGTCGCCGCCGATCTCGGCTACGAGAGCACGCCCAGCTTCGTGACCATGTTCCGCAAGGCGCTGGGCGCATCGCCCGGCCGCTACATGGCCGAACGGCACCCGGGCCGCGCCTGAGGCCTACCCTCTAAGCGACCGCAGCGCCTGCTCGTGGACATAGGCGGCGATGTCGAGCAGCACCGCATCGAGGGCGGTGATCACTTCGTCCAGACTGGCCTCGCCGGCCTCGGCCCGCTGGCAGACGTCGCCCAGCGCATTGGCCCCGACGCCGCGCGCCGCGCCCTTGACCGTATGGACCGCGTCGCGCCAGCCGGGATGGTCGGGCGACAGCATCGGAGTCCACAGCGCGGCCTGCTCGCGGAACAGGGCCAGCACCTCCTCGATCACCGTGACGTCGCCGGCCGCGAACCCTTCCAGATAGGCGAAATCCACGGCTCCGCTGATATCTCGCCTGGCCATCGAAAAAGTCCTTGCGCTCTCAAATTCATTGCGTATGTTCCGCGCCTCGCCGCCGGGACGCTTCAGCGCTTCGGAATCGCGAATGGGTGTATAGCTCAGTTGGTAGAGCAGCTGACTCTTAATCAGCGGGTCGTAGGTTCGAAT
>NZ_QHJY01000310.1 GCF_003185805.1 Caulobacter sp. D5
CGGCCTTGTCGAAGCGCGGCAACGGCGTCTGGTCGGGCCTAGCCAGGGCGTCAAGGGTCGCGAGACCCAGCGCCACGTCGTGCGTGCCCGGCGGTCCGCGCGTGGCCAGCAGCGGGTGGACCTGGGCGGCCAGCGCCTGGCGCTCGGCGCGGGTCAGGTAGAGGTCGTCCAGCGACAGGACCGCGACCTTCAGCCCTTCGTCCTCCAGCAGCCGGGCGACCACCGCCACCAGGGTGGACTTGCCCGCCCCTTGCGGTCCCGACAGGCCGGCCACGAAGCCCGGGCGGCCATGGGCGCGCGCGGCCGCGGCCAGACGCTCGGCCAAAGGCCGGTGCAGCAGGTGGAAGGCTTCGACGAAGTCCGGACCGAGCCGCTCGTCGCGCATGAAATCGGAAAGCCAGGACGGGTCGGGCGCGCTCATGCCCCGACCATGCACCGCTTCGCGGGGTTACTGCACCCGCCGCACGCGATAGCCGCGCGCCTTCATCAGGGCCGGCAGGCCGTCGGGACCGGCCATGTGCAGGGCGCCGACCGTGACCAGCTCGACGCCGGAGCCGGCCATCTCGCGGTCTAGAACCTCGGCCCAGGCCAGGTTGCGGCGCTTGAGCAGGGCTTCGTACAATTCAGGCCGGTCGCGGCGCATGCCGGCGACTAGGATCGCGCCCAGGCGATTGACATCGCCCTTCAGCCAGGCCTTCTGCAGATCGACGCCCCGGCGCGGCGGCGCGTTCTGCTCGGCGGCGACGTCGTCGAGATACTGCACCTCGACGGCCTCGGGCAGGTCGGCGAACAGGCGCAGCTGCTGCTCGAAGCTTTCGAAGGCCAGGACGGGCTTTTCGGCCTTCACGGCCTGGCGGGTGACGGCCGCGTCGGCGCCGCTGGCCACCGAACCGCCGGCCTGCGTCATCGGCAGCACCGACAGCATCATCGCCGCCGCCCAGGGCCGCAGGTGATCGACGCGGTCGAGGCTGGCGCCGCGCTGGTCCAGCGCCGCGCGCAGACTGGCGACGGTGCGCGGCGGCAGTTTCTCGGTCAGGGAGCGGTCGACATCGACGCCGTAGCGGTCGACCAGGGCCTTCACCGCGGCCGGGTCGGCGTCGACGCGGGTCTCGAACCACAGCTTGCCGGCCTGGGCGTAGGCGCGGTCGAAAGCCGGGGTCCGCCACTGGAGCTTGGGCGACAGCACGTGCATCGAACCGAACAGATAGATGCGGGAGTCGCCGTCGCTGACTTCCCACATGGCGGGGGCGGCATGGGCGACGCCAGACAGCCCCGCCGCGGCCGTCATGACCGCCAGCAGGCGTCTTACGCCCTTCACCCACGCTGAAACCATCGCTTCCCCCGACAGGAATACGGTCTCAGCCTAGAGCGAAGGGGGTTAACCGCGCGAGCGGGAAGCGCCGCGGCCTAACGCCACGGCTTGAAGTGCTTCGAAAGCTTCAGCCCCTGCCGCTGATAGTGCGAACCGCCCTCGCCGTAGAGGCGGGCCGGGCGGGCGGTCAGGGGCTCATAGACCAGCCGGGCGACGGTCTGGCCGTCTTCCAGCAGGAACGGGGTCTCGTGGCTGCGCACCTCGAGCACCCCCTTGGAGCCGACGGCCCCAGCCTCTTCGGTGCCGAAGCCCGGATCGAAGAAGCCGGCGTAGTGGACGCGGAACTCGCCGACCGACGGGTCGATCGGGGTCATTTCGGCCGCTTCCATGACCGGGATCTCGACGTCGTCCTTGGAGGCGAGAATGTAGAACTCGCCCGGATCGAGCAGCAGCTCGCCGTGGCGGGTCTCCAGCGGCTCCCAGAAGTCGCGGGGGTCGTGGCCGTCCTCGTGGTCGAGATCGACGACGCCGGCGTGGCGGCGGCCGCGGAAGCCGACGATACCGGTCTCGCCCGGGGTCAGATCGACGCCGACGCTGCGGATCGCCAGCTTGGCCGGCTCGCCGCGCTTGAGGCGCAGCTGGTTCAGGCGCGTGCCGGCGCGGACCAGCACCGAGAAGGTCTGGGGCGCGATCTCGATATAGAGCGGACCCTCATAGCCGGCCTCGATGTCGTCGAAGGCCTTGGAGCGGTCGCTGAGCAGGCGCACGAAGACGTCCACCCGGCCCGTCGAGCTTTTCGGATTGCCGCGCGCGGCGACATTTGCCGGCAAGGCCAGGCGCTCCTGGATCTCGGCGATGTAGACGCAGCCCTTCTCCAGCACCGCGCCCTTCGACAGGTCCAGCTCGTGCATGGCCACGTCCTTGAGCCGCTCGGGCACGCGGCGCGCGACGCCCGGCAGGAACGAGGCCCGCACCCGCCAGCAGCGCACGCCCAGGCGCAGGTCGAGGCTGGCCGGCTGAACCTGGTCACGGTCGAACGGCGTCTGCGAGGTGATCGCCTCCTGGGCGATCAGGTCCTCGATGGTCTGGCAGGGCAGAATCCCCGCGAAATGGGCGTCGGTCATCGGCGGCACACTCTCCTAAAGCGGCGCCGCGAGGCAAGGGCGCTATGGGAGCCGTCGCGAGAATCTGGACGGCGTCAGGCCCGCTCGAGCAGCCCGTCCAGATAGAGAGCGCCCGCCGCGGCGCCGTCCTCGGCTCGAAACACCGGCGCCAGGGCCTCGGCGGCGGCCGCATAGGCGGGATCACCCAGCAAGATCCGCAGAGCTTCGGTCGCGCCGCCGCCCTCGTAGCGGTCGGGCCGGAGCCTGCGCCCCAAGCCCAGGCGCTTCACCCGCCGGGCGTTGTCGTGCTGGTCGCCCAGGAACGGCGTCACAAGCTGCGGCCTGCCTGACCGCAGAGCCTGGGCCGTCGTGCCGATCCCGCCGTGATGGACGATGGCGGCCGCGCGCGGGAAGACCTGGGAATGGGGGGCGTAGGCGGCCACGAACACGTCCCCTCGCCGCTCGCCCTGAAGGCGCTGCGCTTCCTCCGCCCCGGCCAGCAGCAGCGCCCGTCGCCCCAGGCCGCGCGCCGCTTGGAGGCTGGCGCGATAGAAGTCGCCCGGCGCGTGGACCGCGAAGCTGCCCAGCGAGAACACGATCGGGGCCGGACCGGCGTCGAGAAAGGCCGCCAGCGCCGGATCCAGCGCCTGCGTCCCGCCCGTCTCGCTGTCGTAGGCGGGGAAGCCGACGAGGGTCAGGCCGGCGGGGTGGTCGGGCTGGACAGGCCCGAAGCGCGGCGAATAGAGGCCCAGCATCGGCGCGCCGTCGCCATGGCCGCAGTCGAACAGGGCGTCGGCGCCGGCATGGGCGACGCCGAGCGATCGGCCCAGGCGGCGCAGGGGCTTCAGGGACGCGGCGATCCGGCCGCGCACCAGCGCGCGGACCAGCCGGTTCCAGCCGACCGCCGCGGGCGAGCGCGGCGAGAAGACATAGGGCGCCGGCCCGGTCTCGGACGGGTCGGTCGCCGACTGCAGGAAGATCGGCGCCAGGGCGACACGGACCAGGGGCAGGCCCAGCGCCCGGGCCGCCAGCGGCGCGCCGAAGACGATGTTGTGGGTCACGACCATGTCCGCGCCCTGGGCGGCGGCGCGGACGTCCTCATAGGTCTGCGACAGGAACGGCATCTGCAGGTCGCGCAGCAGGAAGTCGGGATCGCGCGCCATCCGCTCGAACACGTCGGCGATATCCAGGCCCAGGCGCGCCCGGATCTGCTCGGTGCTGGGCCGCAGCGGGCGAAACGCCAGCCCCTCGGCCTCGACCTTGGCCCGATGGTCCTCGTGGGTCGCCAGCACGGGAAGATGGCCCAGGCGCCGCAGAGCCAGGGCGAGGGCCAGGAAGGGGTGCAGGTCGCCGAGCGAACCCGTGGTCGCCAGCACGATCCTTCGTCCAGCCGCCATCCACGCCCCCTTTTACCGCCCGTCTGGATGGGAACCGCAACACCTCGCCAAGGCAAGGCTTGCGACGCCCGTCAGGCGACCGAGACCATCCTCTCGTTCGCCTGGCGCGCTCGGACCGTGACGAAGCGGTGAAAGATCGCCTATACCCACCGCGATTGCGTCCGCCGAAGCGGCAGGCGCGGGCCTTTTCGTCATCGGGAGTATCGCGTGTCCGAAGATCCGAAGAACTGGGACGTCGCCACCAAGCTGATCCGCGGGGGTCTGGCGCGCTCGCCGTTCATGGAGACCGCCGAGGCGCTCTATCTGACGCAAGGCTTCACCTACGACAGCGCCGAGGGCGCCGATCGCCGGTTCTCGGGCGAGGATCCGGGCTTCGTCTATTCGCGGTTCAACAATCCGACCGTGAAGATGTTCGAAGACCGCCTGGCCCTGCTGGAAGGCGCCGAGGTCTGCCGCGCCACGGCCACCGGCATGGCCGCCGTCCACTCCTCGCTGATGGGCCTGGTGCGGGCCGGCGATCACGTGGTGGCGGGCAACGCCCTGTTCGGCTCGTGCCGCTGGCTGGTCGCCGAGTGGCTGCCGCGCTTCGGCGTCGAGACCACCTTCGTCGACGCCACCGACATCAAGGCCTGGGAAGCGGCCATCCGCCCCAACACCAAGGCCGTGCTGATCGAGACGCCCTCGAACCCGGTGCTGGCGATCACCGACATCCGCGCGGTGTCGGAGCTGGCCCACGCCGTCGGCGCCAAGGTCATCGTCGACAACGTCTTCGCCACCCCGATCTTCCAGCAGCCGCTGGAGCTGGGAGCCGACGTCGTCGTCTATTCGGCCACCAAGCACATCGACGGCCAGGGCCGGGTGCTGGGCGGGGCGATCCTGACCACCGAGGCGATCAACGAGGAATTCTACCGCGACAGCATGCGCCACACCGGCCCGTCGCTGTCGCCGTTCAACGCCTGGGTGATGCTCAAGGGCCTGGAGACCCTGGACCTGCGCGTGCGTCGCCAGACCGACAGCGCCTTCGCCCTGGCCAACACCATGGCCGAGCACAAGAAGGTGACGCAGGTGCTCTATCCTTTCCGCCCCGACCACCCGGGCCACAACGTCGCCAAGAGCCAGATGAGCGGCGGCGGCACGGTGATCGCGCTGGACCTGGGCTCGCGCGAGGCGGCCTTCAAGTTCCTGAACGCGCTGGAGATCGTCGACATCTCCAACAACCTCGGCGACGCCAAGTCGATGGCCACCCACCCGCCGACCACCACGCACCGCTCGGTGCCCGAGGAGATGCGGCCGCTGCTGGGCGTGACCGAAGGCGGCGTGCGCCTGTCGGTGGGCCTGGAAAGCCTCGACGACCTGACCCGGGACGTGATCCGTGCGCTCGACCAGGCGTGAATCCAGTCCGCCCCTGAAGCGGATCCGTCGGCGCCGCGGCGCCGACACCGGCATCTACGAGGCCCGCACGCGCGACATCGTCGTGCGGGTCGCGCCCTGCTACCTGCCCGAGGAATCCTCGCCCGAGCAGGGCCTCTACCTGTGGGCCTACACCGTCGAGATCGAGAACCACGGCGTCGAGACCGTGCATCTGGTGGCGCGCTGGTGGAAGGTCACCGACGCCATGAACCGCAGCAACGAGGTCGAGGGTTCGGGCGTGGTCGGCGAGCAGCCGGAACTGCGGCCGCGCGAGGCCTTCCGCTACGTCTCCAACTGCCCGCTGCCGACGCCGTCGGGCACGATGGTCGGCCGCTACCAGATGGTCACCGAGGCCGGCGAGCCGTTCACCGCCGAGATCCCCGAGTTCTCGCTGCATCTGCCGGGCGCCGCGCGCCGCGCGAACTAAACTCGCGCGCGCCCCTTCCCAGCCTGCAACTTTGAGCTATTGAATCCCCCTGTCTCAGCCACAGGGGGAAGACCATGGCGACTACCTACACGATCCGCGTCGAGAACCATTCCGTAGCGCCGCAGAGCTACACGATCTTCGCCCAGCAGCCCGCTGCGACCGGGCCGGGCGTCTACACCAACGCCTGGGCCACCCTCCAGCATGTGACCAACGGCGGCTTCGACGTCGTCAACTACACGCCCGAAGACGGCGAGCCGGCGCCGCACTTCTATGTCAACGACATCGCCTATGACGCCGGCGAAGAGATCGACCACAGCTCGGTGGCCAGCGCCCCGATCGAGGTCGACTTCACCGGCAAGAGCGAGACGATCGCCACGGTGATCCAGCAGCCCAACCGGGCCTTCCTGGTCAGCTACGAATAACCGGCCGGCCACGCCGCAACCTGCGCCGTTGCCAAGTAACGGCGTTACGCGTTTACTTCCTTTTGCGGCGTCAGACCGCGAAACTATAGGGAGGTTGCGGCGTGGCCGACTACGAGCTGACCCTCATCAACCGAAGCGACGACACCCAGAACTCGACCGTCGTGGTGTTTTCCAAGGCCGCGACCAGACCGGTCAGCCTGGCGCGCACGATCCCGCCGGGCGGCTCGTCGAAGATCAGCTTCAACAACCTCGAGCCCAACGCCCAGGCCTATCTGGTGCTGGGCGAACCGCCGCACCTGGACGCATGCGAACCGCCGGCCGGCTCGGTGCGGCTGGATCTCGACCTGACGCATGAGTATGTGATCGGGCGGGCTTAGGGGGCGAAGACCCCCTCAGTCGCTCCGCGACAGCTCCCCCAGAGGGGGAGCATCTTCTTGGTGCGGCGCTCCTAGATCCTCCCCCTCTGGGCGAGGTGGCCCGAAGGGCCGGAGGGGGCTTACGCCTCGCCGTTCGGCTCCAGCGCGTAGACCCGCGAGCAGTATTCGCAGGTCACGTGGATCTTGCCGTCCGGCTCGATCATCTCGGCCTTTTCCTCGGGCGAGAACGACTGCAGCACCACGCCGATCCGCTCTTCCGAGCAGCGGCAGAAGGCGCGCAGCGGCTTTTCCTCGATCAGGCGCACGCCGTCCTCGTTGAACAGGCGCCACAGCAGGGTGGTGGTCGGCACGGTCGGATCGACCAGCTCGTCCTCGCCCGTGGTTTCGAACAGGGCCTGGGCGTGGTTCCAGGCTTCCTTGGTCTCGCCGCGGATCTCGTCGCCGGCGATGGTCTGGATCAGCACGCCGCCGGCGCGCCAGGTCGGGCCTTCGCCGGTGTCGACCTGGCCGACGGCCAGGCGCACGCGGGTCGGGATCTGCTCGGACTGCATGAAGTACTGCTCGGCGCACAGGGCCAGGCTCTCGCCCTCGATGGCGGTGACGCCCTGGTAGCGCTCCATGTCGGGGCCCTGGTCGAGGGTCATGATGAACACGCCGCCGCCCAGCAGGGTCTTGGCGCCCGGACGCACGAAGCCTTCCGAGACGGCCGCCACCTCGGCCTCGTCGAACCGGCAATAGCCGCGCAGGCCGCCGGTGGTGTCGTAGTCGACGACCACGTAACGCACCGGGCCGTCGCCCTGGGCCTGGACGATCAGCCGGCCCTCGAACTTCAGGCTCGAGCCGACCAGGGCGGCCAGCGCGCAGGCCTCGCCCAGCAGGTTGGCCACCGGCTCGGGATAGGCGTGACGGGTCAGCACCTCGTTGACCGCCTCGCCCAGCCGCACGACGCGGCCGCGCACGGGCAGGCCCTCGATCTGGAAGGCGGAAACGAGGTCGTCGGGAACGGTGATCTGGGGGGCGGCGTCGCTCATGGGGCGGTTAGATAGGCGCTTTGGCGGAAAATCCAACCTCTCCCGTATGGGGTCGCCACTGGAGACCCTCTCCCCGAAGGGGGAGGTGGCCCGGAGGGCCGGAGGGGGAAGTTCCTCCCGGCGGCGAGAGGGTTGCAGGCTCTGCAGCCACATCCCCCTCCGTCGGCTTCGCCGACACCTCCCCCTTCAGGGGGAGGGTCCTTATTTCTTCGCCAGGTAATCCAGCGCCATGAACACCTCGGCCTTCACGCCGGTCTCCAGCACCGCCTCGTCGATGTCGAAATAGGGCGAGTGGTTGGCGGGGGCGCCGGCGGCGGGGACGTCGGCCTTGCGGCCGCCGAGCTGGACGAACACGGCCGGGACCTTCTGGCCGTAGAGGGAGAAGTCCTCGGCGCCGGTGACCAGGGCGGCCTGGTCGTCGACCTTGCCCGGCGAGGCCTTCTCCAGCGGACCCTTGACCCACTTCGACAGGGCCGCGTCGTTCCAGGTGACCGGATAGGGCTGGGTGAACACCGCCTCGGCCTTGGCGCCATAGCGGTCGCCGATGGCGGCCACGGCCTTCTGGGTCTTGGCGATCACCTCGGCCTTACGCTCGGGCGTGAAGGTGCGCAGGGTGCCGCTCATCACCAGGTCTTCGGGGATGATGTTGTTGCGCACGCCCATGTTGATGGTGGCGATGGTCAGGACGGTCGGCGAGGTTCCGACGTCGATCTGGCGGGCGGCGATCTGGTTCAGGGCCTGGACGATGTCGGCCGAGACGCTGGCCATGTCGATGCCCGCCCAGGGCCGCGCGCCGTGGGTCTGCTTGCCCTTGACCGTTATGGTGAGGCGATCGGCGCCGGCGTAGAAGCCTTCGGGGCGATAGTTCAGGGCGTTGGCGTCGCCGGGGCCGATATGGACGCCGAAGATGGCGTCGACCTTCGGGTTGTCGAGCGCGCCGTCGGCGATCATCAGCTTGGCGCCGCCCTCGTCGCCGGCCTGGGGACCTTCCTCGGCCGGCTGGAAGATGAACACCACCGTGCCGGCGATGTCGGCTTTCATGCCGGCCAGCACCGTGGCCGCGCCCAGCAGCATGGCCACGTGGGTGTCGTGGCCGCAGGCGTGCATGACGGGAACGGTCTTGCCTTCCCAGGTAGCGGTGGCCTTGGAGGCGAACGGCAGGCCGGTCTTTTCCAGCACCGGCAGGGCGTCCATGTCGGCGCGCAGAGCCACGACCTTGCCGGGCTTCCCGCCCTTCAGCACGCCGACCACGCCGGTCTTGCCGACGCCCTCGCGGACCTCAAGGCCCAGGACCTTCAGCTCCTTGGCCACCAGGGCGGCGGTGCGGACCTCCTGGTTGCCCAGTTCGGGATGCTCGTGCACGTCGCGCCGCCAGGCCACGACCTGTGGCTGGACCGCCTTGGCCGCCGCCTCGACCTTGGCGTTGGAGGGGGCCGCGAGTGCGGGACTGGCCGCCATGATCGCCAGGGCCAGAACCGAAACCGTCGTGCGCACGCCCATACCCGACTCCTAGAGAAGACTTTGCGGGCGAGCTTGGCGGTTCCTAGGGCCGGGTCAAGGCCGGCCATGCTTTCCCTAAGGAACGGCTTTGCAGAAGCGTCACGGAGACTAAGCTTCGTCCATGACCGAGCCTGCTTTCGACTCCAAGGATGATGGCGAGGCGCTGGATCCGAGTTCCGGCGTCATCCGCCCCCGCCACGCCGCCACCGTGATCGTGGTGCGAGACGACGGCCCTGCGCCGCGCGTGCTGATGGGCCGGCGCAATCGCGGCCACGCCTTCATGGCCAGCAAGTGGGTGTTTCCAGGCGGCCGCGTCGATCGCGGCGACTTCGACGCCCCCTCGGCCAGCGAGCTTTCTCCGGAGGTGGCCGAGCGCCTGGCCAGGCATCCCAGGCACGCCTCCCCCGCCCGCCTGGCCCGCGCCCTGGCGCTGGCCGCCGTGCGCGAGACCTTCGAGGAGACGGGCCTGCTGCTGGCCAAGGCCGCCCCGCCGCGCCCCGGGGCCGGGGCCTGGCGGCCGTTCCTGGCCCAGGGCGCCCTGCCCGACCTGGCGCCGCTGAGCTTCGTGGCGCGGGCCATCACCCCGCCCTATCGCCCCCGCCGCTTCGACGCCCGCTTTTTCATGGCCCCGGCCAGCGCCCTCCTGAGCCTGGAGCGCCAGCCCGACTGCGGCGAGCTGGACGAGATCGCCTGGGTCAGCTTCGACGAGACCCGCGACCTTGATCTGCCCAGCATCACCCGCATGGTGCTGCGCGAGACCGACCAGCAGATGAAGGACCCCGGCCGCCCGGCGCCGTTCATGCGCTTCCTGCGCGGCAATGCGGTGATGACGGAACTCTGACCATGCTCGCCCTCCTCCTCGCCCTGCAGACCGCCCCCATCGACCAGGCCGCCTTCCTGGCCGGCTGCTGGAAGCAGGACCTGGCCAACGGCGTCGTCGAGGAGCAGTGGCTCGCGCCCGGCGGCGGGATGATGCTGGGCATGAGCCGCACGGTGCGCGACGGCATGGCCCGAGGCTGGGAGTTCACCCGAATCCAGGAGGCCGACGGACGACTCACCTTCGTCGCCCTGCCCTCCGGCCAGGCCGAAGGCGCCTTTCCGTTGAAGAGCGCAGGTCCCGGCGAGTTGGTCTTCGAAAACCTCGCCCACGACTTTCCGCAGCGGGTGATCTATCGCAGCCAAGGCCCGGACGGGCTTCTGGGCCGGATCGAGGGGGAAATCGACGGCAAGCCGCGGTCGGTGGATTTCCCTTACAAGCGATGCGCAGCCGGCAATTGACTTTGCCCCGTTCATGAGTATGTTCCGCGCCTCTCATTTCGACCGCGCGGGGACCTGCGCGATTACCGCAGGGATTCGACCATGGCCAAACCGGCTTCGATCAAGATCCGCCTGAACTCGACGGCGGACACCGGCTTCTTCTACGTCACCAAGAAGAACGCCCGCACCAAGACCGAGAAGATGGTGCTGAAGAAGTACGACCCGGTCGTGCGCAAGCACGTCGAATTCCGCGAAGGCAAGATCAAGTAAGATCGCCTCGTCGCACCGACGAATTTCGAAAACGCCCGGCGGCAACGTCGGGCGTTTTTGTTTTTGGGGTTTTTGTTTTTCCGGGCCAACTCGGCTAGTGACGCAGTGGGCGCCTGCCCTGGCATAGGATTCCCCCGCGTGATCGTTCGCCTCGCCCTCGCCTTCTCGATCCTGGCCGCCGTGCCCGCCTGCTCGGCGCCGGAGCCGGTCCCGCACACCCAGGGCTACGAGGTCGTCCGCACCTACCCGCACGACCGCCAGGCGTTCACCGAGGGCCTGCTGTTCCGTGACGGCCAGCTCTACGAGAGCACGGGCCTGGAAGGCCGCTCCTGGGTGCGCCGGGTGTCGCTGGAGACCGGCGCGGTGCAGCAGCAGGCCGACATGGACCCCAAGTATTTCGGCGAAGGCATCGTCGACTGGGGCGACAAGCTGGTGCAGCTGACCTGGAAGGACGGCGTCGGCTTCGTGCGCGACCGCGCCACCTTCGCCGTCAAGTCGACCTTCAACTACACTGGCGAAGGCTGGGCCCTGACCCGCGACGACCGCCGCATCATCATGAGCGACGGCACGAGCGAGCTGCGCTTCCTGGATCCGGAGACCCTGAAGGAGACCGGCCGGATCAAGGTCACCGAGTTCGGCCAGCCGGTCGACCAGATCAACGAACTGGAATTCATCAAGGGCGAGGTCTGGGCCAACCTCTGGCAGACCGACCAGATCATCCGCATCGATCCCAAGACCGGCAACGTGATCGGGCGCCTCGACATGTCGGGCCTGCTGACGCCGCAGGAAGCCGCCCACGCCGACGTGCTCAACGGCATCGCCTACGACGCCAAGGGCGACCGGATCTTCGTGACCGGAAAGTTCTGGCCGTGGCTGTACGAGATCAAGATCGCGAAGTAGGCCCGCCTCTCCTCTCGGAGAGGGAAACTAGGCCGCCTTGCCGACCACCGCGTTGCGGCCCGAGGCCTTGGCCTCGTAGACGCCGCTGTCGGCGCGCTTGAGCAGGGCTTCGGGGGTGTCGCCCGCGCCGCTGGTGGCCGAGACGCCGACCGAGATCGTCACCGTCAGCAGCTCCTGGCCGCCGGCCACGCGGAACGGCGAGCCGGCCACGTGCATGCGGATGCGCTCGGCGATGCGCACGGCGTCGACCAGCTGGGTGTCGGGCATGATCACCGTGAACTCCTCGCCGCCGAAGCGGCAAGGCAGGTCGATGGCGCGGACGTTCGAGGCCAGGCGCAGGGCGAACTCGCGCAGCACCTCGTCGCCGACGTCGTGGCCGAAGCCGTCGTTGATCTTCTTGAAGTAGTCGATGTCGATCATCAGCGCCGACACCGGGTCGCCGCCCATGGTGGCGCGGTTGACCAGGGCCGACAGCTGGCCGGTCATGTAGCGACGGTTGTGCAGGCCGGTCAGCGGATCGGTGACGGCCAGTTCCAGCGAGTGGTCGAGATTGTTGCGCAGATAGTCGGTGTAGCGCTTGAGCCGCACCTGGGTGCGGGCGCGGGCGGCCAGTTCCTGCGGGTCGATCGGGCGCGGCAGCACGTCGTTGACGCCGAGATCCAGCGCCTTGACCATCCGCGGACGGTCGTCGGGATCGACGACGGCCAGGATCGGCAGGTGCCGGGTGCGCTCGCTCGAGCGCAGGGTGGCGGCGAAGCGCAGGCCGTCGAAGCCGCGGGCGGCGGCGTTGACGATGACCAGGTCCACGGGGCCGCTGGCGCTGACCTCGGCCTTGGCCGGATCGGTCTCGACCACCGGGCGGTGCTCGACCGCCAGCTCGGCGGCCACGCGCTGGGCCTGGCGTTCGTTGTCGTCGACGATCAGGACGCGGCCGCCGATGCCGTCGAGGCGGGTGGCGGCGCCGGCGATCACGCCGATGCGGCGGCCCGAGGCCTCGCGCTGGCGCAGCTCGTCGATGACCATCTTCAGGCGGGTCGAGCTGCGCACGCGGGCGAACAGCATGACGTCGTCGATGGGCTTGGTCAGGAAGTCGGCGGCGCCGGCCTCCAGCCCCTGGATGCGGTCGGCGCGGCCGTCGAGGGCCGTGACCAGCACCACCGGGATGTGGCGGGTGGCGGGATCTTCCTTGAGCCTGCGGCAGACGGTGAAGCCGTCCATGCCGGGCATCATCACGTCGAGCAGGATGATGTCGGGCAGTTCCTCGGCCGCTTTTACAAGCGCGGTCGGGCCGTCATAGGCGCAGGAGACCTGATAATACTCGGCCGAAAGCTTGGCCTCGAGCAGGCGCACATTGGCCTCGATGTCGTCGACGACGAGGATTCGCGCGCTCACGGCCTGTTACCTCTCCAGCAGTCGGCGAATGGTGTCGAGGAAGTGCGTCACCGAGATGGGCTTCGAGATGTAAGCCTCGCAGCCGCCCTCACGAATCCGTTCCTCGTCGCCCTTCATCGCAAATGCCGTAACGGCGACGACTGGGATATGTGACAGATCGTCGTCCTCCTTGAGCCACTTGGTCACTTCCAGGCCCGAAATCTCGGGCAACTGGATGTCCATGAGGATCAAATTGGGGCGATGCTCACGGGCGATCGACAACGCCTGCAGGCCCTCACGGGTCTGCAGGGTCTCATAGCCCTGGGCTTCGAGCAGATCATGAAAGAGCTTCATGTTCAGCTCGTTATCCTCGACGATGAGGACCTTCTTCGTCATCCTGACCCCGACCATACGGTCCGTGGCGACACGTGAGGGATTCGCGCCGCTTCTTCATCCTCAGATCGCACGAATATCCTTAAGCCCGCGCTAATCGCGTTTCCAACGCCCGATTGCAGAACATGGACCCCTGCTCCCTAGACCTTAAGGCCTGCACGCTCGATACGCACCGTCCGCTCGTCATCGTGGATGTCGACGAGGTGCTGGCCCAGTTCATGGCCGGCTTCGGCGCGTTCATCGGCCGGCACGGCTTCGAACTGCGCGTCGACCGCTTCGCCCTGTTCCAGAACATCTATCGCCCCGGCGAGACCGAGCACCTAGACCTGATCGCCGGCCGGGCCCTGTTCGACGACTTCTTCCGCGACGGCGGCGAGGACCTCGAGCCCGCCGACGGCGCGGCCGACGCCCTGGCCGACCTGTCGCTGGACGCCAATGTGGTGATCCTGACCAACGCCCCCGAGCACGGCCGCCAGACCCGGGCCAAGTGGCTGAAGACTCACGGCTTCGACTATCCGCTGGTGATCAATTCGGGCCCCAAGGGTCCGTCGGCCGCGCAGTTGGCCGGACGGGTCGAGGCCCCGGCGGTGTTCATCGACGACCTGCTGCCGCAACTCGAATCGGTGGCCACAAGCGCCCCCTCGGTCAGCCGCTTCCAGATGGTCGCCGACAAGCGCCTGCGTCCGCTGGCCCCCAGCGCTCCCGACCGTCACGCCCGCATCGACCTGTGGCCAGACCTGAAGGTCGCCATCCGCGAGGCGCTGGCGCTCGAAGGCCGATGAAAGCTCTTTGCCGCGATTGTCTGTGGACCGGCGAGCGCAAGGCGCCGCGCTGTCCGTCGTGCGGCTCGCCGCGCACGGTCTTCCACGACGAGCTTGGCCAGCTGTCGATGGCCCACCTGGACTGCGACGCCTTCTACGCCTCGGTGGAGAAGCGCGACGATCCGTCGCTGCGCGACAAGCCGGTGATCGTCGGCGGCGGCAAGCGCGGCGTCGTGACCACGGCCTGCTACATCGCCCGGATGAGCGGCGCGCGCTCGGCCATGCCGATGTACAAGGCGCTGCAGCTGTGCCCCGACGCGGTCGTGGTGAAGCCCAACTTCGCCAAGTACAAGCACGAGAGCGCGCTGATCATGGCCCGCCTCTCCAACCTGACGCCGCTGGTCCAGCCGCTGTCGCTGGACGAGGCCTGGATCGACCTGTCCGGCACCGAGCGCCTGCATGGCGCGCCGCCGGCGGTGATGCTGGCCAAGGTGCAGAGGGAGATCGAGGCCGAGCAGAACCTGACGGTCTCGGTCGGCCTGGCCCCCAACAAGTTCCTGGCCAAGATCGCTTCGGAGCTGGACAAGCCGCGCGGCTTTTCGGCGATCGGCGCGGCCGAGGCGGTGGCGTTCCTGGCGTCCAAGCCGGTGTCGATCCTGCCGGGCGTTGGTCCCGCCACCGTGACCAGCCTGGCCGGACTTGGCCTGCGCACGGTCGGCGACATCGCCAATGCGGACCTCAAGATGCTGGCCAAGGAGCTGGGCGCGGGCGGGCTGCGGCTGCACCGCCTGGCCCACGGCGAGGACGCCCGCGCCGTCGATCCCGACAGCGTGCGCAAGACGATCAGCGCCGAGACCACCTTCAACGACGACCTCTTCCGCCGCGAGGAGCTGGAGGACCAGCTCTGGCCCCTGTGCGAGAAGGTGGCCCGCCAGGCGCGCCGCGAGGCAGTGGCCGGCCGGGTGGCGACGCTGAAGCTGCGCACCCCCGACTTCAAGATCCACACCCGCCGCCGCACCCTGCCCGTCCCCACCCAGACGGCCCAGACTCTGTTCCAGGTGGCGCGCGAACTGCTGGCCGCCGAGCCGGCGGGCCGCTCCTATCGCCTGATCGGGGCGGGCCTGACCGAGTTCGTCCCCGCCGCCGGCGCGGCCGACGACTTCTTCGCCGGCGACGAGCGCCGGGCCCTGAAGAGCGAGACCGCCATCGACGCCCTGCGCGGCAAGTTCGGCCTGGGCGCCGTCGTCACCGGCCGGGCGCTGAAGAACCGCTAGACGCCCGTCAGCGCCTCCCCCGCCGTCGTTCGCACCGCCAGGGTCAGTTGGTCGAGCAGCCGCGCGGACAGCCGCGTGCGTTGCCAGTACAGCGCGACGGCGATGGACCGCTTGGGCGGCAACTCCACGAGGCGTCCGGCCTCCAGATGCGGCTTGGCGAGAACACGCGGCGTCATCGCCCAGCCGAGGCCGGCCAGGTTCATGTCCAGCATGCCTTGGGTGGCCGGGGTGAAGTGGACCGGGCCGGCGGGCTTCACGCCCAGCGCCTCCTGCGCCCAGCGGGCCTGCAGGCCGTCGCGGCGGTCGAAGCGCAGCATCGGGGCCGCGCCCAGGCTCTCGCCGTCCACCCCGCCCGCGAAGAACCGGGCGACGAAGTCGGGGCTGGCGGTGGCCACATAGTCGATCGCGCCCAGCGGATAGGTGCGGCAGCCCTGGACCGGCGCGGGATCGGCGGTGACGGCCGCCAGCACCTGGCCGTCGCGCAGGCGCTCGGCGGTGTGGGCCTCGTCGTCCATAACGAGGTCCAGCATGGCCCCGGTCTGCGCCGCGAACCGGGCGGCGGCCTGGGGAAACCAGGTGCTGACGCTGTCGGCGTTGACGGCGATCCGCAGCACGGCCCGACCGGCGTCGGGGGCGGCCAGGCGCGGCAGGTCGGCGACGAGGTCGCTTTCCAGCAGGCGCACCTGCTCGACATGGGCGCACAGCCTGGCGCCGACGGCGGTTGGCCGACACGGCTGGCCGCGGGTCAGCAGCACCGCGCCCAGGCGCTCCTCCAGCCCCTTCACCCGCTGGGAGACCGCCGACGGCGTGACGCCCAGCACCATCGCGGCCTTGTCGAAGGCGCCTTCGCGGGCCACCGCCGCCAGGGCGGCCAGGGACGCATAGTCCAACATTAGCCAACCTAAATTCGATTTAGCATCCTTAGTTAGACTACAGCGACGCCGGCCGGCATCAAGCCGCCATGACCAGCGCTCTTTTCCCCGCCTTCATCAAGGGCTTCGCCCTCTCCGCCGGCCTTATCGTCGCCATCGGGGCGCAGAACATGTTCGTGCTGCGCCAGGGGCTGAAGCGCGAGCACGTGCTGCCGATCGTGCTGTTCTGCGCCCTGGCCGACGCCAGCCTGATCGTGGCCGGGGTCAGCGGCCTTGGCCAGGTGCTGGCCCTGGTTCCCGCGCTGTCGCTGATCCTCAGCCTGGGCGGGGCTGCGTTCCTGGCCTGGTCCGGGGTGAGCGCCCTGCGCCGCGCCGCCAGCCCGGCCGCCCTGGTGGTCGCCGACCAAGCGGGCCTGACGCTAGGCGCCGCCCTGGCCGGGACGGCCGCCTTCACCTTCCTGAACCCGCACGTCTACATCGACACCGTCATGCTGATGGGGGCGGTGGGGGCCAGCCTGCCGACGGGCGAGCGGCCGCTGTTCATGGCCGGCGCGGCCCTGGCCAGCCTGGCGTGGTTCTCGGGGCTGGGCTTCGGCGCCCGCTTCCTGACGCCGCTGTTCGCCCGGCCCGCGGCCTGGCGCGTGCTCGACCTCGGCATCGGCATGGTGATGCTGGCCCTGGCGGCTAGCCTGCTTGTCGGCGCGGCCGCCGCCTGATCGACTTCAGAGAACTCTGCTTGACAGAGTAACTGATCGACATAACTCTGCACCACAGAGGGCATGCGCCCCATGGAGGATGTGATGGTGCTGACCAAGGACGAGGCCGCCGCCGCGCTGGCCGAGATAGACACGACCACCCGCCGCAGCGGCATGCTCAAGGGCTATCGCATCGGCGGGCCGATCCTGATGCTGTGGAGCGTGATCTGGGCCCTGGGCTATCTGAACATGGGCCTGCTGCCGTCGGCGTTCTGGAGCTGGACCTGGTTCGGGCTGGACGCGATCGGCGCCATCGGCAGCGTGCTCCTGGCCCAGCGACTCAAGGGCCAGGCGGGCGTGGCCGGCAAGGGCGGCAGGGCTGACGTCACCAGCCTGCGCATGCTGGGCGGCATGGGCGTGGTGATGCTCTTCGTCCTGGCGGTGTTCTCGGTGCTGAGGCCGACCGATCCGGCCGGCTATCTCGCCTTCCCCGGCCTGCTGGTCGGCACGATCTACGCCGCGGTCGGAGTGTTCCTGGCCCGCCGCTACCTGCTGATCGGCGCGGTGATGTTCGCCCTGACCCTGATCGGCTTCTACGCCTTCAAGGAATACCTGGCCTTCTGGATGGCCAGCGCCAGCGCGGCGCTGTTCGTCAGCGGCGTCTGGCTGGCGAGGGCCTGACCATGGCGCAGCCCGACGACCTGATCCACCAACCCCTGCGCCTGAAGATCATGGCCGCCCTCTATGCCGAGCGGCAGGGCGAGCCGCTGGAGTTCTCGCGGCTGAAGACCATCACCGAGGCCACCGACGGCAATCTCGGCAGCCACCTGACGGCCCTGGAAAAGGCCGGCTATGTCGAGATCCTGAAGGACCATGTCGGCAAGCGCCCCCGCACCCGCGTGAAGCTGACCCAGACAGGATCCAAGGCCTTTCGCGGCCACGTCGCCTATCTGCGCGAACTGGTCGAGGGCGTTCAGGACTGATCCCCGCCCCGAGGCGCGGCCCCTCCGTCAGGAGCCGGCCGCGCCCCGCTCGGTGCGAGCCTTGCGCATGAACTCCATCTGCCTGGCGACCCGCTCGGCCTTGCAGACCTCGTGGCTCTGGCCCTTGGCCTCGAGGTTCAGGCACTGGTTGGCCGCCGCCATCGGCGGGATCATGTCGATCGGCTCGGACGAGGCGTCCCCGCGGTCGATCACGGCCCGCAACCGGACGAGGAAGCCTAGCAGACCGCGCCGGTTGGCGACCTCCTCGGGCTCCTGGGCGCCGTCGGCCGGGGCGGCCGGCAGGGCGGCCAGCCGCTTGTCGATCTCCAGCCGGGCGAGATCGGCCTTGGCGGCGTCGAACTGACCCAGTTCCCGCCGGCTGTTGGCCGCCTGCCCCAGCAGGCCCAGCCAGCCCTGGTCCTCGGCCTTCACCGGCTCGGCCTCGGCCCGCTCGGCGAATTCACGTTGATAGCGGGCCTTGAGCTCCGGCTGACTGTCGGCCTGCCAACTGGCCTGCAGCAACAGCCACAGCGGATCGCCCTCGCCTTTCAGGGCCGTCTCCAGCCAGGCGGCCCGATAGTAGCTGGTGTCCGCGCGAGCCAGGCGCTTGTAGTCGTCCGAGGCGACCAGGGTCTCCAGCTGCTTGATCTCCGACTTGGAGAAATCGCGGTACATGACCAGGCCGTTGCCCGGGCACACCGGGACCGGCATCGGAAACTCCCAGCTGCCGTAGGGCTTGCCGTCCGGCCGTCGGCCCCAGGTGCTGTAGGAGGCCGTGCCGACGTGGGTAAAGTTCTCGCCGCCCACGGCGCACTGCATCTTGATGGGCGTGGGGATACCCGCCTCGGCGGCGCCCGCGACGCAAACCGCAGCCAGAGCGGCGCCGATCAACCAGAGCTTCAATTCAGCCTCCCAACTCGCATGATGGGAGAGCGTCGCACTTCAATTGACGCGCGTAAATAGGAAAGCGACGCAGGCCGCCTCCTACATCAGCGAGCCCTTGCCGCTGGTGACTTCGGTGTAGCGATGCACGCGCACGGCCTGGACGAGGCCGAAGCCGATCATCACCGTCATCATCACGGTGCCGCCGTAGGACAGCATCGGCATGGGCACGCCCACCACCGGCGCCAGGCCCATGACCATGGCCCCGTTGATCAGCACGTAGAGGGCGAAGGTCGCCGTCACGCCGGAGGCCGCCAGGCGTCCGAAGTGGCTGTGGCTGATCGAGGCGATGCGCAGGGCCATGAAGATCACCACGCCGTAGAGCGCCAGCACCCACAGGCAGCCGATGAAGCCGAACTCCTCGGCCAGGGTGGCGAAGATGAAGTCGGTCTGCTTTTCCGGCAGGAAGTTCAGCTGGCTCTGCGAGCCCAGGCCGAAGCCCTTCCCCAGCAGGCCGCCCGAACCCAGGGCGATCTTGGACTGGTAGATGTGATAGCCCGAACCCGACTGGTCGGCCTCGGGGTTGAGGAAGGTCAGCACCCGCTTGCGCTGGTAGTCGTGCAGCACGAACAGCACGAACGGCGGGATGGCCACCAGGGCGCCGATGACGCCGGTGGCGATCACCCGCCAGGACAGGCCCGCGAGGATGACGATGGCCAGGCCCGTCAGGGCGATCAGCATGGCCGTGCCGAGGTCGGGCTGGTGGGCCACCAGCA
The DNA here is from genome assembly GCF_003185805.1 of Caulobacter sp. D5. GTDB lineage: Bacteria > Pseudomonadota > Alphaproteobacteria > Caulobacterales > Caulobacteraceae > Caulobacter. The sequence continues at coordinate 19,414 of NZ_QHJY01000310.1, forward strand.
GCACCGGCGCGCCGATCATCGCCGCCGGGACCAGCAGCCGCCACGAGAACCGGGCGCTGTCGGCCGACAGGCCGTGATAGTAGCGGGCCAGGGCCAGCACCACGCCCAGCTTCATGATCTCGGACGGCTGGAAGCGGAACCCGCCGATCGACAGCCAGCGCTGGGCGCCCAGCGACACGTCGCCGATCGCCTCCACCGCCACCAGCAGCAGCAGGCCGATGATGTAGACGGGATAGGCCAGCGAGAACCAGACCCGCAGGTCGATCATCGCCAGCACGATCATCATCACGAAGTAGAGGCCGAAACGCAGCAGGTGCTTGTCCGCCCAGGGCTCCCACGAAGCCCCGGCGATCGAGAACAGCATCAGCGCCCCGGAGCCCGCGATCAGGCACAGGAGCAGGCAGAAGGTCCAGTCGATCTCCATGAACTTGATGATCGGCCGGTCGCGTTCGCCGGGCCGGGAGAGGCCGCCGCTGAGGGTCATATGTGGCCTCCTGGCGTGCCGGCGGGCGGGGTCGTCGGCTGGGGCGGGGGCGGGCCGCCCTCCTCCGGCTCTTCGGGAGCCGCGCCTTCGACGACGCCGTCGACGGTTTCGACCGGAGCCTCGGGCAGAGGCATCGGCCTTTCGATGCGGGCGCGGATCTCGGGGTCCTTCAGCAGGGCCACGCGCATCACCTCGCGCGCGCGCGGGGCGCCGGCGGTGGCGCCGCCCATACCGCCGTGCTCGACGATGACCACCACCACGTAGCGCGGCGCGTCATAGGGCGCGAAGGCCACGAACAGGTTGTGGTCCTTGAGCTTCCACGTGTAGCTGGCGTTGTTGCGGGTCTTGACCTTGTCGTAGCTGCGCACCTGCGCCGTGCCGGTCTTGCCGGCCATCTGCACGTCGCCCAGACCCAGCTGGCTCTGGCGATAGGCCGTGCCGCGCACGTCGTTGGCCACGGCCGCCATGCCGCCGCGGACATATTCCAGATGTTCCTTGGAGAACGGCAGGTCGGGCACGGCCGCGCCGCTGGGCTGCTCGACCCCGCCCACCGACTTCACCAGGCGCGGCACCAGGGCCTTCTGGCCGTTGGCCAGGCGCGCGGTCATCACGGCCAGTTGCAGGGCGTTGACGTTCAGGGCTCCCTGCCCGATCCCGTAGCTGGGGGTCTCGCCCGGAAACCAGATCTGGTTGGCCGGATTGCGCTTGAAGGCCCGCTTCTTCCATTCGCGGTCGGGCACCAGGCCCTTCTTTTGACCGGGAATGCCGATGTCGAAGGTCTGGCCGAAGCCGACGGCGCGGGCGGCGTTGGCGATAGCGTCGGGGCCGATCTTCAGCGCCGTCTGGTAGAAGTAGATGTCGCACGAGTTCTTGATGGCGTCGTGCATGTTCTGGGCGCCGTGGCCGCCCTTCTGCCAGCAGCGCCAGGTGCGGCCGCCATAGTACCAGCTGCCGCCGCAGTTGACGCGGATCTCCGGATCGATTCCGGCCGCCAGGGCCGCCAGGCCCACGGTCGGCTTGAAGGTCGAGCCGGGCGGATAGGTGCCGCTAAGCGCCTTGTCGAGCAGCGGCTTGCGCTCGTACTCCGACAGCGCCTTGTACTCAGCCCCCGACAGGCCCTTGACGAAGCGGTTGGCGTCGAAGCTGGGGGCCGAGACCATGGCCAGCAGGTCGCCGTTGCGGCAGTCCATCACCACGATGGCGCCGCTCTCCTCGCCCATCACCTCGAGGGCTCGGTTCTGGATGTCGGCGTCGAGGGTGAGGCGGACCTCCTTGCCGGGCGTGGCCGGGATGTCGCCGGCCGGGTCCAGACTGACCACGCGGCCTTGCGCGTCGACTTCGGCCTTGATGGCCCCCGCGCGGCCCCGCAGGGCAATGTCGAAGGCCTTTTCCACGCCCTGGCGACCGATGCGGAAGCCGGGATTGTGCAGCAGTTCCTGGTCCTGGGTCAGGTCGGTCCGGGCCGCCTCGACGTCCTTGTCCGACACCTTGGCCACATAGCCGATGACGTGGGCGAAGGCGCCGCCGAACGGATAGACCCGCACCTCGCCCATGTCGGCGCTGATGTTGGGCAGTTCGGGGGTGCGGATGTTGATCCGGGAGAACTCCTCCCAGCTCATGTCCTCCATCACCACGACCGGCGCCTTGCGCGGGGCGTTGTTGACTTCCTTGAGCAGGCGGGCGCGGCGCGTGCCGTCGATCGGCACCAGGGTGGCCAGGTCGTCGAGGGTGGCCTCGACGTCCATGCCCTTCTCCTTGATCACCATCAGGCGGAAGTTGGGGCGGTTGGAGGCCAGGGCCACGCCGTTGCGGTCGAGGATCAGGCCGCGCGGCGGCGGCACCAGGCGGTAGTTGAACTGGTTGCCGGCCGAAAGCTTCTGGTAGCGCTGGGCCTCGACCAGCTGCAGCTGGGCCAGGCGGCCGGTCAGGGTCAGCAGGCCCAGGCCCGCGAAGCCGCCCAGCAGGAAGGCCCGGCGGTGGAAGACCCCCTGCCGCTCGTTGACCTCGAAGAAGAAGATCGACGGTTCGCTCATCGCCTCACCGGAACCGGACGTCGGCGTCTTCGAAGCGATCGATCAGCCGGTGCGCGAAGGGGAACAGCAGCGCCGTGACCAGGAACTGCCAGAACACCGCCACCAGGCTGGGCATGGCCAGGCTGTCCATCATCGTGAACAGGAAGCCGGCGCTCATCGAGACGGCGCAGGCCCCGGCGTACCAGGCCCACATCATCGGCCGGCTCTGGCCGGTCAGCATGTTGCGCGCCGCCAGCACCGAGGCGTAGGCGACCAGCAGCGACAGGCCCCACAGGCCGGTCGGCCCGCCCCAGAAGGTGTCGAGGAACAGGCCCAGCACCAGCAGGGCGAACGGCGCCAGGATCGAAGGCCGGATCACCGCCCAGGCGAAGGCCGGGACCATGGCGAACACCGGCTCGGGCATCTGCAGGCCCCACATGCGGATCGGCGCGGCGAAGGCCAGCGTCGCCAGGATCACGAACAGCATGGGGACGCCCAGCCAGCGCCCCGGATTGAGGGGCCGGGCGCCGGTCATTGCGGCGTCCTGGCCGGAGCGGCCGGAGGCGTCGTCGCGGCGGCCGGAGGCCTGGCGGCGGGCGGCTTGGCCGGCGTGGTGGTTCCAGCCGTGGCGGGCTTGGGCGCGGCGGGCTTCGGAGCCGTGGTCGTCGCCGGAGCGGCGGTTCCAGCGGTCGGAGCCGGCGCGGCGGGCTTCACCGGACCGAGCATCGACTCCTCGGGGTTCTCGGTGATCACCGGCGGCAGCACCTTGGCGGCCAGGGCCTGCTGGTCGGCGAGCTGGGCGAAGTCCTTGAACAGCAGGATGCGAATGTAGTCGATCGAGGTGCTGTCGGCGAACAGCACCACCCGCCAGCGGCCGTCCAGGCCCTTGACGGCCGCGCCCACCGGCAGGCCGCGCGGCACGACGCCGCCGTCGCCGGAGGTGACGACGCGGTCGCCCGGCTGGATCGGATCGGCCCCGCGCAGGTAGTCGAGCTTGGGATTGGGACCGCCGTCACCGGTCAGGATGGCGCGGGCGTTGGTGCGGTCGATCATCACCGGCGTGCGCGAGGCGATGTCGGTCAGCAGCAGCACACGACTGACGCCGGGCGCGACGCCGACCACGCGACCGACCAGGCCGCGCTCGTTCATCACCGGATTGCCGACGACGACGCCCTTCTCCTTGCCGGCGTCGGCCAGGCGGGTGTTGGCGAAGGGGCCGCGGCTGTCGGCCACCACGCGGGCGGCGACCATCGGGATCGGCGGATCGGTCTTCAGGCCCAGCAGCGACTTGTAGCGGTCGTTCTCGTCGACCAGCGCCAGGTACTTGTCGCGATAGGCCCGCATCTCCTGAAGCTCGGCCTTCAGGCGGGCGTTCTCGGCGCCGGCGAAGAAGTAGTTGCGCACGGCGCCGACGCCGACGCCGGTCCAGCGGCCGGGCGCGGCGATGACGCCGCTGACCGGCTTGGCCACCGTGTCGACCGTCTGGCGGGTGACGCCGTAGGCCTGCAGCTGCAGGGTCTCGCGCCGGTCGGCCAGGAGGAAGGCCACCGCGATCACGACCGCGACGATGAGCGCCACGGCCGCGGTCCAGGTGAGCGGCACTTTCAGGTCGCCGAGCGGACCTTCACGAAAGGGCACGAACTGTTCTCCTGGCGCCCCCCGGCGCCGATACGGATTGTACTACGCTTAGGCCAGGGTCGACTCGAGGACGCCCTTCATCCACTTGGGATGCTCGAGCACCTTGCCGCAGCCGAGGGCGACGCACGACAGCGGGTCGTCGGCCACGGTCACCGGCAGCCCGGTGTGGTCGCGGATCTCGGCGTCCAGGCCGCGCAGCAGCGCGCCGCCGCCGGTCAGCATGATGCCCTTGTCGGCGATGTCCGAGGCCAGTTCCGGCGGGGTGGCTTCCAGGGCCACCTTCACGGCTTCGACGATCTGCCCGACCGGTTCGGCCAGGGCGTCGGCGGCCTGCTTTTCGCTGATGCGGACTTCGCGCGGCACGCCCTGCATAAGGTCGCGGCCCTTGACGTCGATCGACAGGCCTTCGCCGTCGGCCGGCGCGCGGGCGGTGCCGATTTCCTTCTTGATGCGCTCGGCGGTCGTTTCGCCGATCAGCAGGTTATGGTGGCGACGCATGTAGCTGATGATCGCCTCGTCCATCTTGTCGCCGCCGACGCGGACGCTGCGCGAATAGACGATGCCCGACAGCGACAGCACGGCCACCTCGGTGGTGCCGCCGCCGATGTCGACGACCATCGAGCCGGTCGGCTCGTGGATCGGCAGGCCGGCGCCGATGGCGGCGGCCATCGGCTCGTCGATCAAGCCGACGCGGCGGGCGCCGGCGTTCAGGCAGCTGTCGTTGATGGCGCGGCGTTCGACGGCGGTGGCGCCCGACGGCACGCACACGATCACCTTCGGGTTCACGAAGCCCTTGCGGTTGTGAACCTTGCGGATGAAGTACTTGATCATCTCTTCGGCGACTTCGAAGTCGGCGATGACCCCGTCACGCATCGGGCGGATGGCTTCCATGTGGCCCGGCGTGCGGCCCAGCATCTGCTTGGCCTCTATACCGACGGCGTGCACGATCTTGCGGCCGCCGACGTTGCGCAGCGCAACGACCGACGGCTCGTTCAGCACGATGCCCTTGCCCTTCTGGTAGATCAGGGTGTTGGCCGTGCCCAGGTCGATGGCGATGTCGTTCGAGATGACGCCGAAGAGGGAAGAGAACATCGAAAACCCTGACTGAGGGGTAGAAGGGGCGAGACGTCAAAAACCACGGAAACCGTGGGCGAGGAGCCTTTTCCGCCGCGAGGACGGAGCAGACGAGAAAAAGGCTCCTACTGCAAATCGAGGAGAGGACAACATGATTCCCCGCGTACGCGGATCATCGCCTTGCCCTGCCCTGCGCCTTCCTGCGGCGACGGGAGCGCAGCCGCCGGGCCGCGCCGTCGTCCAACCACCGGAAGAGTGTGGGAGACGCCGCCCGTTTGCACCGCGAAAGCGTTGATTTCAAGGTCTATTCGCCAAGCCTTCTCACCTGTTTCAAACTCGTGAGCGAAGCGGCAGGGGGAACGCATAAACGTGGCGAAAACTAGCCCAGGGCCGCCATGACGACTCCGAGCGCCGTGACCACCCCGGCGAGGATCTGAAAGAGGGTCAGACGCTCGGCGAACAGCCGGCGCCCGGCCAGCGCCGCAAGGGGAATCTCGACCACGCCGACCGCCCTCACCGGCCCCACCGGCGACAGCGCCATGGCCGTGAACCACAAGCCGGAGGCGGCAGCGCCGCAGAAACCGGCGCCCAGCGACTTGCGCCAGGCCGCCAGCACGGCGACCACGGCGTCGGGATTGCGGACCAGCAGGATCGCCGTCAGGGCGACCGACTGGATGGCCTGCACCACCATCACCGTCACGAAGGCCGAATAGGCCAGGTGCGCGGGATCGAAGGTCAGCGAGGCCTGGCGGAAGCAGTTGGCGCTGAGCGAGAACATCGCCCCTGCGCCCAGCCCGGCCAGGGCCGCGCCGCGCTTCATGGTCACCGGTCCGCGCGGCCAGGAAAGAGCCGCCAGACCGGCCGTGGCCACCAGGCCGCCGGCCCATTGCAGGCCGCTGATGTGGTCGCCGAACAGCAGCGCGCCCCAGACCAGGGCGAACGGCAGGCCGCTCTGCTGCATCGCCGTGCCGAGAGCGAAGGACGAGCGCTGCATGGCGACCAGCAGCGCCGCCGTCGCCGCCATCTGCAGGCCGGCGCCGGCGAAGGCGCCCAGCCAGAAGCGCGTCGTCAGATGCGCCTGAGGGTCCTTGGTGACCAGGAACGCGATCGCGGCGAAGACGATCGCGAACGGCAGGCCGAACAGGAACCTCACAAGGGTCGCGCCCCAGGGGCCGGCCCCGCCCATCACCGAACGCTGCGCCGCGTTGCGGGCGACCTGGAGGGCCGCCGCGCCGATGGTGATGGGGATCCAGATCATGCCGCTCTCTTCGCCGCCACCAGAACGCCCGAGGCCCAGTCCATGCCGACGATGGCCAGGCGCGGATCGCTGGCCAGGCGCAGCACCAGGTCGTCGACCCGCGCCTGGTGGCCCTCGGGCCAGTTCGGCTGGGGCGACATGTCGTCGACCACATAGATGCCGCCGACCTGCAGCAGGCGCAGGGCGTCGTCCAGGCTCTCGTACTTGCCCGGAACGGCGTCGGCGAAGATCAGGTCGAAGCCGCCGTCGTTCTGGCCCGCCAGATAGGCCGCGCCGTCCTCGGTGACGAAGTCGACGCGCGGATCCTCGCCCAGCACGTCGCGCGCCACGGCCTGGACCTCGGGATCGTTGTCGACGGTGGCCAGGCGGGCGTCCTCGTCCATGCCGTCCAGCAGCCAGGCGGTCGCCAGGCCCGTGCCCGTGCCCATCTCCAGCAGCGCCTTGCGGCCCACGGCGAGCATGCGAAGCATTTCGCCGATGCGCGCCTCGGACGACATGTCGAAACCGGCCTCGATGGTGCGCATGGCGATTTCGTGCCAACGCGGCGGCGAGGCGACGCTGCCTTCCAGGGTCGAGCTCATGGGTTCGGCTCCTTTATGCCGCCCTTACGCCGGCGGCGGGTTTACGAATAGCGCCCTGACGCGGCGCGGCGGCAGAACAGTGGGGTTGGCGCACTTAAGCTGCGTTCCCTAACAAGGTGTTCACCATGTCTGCCCACCCGCTTCGTCAAGCCGCACAGTTCCTGCTGGGCGTCCCGACCGAGGGGATCGATCCGACGCTCGACCGGATGCTCGAGCTCGCCCAGTCCACCCCGCTGTGCTTCGTCGCCGTGACCGGACCCGACGCGGCGGAGGCCATGGGCCAGCTGTGGCGACGCGGCTACCAGCGCGTCGAGATCGCCCGCCGGGCCACCTGCTCGGCCGCCGACGAGCGCAACGACGTGCTGCTGGTCGTGGGCTGCCCCACGGCCGACGACATGCGCGCGACCGCGGCCTCCACCCTGGGCCTGCTGCGTCCGGGCGGGGTGATGGTGATCGACGTGAGCGCCGTGGTGGACGCGGAGGAACGCCTGTCGCTGTGCGAGGGCCTGGCCCAGTTGGGCCTGGACGTGCAGCCGCAGGCGCACCTCGCCGCCGAGATCCTGGCGACGCGACGCTGGGGCTGGCGCAAGGCGGCTTAAAAGCCGCCCTGCCCCGTCAGCTACTGGAACAGATGAGGCTTTAGCGCCTCAGAACCCGCTGGCGATGGCCGCCGGCGCGCTCTTCTCCTTGCGGGCGAAGAGGTTGTTGAGGGCGTTGACATACGCCTTGGCCGAGGCCGTGAGGGTGTCGGTGTCGGCGGCCGCGCCGGTGGCGATGCGGCCGTCCTCTTCCAGACGCACCGAGACCTGGGCCTGGGCGTCGGTGCCCTCGGTGACCGCGTGCACCTGGAACAGGCGCAGGGCGGCGCTGTGCGGCACGATCTTCTGGATGGCGTTGAACACGGCGTCCACCGGACCGTCGCCCGAGGCCTCGGCGCTCTTGGGCTGGCCGTCGACGTCCAGGGTCAGCTCGGCCGACTGGCCTTCGGTGCCGGCCACCACGCGCAGGTGCGAGACACGGATCTTTTCCGAACCGCGCGCCAGGGCGTCGTCGACCAGGGCGATGATGTCGTCGTCGTAGACGTGCTTCTTGCGGTCGGCCAGGTCCTTGAAGCGGCCGAAGGCCTCCTTCAGGGCGTTCTGGCCCAGCTCGTAGCCCAGGTCCTTCAGCTTGGCGCGGAAGGCGTGGCTGCCCGAGTGCTTGCCCATGACCAGGCTCGACGGGGCCTGGCCCACCGATTCCGGCGTCATGATCTCGTAGGTCTCGCGGTTCTTGAGCATGCCGTCCTGGTGGATGCCGCTCTCGTGCGCGAAGGCGTTCTTGCCGACGATGGCCTTGTTGTACTGCACCGGGAAGCCGGTGATGGCCGATACGTAGCGGCTGGCGCGGGTGATGTGGGTGGTGTCGATGCCGGTCGCGAAGGGCAGCTTGTCGCCGCGCACCTTCAGGGCCATCACCACTTCTTCCAGCGCCGCGTTGCCGGCGCGCTCGCCCAGGCCGTTGATGGCGCACTCGATCTGACGGGCGCCGCCCTGCACGCCGGCCAGGCTGTTGGCCACGGCCAGACCCAGGTCGTTGTGGCAGTGGGTCGAGAAGATCACCTTGTCGGCGCCCTCGACGTTGTTGACCATCCAGTTGAACAGGTCGGCGTATTCCGACGGATAGGTGTAGCCCACCGTGTCGGGCAGGTTGATCGTCGTGGCGCCGGCCTTGATGGCGGTCTCGATGGCGCGGCGCAGGAACTGGCGGTCGCTGCGGGTGGCGTCCTCGGCCGACCACTCGACGTCGTCGCGCAGGTTGCGGGCGTGGGTCACCGAGCGGGCGATCACGTCGATGACGGCGTCCGGCTCCATCTGCAGCTTGTGCTTCATGTGCAGGTCGGAGGTGGCGATCACCACGTGGATGCGGCCGCGCTGCGTGGGACGCAGGGCCTCGGCGCAGCGGTCGATGTCGACCTGGTGGGCGCGGCAAAGGCCGGCGATGGTCGAGTTCTTGACGATCTTGGCGATCTCGTTGACCGACTGGAAGTCGCCGTTCGAGGCGATCGGGAAGCCGGCCTCGATGATGTCGACCCCCATCTCCTCGAGGATCTTGGCCAGTTCCAGCTTTTCTTCCAGCGACATCGAGGCGCCGGGCGACTGCTCGCCGTCGCGCATGGTGGTGTCGAAGATGACGACGTTGTCGCGGCCGGACTCTTTCTTGGAATCGACGGCGGCGGTGATCGGGGCGGTCATGGAGTTGTCTTTCGCGAGGTCCGGAGGGCTGAAGGGCGGTTCATCCCCTGAGCGACCGGCCGCGACGATACGTACGCGCGGCTAGACGGACGCCCAGGGGCGGCTAAGCCCCAGCGCAAGGAGAAGGAAATTGTCGCGTTCGCGGCACATGACGGATTGTTTAGCGAACCGCGCCAAATCCAGCAAGCCGTTTGCTCGCAAGACGGGCATTTCGCCGCGCCAGGGGCAAGAAATGCCCCACTCGGAATTAGGCGTCGGTTTGTTCTTCCTTGGCTTTCAGCCAATTGCGGGCGACCCAACCCGCTCCGATCCAGATCGCGGCCGCGATGACCAGCATCACGATGTGCTGGACGCCGCCGCCCCGCATGGCCTGGACGATGGTGTTCCCGGCAAAGGCGGTCAGGGCGATCTTCGGGATGATCCCGATCGCGGTGCCGGCCGTGAAGTCGCGCACCTTCATCGGCGTGACGCCGGCGGCCATGTTGACGACGATGAACGGCGCGGACGGCACCAGGCGCACGATCAGGCTGGCCAGGAAACCGTTCTTGCCGATCAGCTTCATGAACTTGTGCACGCCGTCGCTGGGCAGGCTGGCCAGCATCTTGCCGCCGAACGCCCGGCCGACCCAGAAACCGACCAGCGACGACACGAGGGTGCCGATCCAGCTGTAGGCCAGGCCCGTCCACGGACCGAAGGCGACCACCGCCGCGGCGATCAGCACGAACTGCGGCACGCCCACGAAGGCCAGGGCCGCGAAGGCCCCGACGGCCGCCGGCAGCGCCCACGGGCCGTGGGCGGCGGTCAGCCACTGCTCGACCGTGGTCTCGCCGTTGAGGCCCAGAAGCTGGGCGCCGAACAGGAAGACGATCCCCACCCCGCCGAACAGCACGAAGGAGACGGCCACCGCGCGCCAGGCGCGGGCGTCCATGTTGGTGAAGAAATCTATGAGACGGCGGATGATCACGGGTCCTGCCTCGCGCATGGTCGGCGCCGGGTCAAGCGCCCCGATGGCGTCAAAAGCGTGGCCGCTGTGCATCGACGAGAAAAGTTCGCCCCGGCGGCGGGCGCCGAAAGGCCGGATTCCCGCGTGGCGACTTTGACGTTGCGATAACGTCGTATACCAACGCTAGTTATCCACAGGCCTGCGGGGGGACGCGGGCGCAGTGAGGAAACGAACGTGAAGACCTTGGCCGTCATCTCGCGCAAGGGGGGCGCGGGCAAAACCACTCTTTCCGTCAACCTGGCGCTCGCCGCTCATCTGGCCGGCCGCCGGACGATCCTGGCCGACATCGATCCGCAGCGCTCGGCGTCCGACGTGCTGCGCGGCCGCGCCGCCGATGGCCCCGTGCTGTTGGAAAGCAGCGCCGGCAAGCTGCACCAGGCCCGCTTCCACGCCGAGCACGAGGTCTTCGACCTGATGGTGGTCGATACGCCCGCCGCGCCCGACGCCGACGTCGTCACCGCCGTCAACGTGGCTGACCTGTGCCTGCTGGTCTGCCGCCCCACCTTCCTCGACATCGCCGCCGTGGCCCGCTCGGCCGAGGCTGTGCGGCGCCTCGGCAAGAGCGGCCTGATCGTGCTGAACCAGGCCCCGGCCAAGCGCGGCGGCGTCGAGCCGTCCAGCGTGGTCAAGGCGGCCGAGGCCCTGCGCTTCTGCGGCCTGCCGCTGGCCGTCGTGGGCCTGCGCTCGCGCACGGCCTTCCAGCAATCGATCGCCCACGGCCGCTCGGTGCTGGAATGGGAGCCTGCCGGCGCCGCGGCCCAGGAGATCGGCCGCCTGTGGAGCCAGGTCGCCACCCAGCTTCACCTGACCGAAGCGGACCTCGCCGCCGTTCGCGCCGGCTGAGGCTTGCCCCGGCCCGACGGCGACGGGCATGGTCGCGCCTCCCTTTTCTTCGGAGTCGCGCATGAACCTTCTCGGCGTCTCGGGCAGCCTGCGGGCCGCCTCGCTCAACACCGCCCTGCTTCGCGCGGCCCAGAACCTGGCGCCCGAGGGCGTGACGATCACGCCGTTTTCGCTGCGCGACCTGCCGTTCTTCGACCAGGACCTCGAGGACGAGGGCGATCCGCCCGCCGTCGTCGCCTGGAAGGAAGCGATCCGCGCCGCCGACGGCCTGGTCATCGCCTGCCCCGAATACAATGGCGGCATCACCGGCGTGCTGAAGAACGCCGTCGACTGGGCTTCGCGCGGCAAGCCCGCGCCCCTGGCCGGCAAGCTGTGCTGCCTGTTCGGGGCCTCGCCCGGGATCACCGGAACCGTGCGCGCCCAGGACGCCCTGCGCCTCAGCCTCCGCCGCGCCGGCGCCCGCACCGAGCCGCAGGGCGACGTGCTGGTCGGCCAGGCCCATCTGAAGATCGTCGACGGCGTGCTGACGGACGAGCGCACGATCGAGGGCCTGCGGAGGCACCTGGCCGGGTTCGTGGAGGCGGTGCGGGGCTAGAGATCCTCCCCCTGAAGGGGGAGGTGGCCCGAAGGGCCGGAGGGGGAAGTCCTTGCGGATCCCCTTTTTTCCGTAAAATCCCCGCGAAAGCGGGGACCCAGGCGTTTTATCGTCAGGCGTCCCGCGTTGCAGAAAAAGCCTGGCCCCCCGCTTTCGCGGGGGTTTTACGGGATGTTGGTCGGTTTGACCGGACGGCCTCGCAGCCCCCTACTTCAGCTGCGACTCGTCGTACTTCGGGCCGAAGTCCAGCACGAACAGCGGACCCAGGACGATCGTCTGCTTGGTCGAGCCCAGGTGCAGGGCGACGCCCGCCCCGCCCTTGTCGGCGTCCATCGTGGCGCGGCCGCTGACGCTGTAGATCTTCCACTCGGCGCCATCGACCTTCACCGAGCCGCCCTCGACGATGCCGCCCCAGGGCTCGCTGGACTGCTGGACGCGCACGGAAGCGACCGTGGCCGCGGCCGGGCCGCCCTCCACCGCTTCGGCCTTGGCCCAGAAGGCAACGGTGATGACGTCGCCCTTGGTGATCTTGCCGTTGACCGCCTGGCCGCCCGAGACCCGCCAGGCCGCCGCCGGGTCGGGCGTGGCGACCACGACCCGCACCCCTCCGCCGCCGGCCACGGCCTTGTCCTTGACGTAGCCGTTGGTCTGGCCCGGGCCGTAGACGTTCCAGGCCGTCGAGGGCTTGTTGAGGGCGTATTTCATGATCCCCTCGTCGCGCGCCGAGGCGACCGGCGCGACAAGCGACAGGGCGAGGGCCGCGACGGCGGCTCCGAGGATGGTCTTCTTCATCAGGTGTTCCCCCTTCCGAAAGGCGTGACTTGTGACCGCTCGCTCCAGCGAGTCGGCGGGCCGTTTCCTTCCCAGGGGGATGTCGAACTGCTCCGACCACGTCCCCCGACGCGTGGCTCCGCCGTACGCGCGGCGGACCCTTGTTATCGAATGGTAGCGGTAGCGCGACCGCCACAGCCTGGCAAGAAGCGCAGCTTTAGTCCGGTCTCGCGTTGCGCCGCGAAGGGGTCGGGCGTAAAGACCGCCGCAATCCTGAAACCGGTCCTTTCCAGGGGAGTCCAAGACCATGTCGCTCGAGTCCGCCGCCCTGCGGCGCATCGCACCTTCGGCCACCATCGCCATCAGCGCCAAGGCGCGCGCGCTGAAAGCCGCCGGTCGTGACGTGATCGCCCTCTCCGCCGGCGAACCGGACTTCGACACCCCGGACAACATCAAGGACGCGGCCATCGCCGCCATCAAGGCCGGCCACACCAAGTACACCGACCCGGACGGCATGCCCGCGCTGAAGCAGGCGATCTGCGACAAGTTCAAGCGCGAGAACGGCCTGGAGTACAAGCCGAGCCAGGTGCACGTCGCCCCTGGCGGCAAGCCGGTGATCTACAACGCCCTGGTCGCCACCCTGAACCCGGGCGACGAAGTGATCATCCCCGCGCCGTACTGGGTGTCGTACCCCGACATGACCCTGCTGGCCGGCGGCACCCCCGTCTCGGTCGAGACCACCGCCGAGAGCGGCTTCAAGATCACGCCGCAAGCGCTGGAAGCGGCGATCACGCCGAAGTCCAAGTGGCTGATCATCAACAGCCCGTCCAACCCCTCGGGCGGCGCCTATACCCGCGCCGAGCTGCAGGCCATCGCGGACGTGCTGCTGCGTCACCCGCAGGTCTGGGTGCTGACCGACGACATGTACGAGCACCTGGTGTTCGACGACTTCGAATTCACCACCATCGCCCAGGTCGAGCCCAAGCTCTATGACCGCACCCTGACGATGAACGGCGTCTCGAAGGGCTATTCGATGACCGGCTGGCGCATCGGCTACGCCGCGGGCCCCGAAGCGCTGATCAAGGCCATGGGCAAGATGATCAGCCAGACGACCTCCAACCCCTGCTCGATCTCGCAGTGGGCGGCGCTGGAGGCCCTGAACGGCCCGCAGGACTTCATCAAGCCGAACGCCAAGCTGTTCCAGGAACGCCGCGACCTGGTCGTGTCGATGCTGAACCAGGCCCAGGGCCTGCACTGCCCGACCCCGGAAGGCGCGTTCTACGTCTATCCGTCCTGCGCCGGCGTGATCGGCAAGACGGCCCCGTCGGGCAAGGTCATCGAGACCGACGAGGACTTCGCCGGCGAACTGCTGGAAGCCGAGGGCGTGGCGGTCGTGCACGGCGCGGCCTTCGGCCTGTCGCCGTTCTTCCGCATCAGCTACGCCACCAGCAACGACGTGCTGGAAGACGCCTGCCAGCGCATCCAGCGCTTCTGCGCCAGCGTGAAGTAGGCGTTCAGAGCGTCAGATCGATCGAAGGGGACCGGCCGATGGCCGGTCCCCTTTTTCGTTGAGCCTGCGCCCCTCAGTGCTTTTCGCGCCAGCGGGCCTTGGCGTCTTCCTGGGTGAGGCTCAGGTGCACCGCGTCGTCGTCGACATAGTCGACCCACGACAGCGGGATCATGTGGTGCTTGAGGCCGCCGCCGAGGTCGAACTTGGCCAGTTCGATCTCCGTGCCGACCACATGATCGACCCGGCCGACGTGCTTGCCGTCCGATCCGACGACTTCCAGATGTTCATGGATTTGAGATGCATCCATCATGGATGTTTCCTCCCATCGGCCGCGCCGTCATAGCGCGGCCCTGAAGGCATCAACGGCCGTGGGCGACCGTTGGTTTCCCGATTGCGGCGACCTCGCGTTCGCCATACGTTCACCGGCAAGACCCGCTGTAGAGACGGGTCCCAGGAGACGCCGCCATGCTCACCCTGTTTCACGCGCCGCGCTCGCGCTCGACCCGCTTCCTCTGGCTGCTGGAGGAACTGGGCGCGCCCTACAAGATCGAGAAGGTCGACATCTTCCGCAGCACCACGGGCACGGGCGCGCCCGATCCGCGCAACCCCCACCCGCACGGCCAGGTGCCGGCCCTGGTGGACGAAGGCGTGCTGATCACCGAAAGCGCGGCCATCGCCCTCTACCTGACCGACAAGTTCCCGACCGCGGGCCTCGGGCCCATGATCAGCGACCCGCACCGCGGCCCCTATCTGAGCTGGCTGGCCTATTACGCCGGCGTGCTGGAGCCGGCGGTGACCAATCTCTGGAAGAAGCGGCAGGACGACCAGGACAAGGCCCAGTACGCCGCCCTCGACGAGCGCCTGCGCACCACCCTGGAAAAGCAGCCCTGGCTGCTGGGCGAGCATTTCTCGGCGGCCGACATCCTGTTCGTCAGCCTGCTGCAGTTCGCCCGCCAGATGCTGCCGCCCCACGCCGTCTATAACGACTGGCTGGCCCGGGCCAACGCCCGTCCCGCCCTCGCCCGCGCCCTGACCAAGGACGACCTCTCCTGATGAAGAAAGCCGCCCTGCTCGCCGCCGCCCTGCTCGTTGGGGCGTCTCCCGCCTTCGCCGGCCGCATCGACGCCGCGCTCAGCGACGACGCCATCACCGTGACCGAAGACGGCAAGACCGCCCTCGTCTACCGCACCAAGCCGCTGGACCCGGCCAAGGAGCCGGGCCGCGCCAACTACGTCCACCCGCTCTACGTTCCGGACGGAACGGTGCTGACCGAGGACCGCCCCGCCGACCACCTGCATCAGCGGGGCGCGTTCTGGAGCTGGCATCAGGTGCTGGTGAACGGCAAGAGCGTGGGCGACGGCTGGTTCATGCAGGGCCTGAGCTTCCACGTGCACGACCGCGGCTTCGAGGGCGACGCGGCCGGGCGCGGGATCGTCACCATCAAGGCCGACTGGCTGGTCAATTCCGGACCGGAGGTGGTCTACGCCGCCGCCGAGACCACCAAGGTCACCGTCCATCCGCTGAAGGGCGGCGCGCGGCGGATCGACTTCGACACGACCATAACCGCTCGCACCGACACCCTGGCCCTGGGCGGCAGCGACGACGCCAAGGGCTATGGCGGTTTCTCGATCCGCCTGATCCGCCCCGACGCCCTGGTGTTCGGCTCGGGCGGCAAGCAGGTGAAGCCGCAGAACGAACCGGTCGAGGCCGGCAAGGCCATGGGCTTCGCCTGGTCATCGGCCGCGAGCGGCTCGGGCGTTCCGGCCTGGACCGTGGGGCTGAGCTGCAAGGCGAACGACAAGCCGGTCACCCGCTGGATCCTGCGCAACGAGCTGTCGATGCAGAACTGCGTCTTCCCCGGACGCGCGCCCTATGTGATCAAGAAGGGTGAAAGCCTGCGCCTGCAGGAGACCCTGATCATCCGCCCGGCCAGCAAGCGCGCTCCCAAGCCCGCCGCCGCGCCGGCGCCGAAGCCCTGAAGACAGACCCAAGACCGAACCCATGGCCGAGATCCTCAACCTCAACCAGGCCCGCAAGGCCAAGGCCAAGACCGACGCCAAGCAGGTCGCGGCCGAGAACCGCGCCCGCTTTGGCCGCACCAAGGCCGAAAAGACCCTCGACGCCGCCCGCGCCGAGAAGCTGTCGCGCACGCTGGACGGCGCGAAACGCGAGGAATGACGGAGCCGTTCTTCCGCACGCGGCGGGCGGAGTCGTTTTCCGGCCAGGAACGAAAGCTCGCCGAACTGGCGCTCTGCGTCGTCGGAATCGGCGCCTGCCATGTGCTACGCCGCAAGGCCCCAGCCGCGCCTTCGCCCTCGACCAAATGACCAAGCCTTCCCCCTCTCCCTGGCCGTTCCAGGCCCTGGCCGTCCGCTTCGCGCCGGTTCTGGTCGCCGTGATCGGCTGGAACACGATCTGGACCTGGGCGACGCCGCTCGATCCGGCCTGGACGCCGCCGCCGCGCGACAAGACCGTCCTGACGATCGGCGTGCTCAGGAGCCCCACCGACAAGCCCCAGGCCGACGGTTACGACTACGAGACGGTCGATGGCCGTCGCCTGCGCCTGCGGTGCGCGCCGGTCGGCGCTGTGGCCGACGACTGCCTGAACGGCGGCGGACGGGTGGGCGATCATGCGGGCCGCTACGCCACCGTGCGTTACTATGACCTGGCCGCAGGTCCCGGCGGCGCGCCCCGGCGGGTCCTGCTCGGCGCCAAGTCCGGCCCGGACTGGCTGCTGCGGCCCGAGGACCAGAAGGCGCGGCTGGCCGCCCAGGCCAAGAGCGACAGAAACCGCAAGGTGCATTGGCGGGCGGCGATCTCGGCGGCCCTGACCCTGGCGGCCGGCTTCATAGGGTTTCTGCTCTACCGCCGCTTCCGACGCTGAGCCCTCACCGCGGAACCAGGTAGCGCGCGCCCTTGGGCAGGGCGTCGCAGCCGACCACCGGCGCCGTCGGGATCGGCGGGGTCGCGGCCTGGCTCTTCCAGGCGGCGATCAGGCGTTCGATCGCCCACACCCAGCCGAACGTGGTTTCCTTATGGGTCTTGTGGAACTCTTCCATGATCGCGCCTCCTGACGCCTTTCAATGTCAGGAAGATCGGCTTGATCGCGGCCCGCGACAAACGCGGTTCGCTGAGCTATGGATAAGCCACCCTTATGGCAGACATCCTCGCATCCGTTCCGCTGGGCGCCGTCCGCGCCTTCGAAGCCGCCGCCCGGCTGAAGAGCTTCACGCGCGCCGCCGACGAACTGGGCGTCACCCAGGCCGCCGTCAGCTGGCAGGTGAAGGCGCTGGAGCAGCGGCTGGGCCAGGCGCTGTTCGTGCGCAAGGTGCGCGAGGTCGACCTCACCCCGGCCGGCGAGCGGCTGTCACGGGCGGCGACCGAGTCGATGGGCCTGCTGCGCTCGGCCTTCGCCGACCTGATCGAGGCCGACGAGGGCGTGCTGGCCCTGACCACCATGCAGAGCCTGGCCAGCCACTGGCTGGCGGCGCGCCTGGGCGCCTTCCAGCTGGCCCATCCGCGCATCGCCGTGCGGCTGGACACCACCTCGGCCATGCGCGACCTGACGCGCGGCGAGGCCGACCTGGCGCTGCGCGCCGGACACGGCGACTGGCCGGGCCTGACGGCCCACTTCCTGATGCCCTTCGTGCAGACGCCGCTGTGCTCGCCGGATTTCCTGGCCCGGATGGGCGGCTTCGAGCGCCCCGCCGATATCCTGGACGCGCCCCGCATCGGCTCGCCCGGTGAATGGGCCGTGTGGTTCGCCGCCGCCGGCGTCACGCCGCGCGAGGGCGCGCAGGCGCCGCGCCTGGCCGCCGACGCCCAGTCG
>NZ_QHJY01000311.1 GCF_003185805.1 Caulobacter sp. D5
ACCACGTTGATCGACTTGACGTGGCCCAACTCGGCCGCCCTCTGAAACCAGGCCAGGGCGGCCTTGCGATCGGCCTCCACGCCCTCGCCCAGCATCAGCCGGGTGGCGAAGTTGTACATGCCCCAGTCGGAACCTGCCTCGGCGGCCTGGAGATACCACTGCGCCGCGACGGCGAGATTGGCCGCCACGCCCCAGCCGTTCTCGTAGCAGCGGCCGACCATGTTCAGCGCCATCGGATGTCCCGCCCCGGCGGCGCGCAGGAACAGCGCCAGAGCGCCGGCCGGATCGGCGGGACCGCCGGCGCCGTCGAGCAGCATCTGGGCCAGCAAGGCCTGAGCCTCGGCCACGCCGGCGGCGGCCTGCTGCGCCAGCCAGGCCCGCGCGGTCTCCGGCGGCCCTGAAAGGACCTCGGCGACGGCGGCGGCGATGTCGTCCGGGGAGACGTTTTCCGAGGCGGTGTCCATGGACCCTCACCAAAGCGAAAGGCCGCGCCCGCCGAAAGGCGGACGCGGCCGGTTCAGGGATGTCGCCGCGCCTAGAACTTGGCGTTCAGCGACAGGACGGCCGAGCGCCCCGGCGCGATGGTCGCGTAGTGCGAGGCGTAGGCCTGGGTGTAGTAGACCTCGTCGGTCAGGTTCTGGATGTTGAGCCGGGCCGAGAGGTTCTGGTTGATGGTGTAGGTGGCGTTGGCGTCGAACCGCCAATAGTCGGGCACCCACTTGGGCGTGGTGGCGCTGGCATTGCCCATGACCTTGGCCTGGTAGTTGGCGCCCAGGCCGACCTTCAGCTTCGGCAGAACCTCGTACGTCGTCTGCACCGCGAAGCTGTGCTTGGGCGTGTTGGGGAACTGCATGCCGTCGGTCAGGCCCGCCGCCGCGCCCGAACCGCCGTTCTTGACCAGGATGGCGTCGAGATAGGTGTAGCCGCCGAAGACGTCCCACTTGTCGGTGATCGAGCCGGACGCGCCCAGCTCGTAGCCACGGACGCGCTTCTCGCCGGCCATGGCCACGGTGCCGTCGGTCTGGGTGATGCGGGCGTTGGTGGTCTTCACCTCGAACGCCGCACCGGTCAGGCTGAGCTTGCCGCCGAACACGTCCCACTTGGCGCCGGCCTCGAGGGTGGCGTTTTCTTCCGGGCTGAGGTTGGCGTTGACCGTGCTCGACAGGGCGTTGCCGTCGCTGCCCTGGTTCAGGGCGTTGCCGGCCGGGGTCGAGGCGGTGGCGTACGACAGGTAGATCGCGCCGGCCGTCGTCGGCTTGTAGACCACGGCGGCCTGGTAGTTCAGCAGGTCGTCCTTGCGCTCGTAGGTCGAGCGGGCGAACGGCGTGGTCGTCGCCCGGGCGCTGACGTAGCGGGCGTCGTAGCTGTCGTAGCGCAGGCCCAGGTTCACCTGCCAGTGCTCGTCGAACTCGATGGTGTCGAAGCCGTAGATCGACTTGGTGACCGTGCGCGAGTTGTTGGGGTTGTTGACCCGCGAGATCGTGCCGGTGAACGGGTCGCTGGTGTTGGGGTTGGCCAGCGTCGTGCAGACATAGGCGGCGATGGCCGCGGCCGAGCAGCTGCTGAACGTCGAGGCCAGGGCGCCGTTGTAATAGACGTTGTAGCTGTCGTTCTCGCCTTCCTCGCGCGACAGCTCCAGGCCCGTGGCGAAGTTGTGCTGGATCGAGCCGGTCTGGAACTTGCCGTAGAAGTCGGTCTGGTTGGTCAGGGTGGTGACCTCGCTGACGCGGCTGTTGGGACGGCGCCAGACCAGGCCGTAATAGATGTTGCCCTTGCTGTCGTCGGGCTGGGTCCAGATGTAGTCCTGGCCCGTCTCAGCGTAGCGGGTGGTGTTGCGCAGGTGCAGGTTGTCGCCGAAGTCGTGCTCGAAGCGGACCGTGCCCATGTCCACCCGCTCGCGGCGGAAGTCGCGGCCCTTGACGCCGTACCAGGCGCTGCGGTCGGCGAGCAGCGGCTGGCCGTCGCCGGTCTGGTAGACGCGCGCGCGGCCGTCGGTGCGGGCCACGAAGGTCGGGTTGTTGTACGGGATCCCGCTGTCGGGGATGTCGTCGCTCTGCATGTGATAGTAGCTGACGACGATACGGGTATCGGTATCCAGGCCGAAGGCGATCGACGGCGCCACGCCCCAGCGGCTGTAGTGGACCTCGTCGCGGCCATCGACGCCGGCGTCGTGGGCCATCAGGTTCAGGCGCACGGCCACGCCTTCGGCGACCACGTGGTTCACGTCGAAGGTGGCGCGCTTGTAGTCGGCGGTGCCGACCGCGACCTGCCCGCCGATCGAGTCCTTCAGGGTCGGGGCCTTGTTATTGATGAAGACGCCGCCGCCGGCGCCGCCGCGGCCGCCGTAGCTGCCGGTCGCGCCCTTCACGACCTCGACGTTCTCGACGTTGAACACTTCACGCGACTGGGAGCCGATGTCGCGCAGGCCGTCGACATAGGTGGCTGACTGGGCGTCGTAGCCGCGCAGGAACGGACGGTCGCCGACCGGGTTGCCGCCCTCGCCCGCGCCGAAGGTGATGCCGGGCACGGTGCGCAGCGCCTCGACCAGGCTGACCGAACCGGTCTGGTCGATGAGGTCGCGCGGGATGACGGTGATCGACTTTGGCGTATCGCGCAGCGGCGCGGTAATCTTCGGCGAAGCGGCCTGGGCCTTCTTGCTGTCGACCTGGACGCCGGAGACTTCGGTGGTGTCGCCGTTGTCCGGCGCGGCGGTGGCCACGGCCTCGTCGGCGACGGTCGCCGCACTGGCGGCCGCCGACAGGCCCAGGCCGGCGACGCCCGCG
>NZ_QHJY01000312.1 GCF_003185805.1 Caulobacter sp. D5
GAGACCCCTCACCCGACCTGCTTCGCAGGCCACCCTCTCCCGCAAGGGGAGAGGGAATGGAAAAGCCTGGGTCCCCGCTTTCGCGGGGATTTTACGGGGAAAAGGCCGGCCGGCGCTGGGGAAGCTGAAAACGGCCCCCCTCCGGCCCTTTGGGCCACCTCCCCCAGGGGGGGGGGAGGATCTGGCGCGGCGCTCGGTCTCGGTCCCTCCACCACGTCGTGGTTGCCGTCGCACGGGGAGTGAGGATCAGAGGGTTTCCATTTCCCCGACCGTCGCCGTCCTGCGATGCGCCAGGGCCTCGGCGATGTGCACGCGCTTGACCGACGCCGCGCCTTCCAGGTCGGCGATGGTGCGGGCCAGGCGCAGGGTGCGGGTCCAGCCGCGGGCGGAGAGGCGGCCGGCTTCGGCGGCGCGGGTCAGCAGGGTGCGGCCGGGCTCGTCTAGGGCGCAGATGCGCTCCAGCAGTTCGCCTTCGGCGCGGCCGTTCAGCACCTCGGGCGTTCCGGGCATGACGTTCTCGGCGCGCTCGGCTTGCAGGCGACGAGCGGCCGCCACGCGGGCGGCGACCTCGGCCGAGCCTTCGCTGGAGGCCGGCAGGGCCAGGTCCGCGGCGGTGACGGCGGGCATGTCGACGGCCAGGTCGATGCGGTCCATCAGCGGACCCGACACCCGGCCCTGGTAGTCGCGCTGGCAGCGCGGGGCCTTGCCGCAGGCGCCGCGCCCGGCTCCGCCGTGACCGCAGCGGCACGGGTTCATGGCGGCGACCAGCTGCACGCGGGCCGGATAACGGATGTGGGCGTTGGCGCGGGCGACCATCACCTCGCCGGTCTCCAGCGGCGCGCGCAGGCTGTCCAGGGCCTGGACGCCGAACTCGGGCAGTTCATCGAGGAACAGCACGCCGTTATGGGCCAGCGACACCTCGCCCGGCTTGGCCTTCAGCCCGCCGCCGGTGAGGGCGGCCATGCTGGCGCTGTGGTGGGGGCTGCGGAAGGGGCGGGCGCGGGTGAGCGTGCCCTTGGCGATCAGCCCGGCCACCGAATGGACCATCGAGGTCTCCAGCAGCTCGCCCGAGGTCAGCGGCGGCAGGAGGCCCGGCAGGCGCTGGGCCAGCATCGACTTGCCCGAGCCGGGCGGGCCGACGAACAGCAGGTTGTGGCCGCCGGCCGCGGCGATCTCCAGCGCCCGCTTGCCCTGCTCCTGGCCTTTGACGTCGCGCAGGTCTTTGGCCCGCTCGCCCTCGATCACGGGGCCGGGGGAGGGGGCGGAAAGGATCTGGCTGCCCCGGAAGTGGTTGATCAGGGCCACCAGCGAGCGCGGCGCCAGGATCCGCGTGCCGCCGGCCCAGGCGGCTTCCGGCCCGCAGGCCTCGGGGCAGATCAGGCCCAGATCCATGGCCCCGGCCGCCATGGCCGCGGGCAGGGCGCCGGCGCAGGCGACGATGCGGCCGTCGAGCGACAGCTCGCCCATCGCCGCCCAGCCGTCCAGCGCGTCGGCCGGGACCACGCCCATCACCGCCAGCACCGCCAGGGCGATCGGCAGGTCGTAGTGCGTGCCCTCCTTGGGCAGGTCGGCGGGGGCCAGGTTGGCGACGATGCGCTTGCCTGGCATCGACAGCCCGAGACCGGCGAAGGCGCCCCGCACGCGCTCGCGGCTTTCGGCCACGGCCTTGTCGGCCAGGCCGACGACGGCGAAGGCGACCTGACCGCCGGTCAGCTGCACCTCGACGTCGACGCGACGCGCCTCGACGCCCTCGAACGCCACCGTGACGACCTTGGCCGCCATCCCGATCCCCCGGTTTTTGTCCTAGTTATCCACAAGTCCAGCATGGGGACCGGTTCGGAGCAAGAACAAAAATCGAACGTTTTGAGAAAGTGTGACGATTCAGTATACTAGCGACACTTGTTCAAGCAGAGGTTGATCGGATGGCTTCGATCCGATCCCAGAGGATCGCGGCGGCGTCGATTCCGCTGAACCGCTTCAACTGCTGCGCGCCGGTGGGCGAGGTGACGTTGATCTCGGTCAGATAGTCGCCGATCACGTCGATGCCGACGAACAGCAGGCCGCGCTTTTTCAGCTCCGGGCCGATGATGGCGCACAGCTCCTTGTCGCGGGCGGTCAGCTCGACGGCCTCGGCCCGGCCGCCGACGCGCAGGTTCGAGCGCACCTGGCCGGCGGCCGGCACGCGGTTGATGGCGCCGACCGGCTTGCCGTCGACCAGCAGCACGCGCTTGTCGCCCTTGCTGACGGCCGGGACGAACTTCTGGGCGATGACCTGCTCGCGGCCGATCATGGCGTGCAGTTCGAGCAGGGCGTCGAGATTGGGATCGTCCGCCAGCAGACGGGCCACGCCCGAGCCGCCGCCGCCGTAGAGGGGCTTCAGGACGATGTCGCCGTGGCGGGCGCGGAAGTCGTAGATCGCCTCGTGGTCGGAGGTGATCAGGGTCGGCGGCTGCACGCCGGGGAAGTCGGTGACGAACAGCTTTTCGGGCGCGTTGCGCACTTCCGCGGGATTGTTCACCACCAGGGTGTGGGGGTGAACCTTTTCGAGAAAGTGCGTGGCCGTGATGTAGGCCATGTCGAACGGCGGATCCTGGCGCATCAGCACCACGTCGACGTCGTCCTTCATGTCCAGCAGCACGGTCTCGCCGAGCTTGGCGTGGGCGCCCTTCTCGGCGAACACCTCCAGCGGCTGGGCGCGGGCGAAGACCCGGCCGTCCTCCAGGGAAAGCTTGTCGGGGGTGTAGAACCACAGCTTATGGCCGCGGATCTTGGCCTCCATCATCATCAGGAAGGTGGTGTCGGTGTCGATGTTGATCCCCAGGACGGGATCCATCTGGACGGCGACGCGCAACGACATGGGGACTCCTGGGGCGTTTTGACTTGCGCGCACAGGTACACGGTTCCGGGGCGCTGGTGTCTAGTTAAGTCGAAGCTGGGCGATTGCGAGGGCCGATCTCCGAATCCTTCTCCCCTTGCGGGAGAAGGTGGCGGCCCCCGGGTCCGGCAAAGCCGGCCCGAGGGTAAACTCCGGCCGTCGGATGAGGGGTTTCTCAGAACGACCCGTTTTCACCCAGCCGATCCACCGGTCGCGGCGGATCGGGCTTTCGACCCCTCACCCGACCTCCTTCGGAGGCCACCCTCTCCCGCAAGGGGAGAGGGATCAGTTGAGGCGGAGCCGCACCCGCTCTCGTGCGGCCCTCTCTAGTTAAGTCTGAGCCGCACGCGTTCGCGTGCGGCTCGGGCCGCGATCGTCGCGCCCCCATCCAGCGTCTGCGCGCGCGACAGGGCCTGCAGCGCCCCGGCCAGGGCGCCCTGGCCTTCGCGGGCGGCGGCGACGTCGAGCCAGGGGTGGTGGTCGGTGGGGTCGAGCAGGGCGCGGCGCAGGGCCGAGCGCTCGGCGCGGGCCCAGTCGCGGGCCTGCTGGGCGCGGGCGAAGATGTTGTTCTGCAGGCGGATCAGCACGGCGCGGTCGGAGATCGGGGCCATCAGCTGGTCGAGCCTTGCCGCGACGTCGGGCATCAGGCCGGTGCGCAGGGCCCGGCGCGACAGCTCCGAGGGCAGCACCACCCGGCCCTCGCTGAACGGATCCAGCGCCAGCGGACCCTCGTCGGTCTCGATGCGCAGCAGGAAGTGGCCGGGGAAGTCGACGCCGAACACCTCCAGCCCCGCCTCGCGGGCGGCGTGGATGTAGAAGACGCCCAGGGCCACGGGCAGGCCCTTGCGGCGCTCAGCGATGGCGATGACGTCGGCGTTGTCGGGGTGGTCGTAGGTCAGGAGGTCGCCGGTCAGGCGCAGGTCGCCGGCCATGGTCTCGGCGATGGCCTCTTCGGGCGACTCGCTGCGCAGGCGGCTCTTCAGGCGCTCGACGGCCGAGCGGGCCAGGTCGAGGGCCGGCTGCTCGTCGCGGTCGGGATCGTCGTGCACCGCGCAGGCCGTGGCCGCCTCGAACAGCGGGAAGCCGTCGTCGTCGTGCTCGCCGGCGCGGGTGAGGATTGCCTCGGCCTCGTCACGGGTCATGCCCAGCCCCTCCCGTCATCGGGCCAGGCGTCGGGGACGTGGCGGGGCGGGCGGCCGGGCGACATCGCCAGCAGGTCCAGGCGCACGGCCATGCCCTTCAGCCCGGCGCGCGAGGCCGCGGCCAGCGCGCCCGCGCGACGCAGGCGCATCCGTTGTTCGAAGCTCACCGCCTCCAGCGCCGCCTCCAGGCTCGTCCGGCTCTTGACCTCGACAACGATCAAGACGCGTCCGCGTTGCGCCAGGATGTCGATCTCGCCCGCGCGGGTGGCCAGGCGGAAGCCGAGAATGCGGTAGCCCTTCAGCATCAGCCAGGCGGCGGCGATCGCTTCGGCCCGGCGACCGGAGCGGCGGGCGGCCGCGCCGCGTGCGCTGCGGATGTCGCGGAAGGGACCGGCCGTCATCCGGCCTCCTTCAGGGCCAGGGCCTGGCGGTAGAGGTCCTTGCGCGACAGGCCCAGGGCCTTGGCCACCTCCGAGGCGGCCTCGCCCAGGGGCAGGCGGGTCATGGCCTCGCGCAGGGCGGCCTCGGCGTCGTCGGCGCTGGCGGCCTTCTCCTCGCCGGGACCGACCAGGATGACGATCTCGCCCTTGGGGGCCTCGAAGCGGGGATCGACGGCCAGCTCGCCCAGGGGGCCGCGCACGCAGGTCTCGTAGAGCTTGGTCAGTTCACGGCACACCGCGCCCGGACGATCGGCGCCGAACACGGCGGCCATGTCGGCCAGGGTGTCGTCCACCCGCGAGGCGCCTTCGAAGAAGATCAGGGTGGCGCGGACGTTGGCGAATTCCTCCAGGAAGGTCCTGCGCGCGCCGCTCTTGGGCGGCGGGAAGCCGGCGAACAGGAAGCGGTCGGTGGGCAGGCCGGCCAGGGTGAGCGCCGCAAGGGCGGCGGAAGCGCCGGGGATCGGAAACACCGGATGGCCGGCCGCGATCGCCTCGCGGGCCAGGCGGTAGCCGGGGTCGGAGACCATCGGCGTGCCGGCGTCCGAGACCAGGGCCACGCGCTCGCCGGCCTCCAGCCGCTCCAGGATGACCGGGATGGCGCGTTCGGCCACGTGCTCGTCGTGGCGCTCCAGCTTGGTCTTGATGGAATAGGCCGACAGCAGCTTGCCGGTGACGCGGGTGTCCTCGGCCAGGAGCAGGTCGCAGGCCGCCAGCACGTCGAGCGCCCGCAGGGTGATGTCGCGCAGGTTCCCGATCGGCGTGGCCACGAGATAGAGGCCGGGCGCGAGGGGGGCGTCGGACAGGACGGGCGGGGGAAGCAGACGGCTCAAGACGCGGAACTATCCTTGTGTGGGGCGCTGCCCCGGAGAAGGTGTCGCGAACAGTTATCAGGTCGCCAGCATGCCCGTAAGCCGGTCGAGCACGAGCCTGCCCTGACGCGTGGCGCGCAGACGATAAGGGTCATCGACCAGAAGCCCGGACTCGACCAGCGATTTCACCTTGGGCGTGTCCGCCGAAAGGTCGAGGGCGGCCATCTCGGCAAAGGCCACGCCGTCGTCGATGCGCAGGCCCAGCAGCAGGCGCTCCTCGGCGGCCTCGACGGGGGTGAGGTCCTCGCGCTCGAAGCCGGTCCCGTCGCGGGCGACGGCGGCGATGTAGTCGGTGATCTTCGCCCGGGCGGTGGTGGCGAGCTTACCCGACGGCAACGTCAGGCGACCATGGGCGCCGGGGCCGACGCCCACATAGTCGACGCCTCGCCAGTAGACGAGGTTGTGGCGCGAGCGGGCGGCCGGTCCCCGGGCGTGGTTGGAAACCTCGTAGGCGTCGAAGCCGGCGGCCTCCAGCACCTCCTGCGTGGTTTCGAACAGCTGGGCGGCCAGGTCCTCGTCGGGCGGCACGATCCTGCCGCGCCCCACCGCGCGGTCGAAGGCGGTGCCGGCCTCGATGGTCAGCTGGTAGGGCGAGACGTGCTCGGGTCCGTAGGCCAGCATCTCTCCCAGCTCCTCGCGCCAGGCGGCGTCGGTCTGGCCGGGGCGGGCGTAGATCAAATCGACCGACAGGCGCGGGAAAAGGCGCGCGGCCGTGGCGACGGCCCGCCTGGCCGAGCCGGCGTCGTGGTTGCGGCCAAGCATCTTCAGCGAGGCGTCGTCCAGCGCCTGGACGCCCAGCGACAGCCGCGCCACGCCCGCCTGCGCCAGCGCCTCGAAGCGGCCGGCCTCGGCGTCGGTGGGATTGGCCTCGAGGCTGATCTCCAGGTCGTCGGCCGGGCTCCACAGCGTCTTGGCGGTCGCGATCACGCGGGCGACGGCGGCCGGGTCCATCAGCGAGGGCGTGCCGCCGCCGAAGAAGATCGACAGCAGGCGGCGCGGCCCGGTCAGGGCGCGCTGGGCGGTCATGTCGGCGACGATCGCGTCAGCCAGGGCCGCCTGCTCGTCGGTCCGCCCCCGGTCGCGCACGACGTTGAAGTCGCAATAGGGGCAGATGCGGGCGCAGTAGGGCCAGTGGACGTAGAGGCCCAGGGGGGGGAGGCCCAGAGGGGGGAGGCCTAGCGGAGGGAGGCGTTCCTCACTCAAACAGCGCCGCCTTCAGCTTCTCGAAGGCCA
>NZ_QHJY01000035.1 GCF_003185805.1 Caulobacter sp. D5
CCACCTTCACGGTGCCGTCCTCGGCCACGCCCTCCTCGTCGCCGGTGATCAGGAAGCTGATCGAACCGGGAACCTCTTCCGTATTGGCCACGGCGGCGATGAAGGCGGCGATGGCTGATTTCATGTCGACCGCGCCGCGGCCGTAGAGCACCCCGTCCTTGATCTGCGCCTCGAACGGCCCGGCCGTCCAGGCCGCGTCGTCGCCCACCGGCACCACGTCGGTGTGGCCGGCGAAGCAGAGGTTGGGCCGCGCCGTGCCGCGCTTGGCGTAGAGGTTCTCGATCTCGCCGAACTTCATGCGCCGGCAATTGAAACCCAACCCTTCCAGCTGGCGCTGGAGCACGTCCATCGCGCCCTCGTCGGCGGGGGTGACGGAGGGGCGGCGGATCAGGGCTTGGGCCAGCTCGACGGCGTCGATGCTGACGGAAACGGGCGCGGGACTGGTCATGGTGCAGGCTTTAAGCTTCCCTTCGGCGGGACGCAAACCGCGCACGAACTTGCCAAGGCCGACCATGCCCAAGATCGACATCGACAAGGCTCCCACCCGCCACGGCACGGCCTATCCGCCGCCGTTCGACGCCCCGTGCAAGGCCAGGCAGCGCTGGAAGCTGGGCGACGCCGTCGGCCTCACCCAGTTCGGCGTCAATCTCATGCGGCTCGAGCCCGGAACCTGGTCCAGCCAGCGTCACTGGCACACGGCGGAAGACGAGTTCGTCTGGGTCGTCGAGGGCGAGGTCGTGCTGGTCGAGGAGGCGGGCGAGACCATCCTGCGGGCCGGCGACTGCGCGGGCTTCAAGGCCGGCGTGGCTGACGGCCACCAGATCCAGAACCGCTCCGACCGCGTCGCCGTGCTGCTGGAAATGGGCTCGCGCCGCCCCGCCGAGGACGGCTGCGACTATCCCGACCTCGACCTGATCATCCGCCCCGGCGAGGAAACCTACCGCCACCGCGACGGGACCCCGTACGAGGTGGAGCGCGGGCGCAAGCGGTGAGGGCGTCAATGACCCCTCTCTCTCAGAGAGTGGGGTCATGTATGAGCGCTTCCTACCGCCGCGGCGCGCCGTACCGGTTCTCGCCCTTGGTCCCGCGCAGGAAGCCCAGCTCCACCCAGGCCCAGATCGACAGGGCGAAGGCGCCAAGGCCGAGCAGGGGCGCGGCCAGTTCGGCGCCGTTGGGGCCGCCGCCTTCGTAGAGGCCGGCGGCCAGGGCGGTCAGGGCGTAGGGGCCGACGGCGAAGATCAGGATCCACCAGGCCGCCTTGCCCCGGTCGTGCAGGCGGCGCACGGCCACGCAGACCCCGGCGGCCAGGATCGGCAGGAACAGCAGGCAGGGAACCGCGCCCAGCCAGCCGCCGATGCGGGTGGCCAGCACCACCAGGCTCATGGCCACGGCGATCAGGACGATCTGGGTCAGCTGCACCCGCCAGTATTCCAGCCGGGCGGCCCGGCCCTTGAGCGAGAAGAACGGCTTCAGCTTTGCGACGAGGCTCGACATGGCCGCTACTAGAGCTTGATCCGCCCTTCTCGGAAAGGGTTCAGGAAAGGGCGGCGAGCGCCTCGTCCATCGACGGCCGCGCGCCGCCGTCCGGCTGCACGCAGGCGGCCTCCAGGGCGCGCAGGGCGGCCGGGACCTCGCCGTCGACCCCGCCCAGTACCTCGCCCAGCAGCAGGCCGAAGGCGCGCACGTCCAGCGCCGACCAGCGCCGTTCCTCGCCCGGCGGCAGGAAGGCGGCGGCGCCGAAGTCGCTGAGCACGGCCGCGCCGCCCTCCCCGTCCCACAGCACGTTGTGAGCGTAGAGGTCGCCGTGGCCCAGGCCCCGCGCGTGCAGCCGCGCGGTCCC
>NZ_QHJY01000313.1 GCF_003185805.1 Caulobacter sp. D5
CGAGCTGGCCGTCGAGGCCGCCGCCGCCAACGGGCGCGGCTCGGCCGCCGCCTACGGCCGCTCGATGGAGACCGACGGCCTGTCGCGCCTGGCGCTGGAAGCCGACCTGCGCGGCGCCATCGGCCGGGGCGAGATCATCCCCTATTTCCAGCCGGTCGTGCGGCTGTCGACCGGCGCCCTGTCGGGCTTCGAGGCCCTGGCGCGCTGGATCCACCCGCGCCGCGGCCTGCTGCCGCCCGACGAATTCCTGCCGCTGATCGAAGAGATGGGCCTGATGGCCGAGCTCGGCGAGCACATGATGCGCAGCGCCGGCAAGCAGCTGGCCGCCTGGCGTCATACCCATCCGGCCGTCGGCGCCCTGACCGTCAGCGTCAACCTGTCGACCGGCGAGATCGACCGTCCGGGCCTGGTGCACGACGTGGCCCAGGTGCTGCGCGAGAACGGCCTGCCGCGCGGCGCGCTGAAGCTGGAAGTCACCGAAAGCGACATCATGCGCGACCCCGAGCGGGCCGCGGTGATCCTGCGCAGCCTGCGCGAGGCGGGGGCCGGCCTGGCGCTGGACGACTTCGGCACCGGCTTCTCGTCGCTGTCGTACCTGACGCGCCTGCCGTTCGACACGCTGAAGATCGACCGCTACTTCGTGCGGACCATGGGCGGCAACGCCGGCTCGGCCAAGATCGTCCGCTCGGTGGTCAAGCTGGGCCAGGATCTCGACCTGGAAGTCGTCGCCGAGGGCGTCGAGAACGCCGAGATGGCCCACGCGCTGCAGAAGCTGGGCTGTGACTACGGCCAGGGTTTCGGCTATGCGCCGGCCCTGTCGCCGCAGGAGGCCGAGGTCTATCTCAACGAGGCCTATGTCGACGGCGCGGCTCCGGTGAAGGCGCGGGGCTGAGGCGCCATGCATGTGCTGCTGATCGCGGCCGTCTGGGGCGGCGGGATCGCCAGCCTCGCCTTCACGATCTATGCCTGTATCCGCTCCAACCGGGCGATCTCCGAGATGGTCGAGGTGGTCAATCGCCACGCCGATCCCGGCGCGCCGAAGGAGACGACCCTGGGCTGGCACGCGGCCAAGTGGGAACGGGTGACGGCCCGCTATCGCGCCATCGATCCCGCAGCGCCCCTGATCCGGCGTCATAGGCTGTGGTTCAGCCTGATGGTGGCCAGCGGTCTGGTCGCCTTCGCGGTGCTCGCGGCCCAGGCGCCGGCCTAGCCGCTTATCCTTTCGCCAGGTCTCCGTAGAGCCAGGCGGCCGTCACCCCGCCGTCCATCAGGATGTCGCTGCCGGTGATGAAGCCGCCGTCGGGGCCCATCAGCAGGGCGCCGACGGCTCCGACCTCGTCGGGCGTTCCGGCGCGCCCCGCCGCCGATCCCTCGATCATCCGGCGATAGCCTGCGCCACGCGGGCCGGTGAGTTCGTCGCGGGCCAGGGGCGTCATGACGATGCCGGGGCTGATGGCGTTGATCCGTGCTCCGCGCGCGCCCCAGCGCACGGCCTGGGCGGCCACCCGCAGCGCATTGCCGCGCTTGGAGAGCTGGTAGGCGTTCAGCGGATCGGTGACCACTTCCGGAGCCAGGGAAGGGCAGGGCCAGCAGCGCTTCGGTCGGGGTCGTGGCCAGGGCGTGGTTCTGTTCGACGCTGAGCGGCGGCAGGCGGTGGCCCGACTGCGAGGCGATGACGACGCCGGAGCCGCCGGGCGCAATCACCTCGCCGAACAGCTCCAGCACCAGGGCCGTCCCGTAGAGGTCGACCTTGAGGATGACGCTCGCCGGCGCCTGGCTGGGCGAGACGCCGGCGGCGTGGATCAGGCCGGTGACCGCGCCGAGGGCCGTGGCGGTGGCGACCAGGGCCTGAACGCTTTCCCGCGAGGCGACGTCGACCACGGCGACGTGGGTCTCGTAGCCGGCGTCGGCCAGCACCTCGGCGGCGGCCTGGGCGTTCTCGCGCTTCATGTCGGCCAGCAGCACGCGCTTGCCGACGCCTACACGTCGGGCGATCGCCTAGCCGATCTGGCCGGCCCCGATGACTACGACGACGTCGCTCATGAGCCTCTCCTTGGTTCAGGAGGCTCACATAGCGCCCTTCAGGCGGTGGGATTAGCCACGGGCGCGTCCACGGCCTGCTGAGCCCGTTTCAGCAGTCCGGGCGCTCAGCCCTCGGCGTCGCTCAGCACCATGGCGAAGGGGACCTGGGCGCCGTCGCGGTTCACATAGCCGCTGACCAGCTTGTGGCCGGGGTTCAGCACGCCCAGCTCGACGTCCTCGGTCGGGAAGACCACGGTGCGGCGGTCGCCGACGCAGACCACCAGCTCGTAGCCGTCATAGGCCCGCTGCGACATGGCCTTGATGCGGCGGTAGTAGGGCTCGCGCTTCCAGGCCGCCGGCTTGCCGGGATCGACCACCACGTTGAGCCGCTTGCCGTCGCGGTCGGAGTACATCAGGAAGCCGGCCTTGTCGGGCCGCCAGGTCTCGTCGAGCTTTTCCGAGGTCAGCCACAGGCAGTGGAAGCCCCGGCAGGCGCCCGGACGGGTCTCGTAGGAGCCGCAGCCGCCGCCCTTCCTGAAGTGGCCGCACCAGACGCCGTCGCGCTTGTTCAGCTCGTCGATGGCCAGCACCTTGCAGCACATGCCGCAGGAGCCGCAGGCCTTTCCAGGGGCTGGGCCAGGCGCGGGGCCGGGGGCGACGTCGCTCATTGGGCGGCTCCCGCGAAGGGCTTGGCGGCCATGTCGCGGACGATACCGAGATCAACATCGCCGTCGGCGCGGATCTCGAAGGCGCGGGGGCCGACCAGCACGTTGAGGGTCAGGCCGCCGGCCGCACCGCGCCGGGCCCAGTCGCGAAAGGTGGCGTGATAGGGAGCCTTGCGCCAGGCCTGGGGCTGGGCCGGATCGACCTCGACGATCAGCCGCCGGCCGCCGTCCTCGCGGTGCAGGACGAAGCGGGCGCGGTCGGGCCGCCAGTCGTCCGACAGGCCCTCGGCGTTCAGCCAGTAGCAGGAGAAGTCGGCGCAGGCCTTGGGGCGGTCGGCATAGATCGCGCAGCCGGCCCCTTTGCGGAAATGGCCGCACCAGGCGTGAGGGGCCTTGCCGATGGCCTCGACGCCCATCAGCTTGCAGCACATCCCGCAGTCGCCGCAGCTCCGCTGGCCCACCTGGATTCCCCAATCGTCAGGGTGCGGAACTTAGCCAGGGTTTGTGACGGTTTTTGCGGGTTCCAGATGCTCCCCCTGAAGGGGGAGCTGTCGCGGAGCGACTGAGGGGGAAGGAACCTCCCCCTGTGGGGGAGGCGATCGCGCAGCGATCGTTGGGGGGAGGACTTTTCAGTCTGCGGCGGCTGAAAACGGCCCCCCTCCGGCCCTCCGGGCCACCTCCCCCAGAGGGGGAGGATCGCTTTATTCGAACCCCGTCGCGCTCCACACGGCCAGTTCGTTGCCGGCCGGATCCAGGAAGTGGAACCGCCGGCCGCCGGGGAATTCGAAGATCGGCTTCACCACCACGCCGCCGGCCGCCGTCACCTTGGCTTCCATGGCTTCCAGATCGACGGCGTAGAGCACCACCAGCGGCTTGGCCGGTTCCTCGGTGACGTCGCCGACGAAGCCGCCGTCGGCGCCCTGGCCCTCGAAGGCCGCGTAGTCGGGGCCGTAGTCGGTGAAGGTCCAGCCGAAGGCGGCCGAATAGAAGGCCTTGGTGGCCGGCAGCTCGCCGCCCGCCCACTCGATATAGTCGATCTTGCCGTCCTCGCGCATGGGCGTGCTCCTCAGAATGTTCTCATTATGTTCTAATCAGCGCTCAGGGCAGAGTCCAGACGCTGGTGCGCTTCACCGCCAGGTCTTCCAGTTCGCGGGTGGTGGGCACCTGGTATTCGGCCAGCTTCACCAGGCCCTCCTTGGGGAAGTAGGTGCGGCCCGGATCGCCGACCAGCACCGCCGCCCCGGCCGCGCGGCCCTGGGCCAGCCAGGCCATGACCGCCTTGGCCATCGGGCCCTCGTAGCAGATGTCGCCGGCCAGCAGCACGTCGGCGGCCGGCGGCGGCGCGTCCAGCAGGTTGACGTCGGTGAAGCCGATCTCGACGCCGTTGGCCTGTGCGTTCATCGCCACGGCCGCCTCGCAGAAGACATCGATGTCGGCCGCCAGCACGCTCGCCGCGCCCGCCTTCATCGCCGCGACGGCGACGATGCCCGAGCCGGTGGCGAAGTCGATCACGTGCTTGCCGCGCACGATCTCGGGGTGGTCCAGCACGTAGCGCGCCAGGGCCTGGCCGCCGGCCCAGGCGAAGGCCCAGAACGGCGGCGGCAGGCCGATCTCTTCGAGGGCTTCCTCGGTCAGCTTCCAGATCGGCGTGATTTCGTCGGCCAGGTGCAACAGGAGTTCAGGCGCGTGCGGCGTGGGCAGCAGGCGGGTGTTGTCGGCGATGAAGGCCCGGCGGCCTTCCAGGGTCTGGACGATCATGGGCGGGTTATAGGCGTTTCGCGCTCGCGCGAGACCCCCTCAGTCGCTCCGCGACAGCTCCCCCAGAGGGGGAGCATCTTGCTCGGCGCTTTCCAGATCCTCCCCCTCTGGGGGAGGTGGCCCGGAGGGCCGGAGGGGGTTAAGCCGCCACCTTCCCCGACGCTGCCTTCAGTACCGTGAGGTACCCCGGCGCGTTCAGCATGCCCTCGGTCAGCCCCTTCTCCCGAAGCAGCCGGTGCGCCTGCGGCAGGTTCCAGCAGGGCACGTGCATGAAGAGGTGGTGCTCGGCGTGGAAGTTGACGTGGTAGGGGGCCACGAGGGCGCGCTCGAGCCAGTTGGCCTTGGTGGTGCGGGCGTGGCGGAAGGGATCGGGCTCGTCCTTGGCGACGAGGGCGTGCTCGGCGATGTTGCGCAGGCGGGTGACCAGCGGGAACCAGGTGGCCATCGGCACGATCCACAGCGCCAGCCACGCCCACCACAGGCCGACGGCGCTGAGCGCGACCAGCATGGCCAGGTTGATCAGCAGGAACCGCTTCTGGCCGGCCGCCGCGCGGGCGAAGATCGCGCCCGGGGCCTGGCCATGCTGGCGCTTCTTCAGGCCCGCCAGGATCGGTCCGAACCGCTGCTTGAAGAAGGTCTGGCCCGTCAGGTCACGGATGATCTTGCGGCGCAGCGAGGCGCGCGTGGTCGGGAACGGGGCCGACAAGACGAGGTCCGGGTCCTCGGCCTGCTGGGCGAACTTGTGGTGGGTCAGGTGATAGGGGCGGTAGGCGTTCAGCGCGGCGCCCAGCGGGGCTGCGCACAGCCACTCGCCCAGCCAGTCGTTGACCTTGAGATTGGGGTGCAGCCCGCCATGCGCGGCCTCGTGCATCAGGATCGCCAGGCCCAGCTGCCGGGCGCCGATCAGCATCACGGCGACGATGTAGGTCAACGGGTTGGGCCAGACGACGAACACCGCCCCGGCCAGCAGGATCACGCCCCAGGCGTGGGCGACCATGGCGATCCCGCGCCAGGACGAGCGGCGCGACAGGCGGGCCCAGTCCTCCGACGAGAACAGCTCCTGCGGCTTGATGCGAGCGGCGACGGCCATGGAACGGATCATCGCACATTCAGGTTCCAGCCGACAGAATGCCGTTAGGTCAGGTCCTTTTCCGGAGACTTTTCATGCGCTTGCCTGTTGTCGTCGCCCTTGTGTCGCTTGGTTTCGCCGGCGCCTCCCACGCCGCCAGCTTCGACTGCGCCAAGGCTAGGCGGGCCGACGAGAAGGCGATCTGCGCCGACCGCAGCCTCGACAACAAGGACGTGCGGATGAGCGTGCTCTACGACGTCAACAAGAAGACGATGGGCATGGGTGCGCGCGGGGCGCTGATGGACAGCCAGCAGGCCTGGCTGAATGAGCGGGCGGGCTGCAAGGCCAACCGGGCGTGCCTGGCGCGGGTTTACGACCGCCGCCTCGGCGAGCTGGAGCGGTCGATGGAGCGGATCTACCGCGCGGGGCCGTTTTGACCGGGGAGGCCCCCTCCGGCCCTCCGGGCCACCTCCCCCAGAGGGGGAGGATCGAGTAACGCCGAGCCAAGAAGATGTTCCCCTCTGGGGGAGCTGTCGCGGAGCGACTGAGGGGGTCTTGCGGCCTCAGAACCCCGCCGGCGTCCACGCTCCCGCCACCAGCGCCAGGACAAGGATCGCCCCGGCCTGGGCGTTGGACTTGAAGAGCTTCAGCGCGCCCGGCCCGTCGTCGAGCTTCACGGCCACGGCCTGGCGCGACAGGTGCAGGCCGTAGAGGCCCAGCAGCGGCAGGAACAGCGGTCCGAGGCCACCGACCCACGCCGCGCAGAGGGCCAGCACGAAGGCCAGGACGTAGAAGATCGCCACGCCCTGGCGGACCTTGGAGCCCAGGCGGCGGGTCGATGACTTCACCCCGGCCAGGGCGTCGTCCTCGATGTCCTGGATGGCGTAGATCGTGTCGTAGCCCAGGGTCCAGAAGATGCCCGAGGCGTAGAGCAGGGCGGCCGACCACGAGAGCGAATGGGTGGCGGCGGCGTAGCCGAGCAGGGCGCCCCAGTTGAAGGTCAGGCCCAGCCACGCCTGCGGCCACCAGGTGATGCGCTTCATGAACGGATAGCCGGCCACCAGCAGCAGCGAGGCCACGCCGAGTCCGATCGCCAGCCAGCCCAGGCAGATCAGGATGAGGAAGCTGGTCAGGCTGCACCCCACCAGGAACAGCCAGGCCTGCTTGACGGTGATCAGGCCGGCCGGGATCGGGCGCAGGGCGGTGCGAGCCACCTGGGCGTCGAAGTCGCGGTCGACGATGTCGTTGAAGGCGCAGCCGGCCGCCCGCATCAGGGCCGCCCCGACGAAGAAGGCGATCAGCAGCCAGGGATTGGGCAGCTGGCCCTTCTCGGCCGCGGCCAGGGCGATGCCCTGCCAGCCGGGCAGCATCAGCAGCCAGATGCCGGCCGGGCGGTCGAACCGTCCCAGCTTCAGCCAGGGGCGCAAGGCGGCCGGGGCGTAGCGGTCGACCCAGTTGGCGGCGGCGGCGTCGGGCAGGATGGCGGTCATGGCCCTGGATTAGACCGCCGGACGCTCCGGGTCGAGGCGTGGCCGTTCAAGACCCGTCCTATCGTCCCGCCTAGGCTTCGATAGATCGAGCCGATACTGTCGGCAAAAACGATCAATTGGATTTATCGGGCGCCGCCTGGGACAGTGGTGCTGCGAGATGACGAGGGCCGAGATGACCAAGATCACCATGACGACGA
The DNA here is from genome assembly GCF_003185805.1 of Caulobacter sp. D5. Classification (GTDB taxonomy): domain Bacteria; phylum Pseudomonadota; class Alphaproteobacteria; order Caulobacterales; family Caulobacteraceae; genus Caulobacter. Next base: position 7,202 of record NZ_QHJY01000313.1, read on the forward strand.
GCGCCGGGGCGCCGATCGCGGATAACCAGAACAGCCTGTCGGCCGGCCCGCGCGGGCCCCTGCTGATGCAGGACTACCAGCTGATGGAAAAGCTGGCCCACCAGAACCGCGAGCGGGTGCCCGAGCGCGCCGTCCACGCCAAGGGCTCGGCCGCCTACGGCGTGCTGAAGATCACCCACGACATCAGCGGCTGGACCAAGGCCGCCGCCCTGCAACCGGGCGCGGAGAGCGAGGTGCTGCTGCGCTTCTCGACCGTGGCCGGCGAGCGCGGCGCGGCCGACGCCGAGCGTGACGTGCGCGGCTTCGCCCTGAAGGTCTATACGCAGCAGGGCAACTGGGACCTGGTGGGCAACAACACCCCGGTGTTCTTCCTGCGCGATCCGCTGAAGTTCCCCGACTTCATCCGCACCCAGAAGCGCCACCCGGTGTCGAACCTGCGCTCGCCGACGGCGATGTGGGACTTCTGGAGCCTGTCGCCGGAAAGCCTGCACCAGGTGACGACCCTGTTCTCGGACCGGGGCCTGCCGCAGAGCTATCGCCATGTCCACGGCTTTGGCAGCCACACCTACAGCTTCCTCAACGCCGCCAATGAGCGCGTGTGGGTGAAGTTCCACTTCAAGACCCAGCAGGGCATCAAGAACTGGACGAACGCGGAAGGTAACGCGGTCATCGCCAACGACCGCGAGAGCGCCCAGCGCGACCTGTTCGAGGCCATCGAGAAGGGCGATTTCCCGCGCTGGACCTTCTACGTGCAGATCATGACGGAGGCCCAGGCCGCGAGCTTCCGCTGGAACCCGTTCGACCTGACCAAGGTCTGGCCGCACGCGGACTATCCGCTGATCGAGGTCGGGGTGCTGGAGCTGAACCGCAATCCGGACAACTACCACGCTGAGGTGGAGCAGAGCTCGTTCTCGCCGTCCAACATCGTGCCGGGCATCGGCTTCTCGCCCGACAAGATGCTGCAGGCGCGGATCTTCTCCTACGCCGATGCGCACCGCTACCGGATCGGCACCCACTACGAGGCGCTGCCCGTGAACCGTCCACGCTGCCCGGTGCACCACTACCACGCCGACGGCGCGATGCGGTTCGACAGCCCGCCGCGCACTGACGCCTGGTACGAGCCCAACAGCTTCGGCGGGCCGGTGGAGGATCCCTCGGTCGCCGAGCCGCCGCTGCCGATCCACGGCGACGCCGACCGCTACAGCCACCGCGACGGGAACGATGACTATAGTCAGCCAGGCGACCTGTTCCGGCTGATGAGCGCCGACCAGCAGCGCCAGCTGTTCGACAACATCGCCGCGGCCATGCACGGCGTGCCGGTCGAGATCCAGAAGCGCCAGCTGGTGCACTTCCATCGCGCCGATCCGGCCTACGGGGCCGGCGTCGCCTACCGCCTGGGGATCTCCGCCGACGAGATCGCCATCGCCGCCGAATAGCCTGGAAAGGACTATCCGGCGGCCCGAGGAGGACCGCCACACCGCCCAGCCCCCGGCGGTCCTCCTCGACCCCGTCAGAAAGGAGCACGACCATGACCCGTCCTGATCGCATCACCGCCCGCGCCGCCGGCTGGAGCCTGCTGGCCCTCGGCCTCGCCGCCGGCCTCGTCGCGCCGCATCCGGCGACCACGGCGCTGTGGTCGGCTTCGGCCCGGGCGTTCCGCCGGGCGGGGGACGAGGGGATGGTTCAGCGCCTGCTGTCGGCGACCAAGTTCGGCCCGCGGATCGCGCGCGGGCTGAAGCGCGAGAGCGTTGGGACGCTGTATTACGGACGGGCGGGACTGGCTTGACGATCCTCCCCCTGAAGGGGGAGGTGGCCCGGAGGGCCGGAGGGGGAAGCGGCTGCTGACA